>QZLA01000052.1 GCA_004796375.1 Desulfobacteraceae bacterium
CATCGGTTGTTGAAAGAAAGGTTAACCGTACCAGATCAGGTCCAGCAGTTCGACCACCATGCCTTCAAACGGCATGGGAACCAGCAGCAGGTATTTAAAGATCACCCCGATGATGATGGGTGACAGGATAGCCACTGCCAGTATGGTTTTCAGCTTTCTTCTATGTTCCTGGTTTCCTTTGCAGACAAAAAATGCAAAGCCGATCAGGGAGATAATGTAGATAAGCGTCAGAACATCACCGGGGTACGGTGCAAAAGAGGACAAAGAGGTCATGATGCCGGTGATCAGAAGCAGGATCATCAGGCCGGCCTGCCCCAAAAAAAACCAGAGCAGTTTCTTTAATACCGCAGTATCGTTCAAATGGAACATCATGATAAACACCATCAAAAAAAGGATGGCGGTCAAAAAGAAATCCACCCGAGGAATGTACAGGTACACAAAACTCAGCAAACAGACAATGATGGCATAGAAGCGTATGTTGGCTTCCAGTTTCAGAAACCGGGCCAGCTCACTTGATACCATAAACCCGAGAACATCGCCCATTGCCTTAAACCCGACCTCTTTCAATGCTGTTCGAACCAGGAGCGCACCCAGCAGTGTAATCATCCCCCCCACAAATAACGGAAAAATGGCCGGGGATACATACCATACATTCTGCACCCCTCCCCAGGAATCTTTCATGGGCATCTGCAGCGCCTGGCTAACGATAAACAGACCGACCAGCAATATCAGGCCCCCTGAGAAAATATCCGCTTTCCTGAGTTTGTCTTTTTCCATCATGGTTGAATTTTCCTTCGATTTTAACTATAACTCTTTTGAACAACCGGGCTTAAGAACTATTGGCGTAGGACTCCCAAGCCCGGTTCCCGGCTGGTGTCTCTTCGACACCAGCCCCTCTTCTATTCTGTTTGTTTTCTTGGTACCAACCTTACGGTTTGGGGATCCCAAGTGTTTCAGGATTCACCTTGGCTGCGCCCAGTTCCCACAGTGTCCATGCAAAATTGGACTCCAGTGCGTCAAATACTGCCTTGGACTCAGCGCCGGTTTTACCGGACAACAGATAATAGTTGGCTTTTGCCCAGGATTTTACCTTATCGGTCGCAATGGCTTTCTTAAACGCGTCAACCAGAACATCCTTGGCTTCCTGGGGAACACCTGAAGGAACGGCAAATCCAATGGCCTGGGAGATCGGCAGATACTTGGACAGTGACGGATAGGCGTCAAACGCTGACGGAATGGTTCCCAAGTCAGCCACGTCAAAGGAACTCGGAATCAGCATGCCCAGAGCACGCAGTTTGCCTCCGCGAAGCAGCTGCTGCTGTTCTGCAAGAGAAGTGACCACAACGGTGACCTCACCGGTCATGGCTGCATTTTGGCTGGGGGCGGAACCTTTGTAAGGGATGAAGTTGAATTTTGCACCGGAACCGTTTTCAACCGCCAGCAGGTTCAGATGATGGATGGAACCCGCACCGCTGGCTGCGGCCTTGATGGACCCCGGATTCTTTTTGGCAGCTTCAATCAGATCCTGAATGGTTTGATACGGAGAACCGGCGGTTACAGAAATTACGTCCGGAGAACCACCGACAATGAAGGTATCCCAGACATCGAATTTTTTGTCCCATCCCCCCTGGACACCGGCAGTCACGTTGGATTCGGACAGCCCGCAGAGGGTATATCCGTCATGTTTCTGTCGATAGGCATAGCTCATGCCGACAGAACCGGCAACCCCGCCGGTTTTATTGATAACGTTGATGTTGACATCCATGAAATTCTGCATCTCAGCAGTAATCATACGCACACAGGTGTCCGTTCCTCCCCCTGCGCCCCAGACAACGGCTGCAGTAATATTTCTTTTGGGATACCCTTTACCGGCCCAGGCATTCGGTGCCAGGGCAAACAATGCGACCAAACCAATGATTAACAATCTTTTCATTTTTTTTATTCTCCAAAAACGGATTAAAGATGTAAATGCAGGACACACCCTGCCATTCATACCAAAAATTAGTCGTGGTTGATCACCTCCTTTGAATGGTTTTGTTTTGATTCCTCATCGATTTGCTCCTTTAAAATATCGATGGCTCCTTTAAAATGTGCTCTCATCAGCGTCTCTGCCTGATCAGAATCTCTGCTGCAAATCGCTTCAATGATCTTTTCATGATCCTCTATCGTGTCATTGGGGTGGCGGATCAACCCCTCGCTGGATACATTCTGGTATGCCAGGCTGATGATATCAAACGTCTGGAGCATGGTGGCCAGAAACTCCCTTGAGGCGATCCCTGTGATCATGGTGTGGAACTTTCTGTCAGCTTTGGAGTAGCCACTCATATCCGTGATATTCGCGTACCCCTTGAAATTCTTAAAAAGACCCTCAAGCTCCCGGCACTCTTTGTCTGTTATGCACTGGGCCGCGCGGCGGGCTGCCAGTCCCTCAAGCACTTCACGAATCTCAAATATCCCGATCATCTCATTGATCGTGAACAACCGGACAAAGAAGCCGCGCCTGGGTTTGACCTCAATCAGTTTCTCGTGCTCCAGAAATTTCAAGGCACTGATCAGCGGTGTCCGGCTAACCCCTAAATCCTTGGCCAGCTTTTCCTGTGGAATCTTCTGCCCGGGCAGTAAGGTACGGTCTTCGATCATCTGCTTCACAACCTGGTAAACCTTTTGATCCAGGTTTTCATACTGGGCGCCCAAATTTTTCATATCCACTGTCCTTGTGTTCTCAATTTTGTACATTGCATTTTGTATTCAAAATTCAATATACAAAAAACAAACACAACGTCAACACTTTTTTAACAAAAAAATAAAAAACATCTTGACTGATATATTAGTATGTTAGTATACCAATCCACATACATATGGTCTGATCAATTTACATCTATAATTATAAGGATCTGACGTAATGAAGATGCACATTCAGAACAATTTTCACCTCCTCAGGAGCCAGGTATATGACCACCTGCGCATGGAACTTCGCCAGCAGAATCTGAAGCCGGGCATGTTCGTCACCATCAACCAGCTGTCCCATCAACTGGGTATCAACCGGACCCCGCTTCGGGATGCACTGCTCCAGCTCCAGGTTGAAGGATTTGTAACATTCCTTCCCCAGCGGGGCATCCAGATCAACGAACTGTCGAAAAGTGACCTGGAAGATATTTATGAAATGCTTGGTGCGCTGGACTCAAGGGCCCTGCTCGCCGTGTTTCCCCGGATCACACCTGAGCATATCGAACAGATGAAGCGGATCAACGAAGAGATGTATGAGAACTGCTCGGATAAAGACAACTACAAGTACTTTGAACTGAACAATGATTTTCACAACGTATACCTCAACCTTTCCGGCAATGCCTTGATGCTCAGACAGTTGAACATCCTCAGGCAACGCCTCTTTGACTTCGGTGCAAAAGGAGAATGGATCAAGAAGGTCAGGGAGCTCAACTACAGGGAGCACCTCAAATTGATCGAGCTGATTGAAAAAAAGGATGCCAATGCCGTGGCATCCTTTGTCAGGGATGTTCACTGTGCGATCAATTGGGAGTAAATATGTTTTTTTTTTACACGTAAACCTAAGCCAAGGAGGATCATTTTTTTGAAACCCGCAAATCAACCCTAAACTGTATGGAGGAAACCATGAAGTATCGATGTGTAAAAATGATTTTAATCACGGTCCTGCTGGTCCTGATGACCGGAACCGCCTGGTCGGCCCAGAAGAATATGGTGTATGCCTCGCCCTACGGCATCACCACCCTGGACCCGAGCGTATCCTATTCTACAGAGCTTGGCTATATGGCCAATATCTACGAGACCCTGATCCGGGTCAACCCGCCTGGAAGCAGTGAATTGTTCAGTTTTGTGCTGGCCACCGATTTCGCCGCCTCTGATGACGGTATGGACTATACCTTCAAACTGAGAAAAGGCGTCAAGTTCCACGACGGCTCAGATTTTACCGCCCAAGCAGTGAAGTTCTCCATTGAGAGAACCCAGCGTCTGGGCAAAGGCGCGGCCTTTATCTGGGGTGACCTCAAAGAGATTGAAATTATAGATGATTACACGGTCAAGCTGATCCTGAAAACACCGGTTCCCCTTCCACAAATTGCTGCATCTGCCTATGCCTCGTATATCATGAGTCCTGGTGTGGGGGATAACGGGTCAGACTGGTTCAACAAGGGCATGGATGCCGGCACCGGTCCCTATACCCTGAAAAACTATAAGGATGGCGAATCCTGGATGCTGGCAAAATTCCCGGATTACTGGGGTGGATGGGACGGCAACCATGTCGAAAATATCCTGGTTAAATACACCAAAGCGCCCCTGACTCAGCTCCAGATGCTTCAGGCGGAACAGGCCATGCTGGTGGGCAGGATTCCTCTGGACAGCTATGCATCCATTAAAAAGGGCAAGAACACGACAGTATTGTATGGGCCAAGTTACCAGAATTATATGGCATTTTTCAACACCACACGTCCTCCCCTAGACAATGTGAAAGTGAGAAAAGCCTTGGCCCATGCAATACCTTACAAAGACATTATTAACATAGGTTTCAACGGAAATGCAAGCCAGGCAAGAGGTCCGGTTCCCCAAGGCCAGTTTGGCGGTACCACTGACGTGATCCAGTATCCCCATGACCTGGAGCTGGCCAAATCCCTTCTGGCAGAAGCCGGATTCAAGGATGGCGGATTTAAGCTGACCCTGACCTATGCAGCTGAAAACGGCCAGGAAGCACGGTTTGCCCCTTTGATCCAATCCGAGTTTAAAAAGCTGGGGATAGATGTCGAGATCAAGGGGCTGGCATGGAATACCCAATGGGCCATGGCTAAAAAAGACCCTAAGACCGCACAGGACATTTTCCTGCTGCTCTGGTGGCCGACCTACTCTGACCCCTATGAAACCCTGTATTCCCTGCTGCATGATGAGGGCGACAAGCCGGTCTGGAACCTGGCCTACTATAAAAATCCCTCTTACGACAAGTTGATCCGGAAAGCTTACGAAACCGTGGGCGCAAATCCGGACAAGGCGCTCAAGATGTATGTGGATGCCCAGAATATGATCCAGAAAGATGCGCCCGTGGCATGGATTGCCGATGTCCGGGAGAATTGGCCCATGAACAAAAAACTCAAAGGGGTGGTCATGAATCCGGCCTATCCCCAGGTACCCTTTTTCTATAACATGTACATCGAATAGGAGCATGACGTAACACTGGATTGCAGTTCTGCCGCCTGCCCGCTGTCAACCGGCATGTCAGGACTGCAATCCAAAATTACAATGCCGAACCCATGATCCTCTTTTTAGCCAAACGATTTACCGGTCTGATCCTGTTGCTTGTTGCCCTGAGCACCCTGGTGTTTTTTTTCACACGGTCCCTGCCCGGGGATGTGGCTGCCCTGTATATCGGCGGGAATGCCAAGCCTGAACAGATCGAGCGGGCCCGGATCGAGCTGGGGCTGGACAAACCCCTGGTTGTCCAATACAAGCGGTATATGGAACGGCTGATCTTTCACGCGGATATGGGGGTTTCCCTGCGAACCCACCGGCCGGTATTCCAGGATCTTCTTGAAAAAATACCCATGTCATTTGAACTGGTTTTCTGGGCCCTGCTGTTTGCCACACTCGGTGGAGTTTTCATCGGCGTGATATCTGCCTATCACCACGGTACACCATTTGACGGCGCTGTCAAATGGTTCACCTCTGCAGCGGTATCCATCCCGATTTTTTTTCTGGCGCTGCTGCTGCAGCTGATTTTTTTCAATATCCTGGGATGGTTCCCTTTGCAGGGCAGGATCGACTCATTTCTGGAATTTACCCATCCCATAGCGCATGTGACCGGATTCAGCATGATCGATACCCTGATCACCGGAAACTTTCAGGCCTTTTTCAATGTCCTCTGGCATATGGTCCTGCCCGTGGCAGCACTTTTGGTCGGCCCCCTGGGGATCATCGCCCGGTTGACCCGCTCCTCCCTGCTTGAGGTGATGCAGCAGGATTTTATCCTGTCTGCCCGGGCATCCGGTATCAGTGAACCGGTTCTGTTCTTCTATTACGGACTGAGAAATGCACTCTCCCCTGTACTCACGGTGATTGGATTGTCCGTGGCATTGATACTGATGGCCACCTTTTATGTAGAGATGATTTTTAACTGGCCGGGCATCGGCTTTTACGCACTTGCCGGCATCATGAGCCTGGATTACCCCGCTATTACGGGGATCGCCCTGATGGTGGGTGCCATCTATGTGGTGGCGAACACCTTGACAGACATACTCAGACGAGTGATCGACCCGAGGATTAAATAGGATTTATGGCCGACAACAGAACATTATACACGGACATGGCCCGGGCAGCGGCAAGAGAACATCGGCAAGTTCGGTGGTTTGAACTCAAACGCCTCTTGAAAAGAAAAAGTGCCGGTCTTGCATTGATCATTTTATGCATGACATTTGCTGCCGCCCTGTTTGCCCCATGGATATCTCCATACCCCGAACAAGGCCGGGGGGATGTCAATGTGGAGCACCGGTTGCTTCCGCCTTCATCTGATTATTATCTGGGAACAGATATATATGGCCGGGACATGCTCAGCCGGGTGATCTTTGGCTCCCGCATCTCCATTTTCGGGGGTATCTGCATCGTGATCAGTGCCGCGCTGATCGGCGTTCCCTTAGGGTTGTGGGCAGGCTACAATGAAGGGGTCAGCGGGACATTGATCATGCGGGTCGTGGAGCTGTTCCTGTCCTTTCCATCCACCCTGATCGGCATGGCCATTTCGCTGATCCTGGGTGCCGGATGGTATACGGCGATTATCGCCCTGATCATCCCCTGGTGGCCCTGGTATACCCGGCTGGTCCAGGGAGAGGTGGTCTCCATCAAGCATATGCTCTATGTGGAAGCGGCCAGGATGCTGGGCTACGGCCGGCTCACCATCATCTTCAGACACCTGCTGCCCAACATACTGACCCCGGTCATCGTGATGATCCTTCTGGACCTTGGCCCTGCAATCATTGCCATTGGCCTGCTCAGCTTTTTGGGACTGGGCACCCAGGCACCCATGGCCGACTGGGGACTGATGGTCTGGGAAGGTGCACCCAATATCCTGAACGAATGGTGGATCGCCATTGTTCCTGGCACGGCCATGTTTATTGTGGTGATTGCGTTTAATATATTTGGAGATGCCCTGAAAGATGCCCTGGATTCCAGTACCTGAATGGTTTCCTTTGATAGGAACAGTGATATTATGGACAACACCCGGACGATGACAGAACACCCGATGCTGCAGATTAAAAATCTTGCCGTGGATTTCAACACGGCAAGGGGACAGGCCCATATCCTTGAGGGCGTCGATTTTGAGCTGTTTCCAAAAGAGATCCTTGCCCTGGTGGGAGAAACCGGGTCAGGCAAAAGTGTCACCGCCAAATCGATCCTGTGCCTCCTTCCCAAAAGCCTTTCCCAAAGCACCGGAGAGGTCTGGTTTAAAAAAGATAACCTGTTGACCCTTTCCAATGGTAAACTCCAAAAGATCCGCGGGCACCAGATTTCCATGGTGTTTCAAAACCCCCAGTCCAGCATCAATCCGGTATTCACCCTGGGCGAGCAGATATCAAGATTGATACGGCTCTACCTGCCTGATCAGATTGAGTCCGTGATGAAATTGAACAACTGCAGCCGGAAGAAAGCCATTGACACCATTGCAGAAGAACGGCTCAATGAGGTCGGGCTCACAGACGTTCAGCGCCTTTTAAAATCATACGCCGGCCAGGTCAGCGGCGGGATGGCCCAGCGGTACAGAATCGCCCTGGCCCTGTTATCCTCACCCAAAATATTGATTGCAGACGAGGCAACCAGCGCCCTTGATGTGACGGTCCAGGCCCACATCCTGAAACTGATGAGAGAGATCTGCCAAAAGAAGAAAACCGCCATCCTGTTCATCACCCATGATTTAGGGATAGCGGCCCAGATCTGTAACCGGGTGGCGGTCATGTATTCCGGCAGGATTGTGGAAATTGCACCGACCGAAGATATCTTCAAGACCCCGTATCACCCCTACACCCAGGGATTACTCAAAGCGGTGCCTAAACTGGGCCAAAAAGAAGCCCTGGCCTATGTCCCCGGTATGATACCCGATCTTGCCAACCCGCCAAAGGGCTGCCGTTTCCACCCCAGGTGCACCTATACGATGGATGTCTGTCGTCGGAGAAAGCCGCCCATGACTGCTGTCGGCCTCTCCCACCGGGTAGCCTGTTTCTTGTACGACAATCACCCGAAACCCCGGAAGGTGGAGATATGAGCGCCCCATCCACGACCACTGCTCATGCAGCGTCCATGCCCCGGCCATTGATCAGTCTGGACCGGCTTCATGCATGGTTTGCCTATGACAAACCCTTTTGGGGCAAGGTGAAAACATGGATTAAACCAGTCAACAATATCAGCCTGGATATCATACAGGGAGAATGCCTGGGTCTTGTCGGGGAATCCGGATGCGGGAAAAGCACTCTGGGCAGGGCAATCTTGAGATTGACCCCGCTGACCTCCGGCACCATCCAGTTTCAGGGACACCCGATTGAATCCCTGAACGCTTCAGCACTCAAACCCTTCAGACCGAAAATGCAGATGGTATTTCAGGATCCAAAAGCGTCGCTAAACCCCAGAATGAACGTCCTCAACATTTTAAAGGAAGCCCTGGTTCTGAACAGGGAGGTCGACCCTGAACACCACCTGGAGGAATCTGTCAGACTGCTGAGCCTGGTCGATCTAAGACCGGAGCACCTGTTTCGTTTTCCAAGAGAGTTTTCAGGCGGCCAGCAGCAGAGAATCTCCATTGCCAGGGCATTGGCCACAAACCCCCGGTTTATTGTGTTTGATGAAGCCACCAGCGCCCTGGATGTGTCGGTCCAGGCCCAGGTGATTTCACTGATGAAAACCCTGCAGCACCAGCTGTCGCTGACCTATCTGTTTATCAGCCATGATTTAAGTATCATGGAACAGGTCTGTGCCCGGGTGGCCGTGATGTATGCCGGACAGATTGTGGAAGTGCAGGACAGCACCGCCCTGTTTAACGCCCCCAGGCACCCGTATACCAAAGCATTGAAGGATGCGGTGCCCATTGCAGATCCACTGCATAAAAAAGACCTGGGTGTATTAAAAGGTGAAGTACCGAAATTATCCAGTCCGCCAAAGGGATGCCACTTTCATCCGAGATGTGACTTCCGGCAGGACCTGTGCCAAGAGCAGGAACCCGCGCCCTGTGAAACAGATCCCAATTCCTGGGTAAAATGCCATTTCCATGAGCAGTTATGGAAGCAGGGCGCCCTCAAAGATCATTAAGGAGTATGTATGAGCCGTTTGTTAGGCCTTGCCGCCTGTCAACTCGAAGTATTTCCCGGTGACACCGGAAAAAACCTGGAAAACATGACCAGGCAGATTGAACTGATTAAGTATTACAGCCCGTGGGTGAAACTGATCGTTGCCTCGGAACTGGTCATCCAGGGCTCAACCGATTTTGAGACCCTGGCAGAAACCATTCCCGGCCCGATCACGGATGTCTGCTCAAGGATTGCAAAGGAGCACGGGATTTATTTCATCCCCGGATCCATGTATGAGAAAAAAGAGGGACGGATTTTCAATGCAAGTCCGGTATTTGATGATCAGGGAAATATGATTCACAATTACCATAAAATGTATCCCTGGCGCCCCCATGAAAAAACGGATTCAGGCAGGCAGACACTGGTCTTTGACTTGCCGGATGCCGGAAGGATCGGACTGTGCAACTGCTATGACCTGTGGTTTCCCGAGGTCATACGTGACCTGGTGTTCAAGGGCGCCGAGGTGATCCTCATTCCAACGGCTGCCGGTACCCAGGACCGTGTCCAGGAGGTCATCATGGCCAGAGCCGCGGCCATCCAGAACCAGTGTTATGTGATCAGCGTCAACGGCGTGGGTGTCAACGGCGTTGCTTCCGGTGGAAAGGGACACTCGCTGATTGTGGATCCGGAAGGTCATATTGTCCAGGAGGCCGGACAGCTCCAGGAGAACCTGATTGCCATGCTTGACCTAGAAACGGTCCAGCATTCCAGGGACTTCGGTATCGCCGGCGTATCGCGTCCATTGGCCTCATTTTTCCATGAAAAACACCGGTTTGAGTATCAAACCCTTGCCTACGAGGAAAGCCCGGTATATACCCAAAACCAATTGAATAAACAGCGGAGATAATCATGAACCATCAATATCAGAAAAACGAGATATCAGACCTTCGGAACCAGTTCCTGGCCAATGGATTTGCCAGTGCCCGCCCCTGTTATGTTAAAAAAGCCAGCGGCGCCCTATTATGGGACAGCCAGGATAGGGAGTATCTGGATTTTGCCGGCGGGATTGCCGTCATGAATGTGGGACACTCCCATCCCAGGGTGGTGGGTGCGGTAAAGGCCCAGGCAGATCAATTCATGCACACCTGCTTCATGGTTCTCCCCTATGAATCCACAGTGACCCTGGCTCAAAAGCTCTGTCACCTGGTGCCGGGGTCGTTTGAAAAGAAGGCCATGTTTGTGAATTCCGGTGCCGAGGCGGTTGAGAACGCAGTAAAATTTGCCCGGTATTACACCCAAAAAACCGGAATCATTTCGTTTGAAAGCGGATTTCACGGACGGACACTCATGGGAATGAGCCTGACCTCAAAGGTAAAGCCTTATAAACTGGGTTTCGGGCCCTTTGCCCCTGAGATTTACCGCATCCCGTTTGCCTACTGCTACCGGTGCCCGTTTGGTAAGGAATATCCCTCATGTGACCTGGCGTGCGCGTCTCACCTGGAAGAATTTCTGATCTCCCATGTTGCCCCTGAAACCACGGCAGCACTGATTGCAGAACCGATCCCTGGGGAAGGCGGATACATGGTACCGCCGCCCGAGTATTTCCCGAAACTGAAATCGATCTGCGAAGCCCATGGTATTCTCTTTATTGCGGATGAGATCCAGACCGGAATCGGCAGGACCGGCACCATGTTTGCCATGGAGCACTGGAATATCGAAGCCGATATCACAACCACCGCCAAAAGCCTGGCTGCCGGAATGCCGCTCAGTGCCGTGGTCGGCAGAAAAGAGATCATGGATGCCGTACACCCCGGAGGTATCGGCGGGACCTACGGCGCGAACCCGGTGGCTGTTGAAGCCGCCCTGGCTGTCCTGGAGGTCATGGAGGAGGATCGCCTTCTGGAAGCCGGAAAAAAGATCGGCGAACAGCTCACATCCGGGCTTAGATCATTGGAGAATGAGTTTGACTTGATTGGTGAAGTCAGAGGCCTGGGACCCATGGTGGCCATGGAACTGGTCAAGGATAAAACATCCAAGACACCCGCCCCTGAAGAGACCAAAGCGGTCACCGATTTCTGCTTTGAACAGGGATTGATTATCCTGGCCTGCGGCACCTTCGGGAATGTCATCCGCTTCATGATGCCCCTGGTGACCACCGCGGAACAGATCAACACGGGGCTTGACATTTTATCCCGGGCTCTTCAACATGTAACCGGTAAATAACCTGATATCAGGAGGAGTCATGGACGGATTCTACAACCAGGTATTAGTTGTCGACCTTTCAGGCAGGCAGTCACACATCGAACCGGTCGAGGACCGCATACTATCATCATTTTTAGGTGGTAAAGGGCTTTCCTCCTGGCTGCTTTATGAACGAAACCCCAAAGGAGCAGATCCTTTGGAACCTGAAAACCACCTGGTCTTTGCAACCGGCCCGGCCACCGGGAGTGCGGCATGGGGATCCTCAAGGTACGGGGTGTTTACCAAGTCTCCTTTGACCGGGCTGTATGCCGAATCCTATTCCGGCGGCCGGGTGCCGGAAGCTGTCGGCGCCACCGGTTTTGATGCCGTGGTGCTGCACGGAAAGTCACCCGCTCTCAGTGTTCTTGAAATCACCCCGGAGGGTGCACGCTTTCATGACGCAGAGGATCTGAAGGGCAAAGACACATTTGATACCGAACGACTGGTTAAGGCACGTTACGGGTCCAAACCTTCGGGTTCATGGAAAAGCGGCATCGTGGTCACCGGCCCTGCCGCGGAAAACGGGGTGAGGTTCTCCATCATTAAAAACGATGGCTGGCGCTGCGCCGGCCGCGCAGGTACCGGTACGGTTCTGGCCGCTAAAAACCTTAAGGCCGTGGTATTCAAGGGAGATAAAAAACGAAAAATCCATGATCCGGACGGGCTTAAAGCGCTTTCCAAAATGCTGGCCGCCGAGTCAAAAGAGAGCCCTGTGGTCCACGCCTATAAATCCATGGGCACCTCCCAGATGGTAAAAATATTGAATGGGGCCGGTGCATTCCCCACCCGTTACTGGTCCATGGGCCAGGCCCCCCATTGGGAAAAAATCTCAGCAGACGCCCTGCACACCCAGTGCCGGGTCACCCCCCACGCCTGTGCAAAATGTTTCCTGTCCTGCGGACGGATGACCACCATTCTTGACGGCCCCCACAAAGGGCTGACACTCGAAGGGCCGGAGTATGAAACCCTTTATGCGTTTGGCGGGCTTTGCATGATCGACTCCGTTGATGAAATTGCACGGTTGAATCATCTGTGCGACAGTCTAGGCATGGATACCATCACCGCAGGCAACCTGTGTGCATTTGCCATGAAAGCCTTTGAAATGAAAACCTCCGATTATGAGATCCGGTTCGGTCAGGCCGATGAAACCGCAGATCTTCTGGAGCTGATCAGTAATCAAAAGGATATCGGCCGCATCCTGGCCAAGGGAATCACCCATGCAGAAGAGACCTTCGGGATGACGGGCATGGGCGTTCACGTCAAAGGCATGGAACCGGCCGGATATGACCCGCGGGTACTCAAGGGAATGGGGCTTGCATACGCCTCTTCCGACCGGGGAGCCTGCCACTTGAGGGCCACCTTTTACAAACCTGAACTGGCCGGCATGATCCCGCCGTCACAAATACAGGATAAGGCACGGCTCTTTATCGACTTTGAAGACCGCCTGACCCTGTTTGACAGCATGATCCTGTGTAAATTCTTCAGGGATATTTATCCATGGGAGCTTCTCGGGGATTTGATCCGGCTGACCACCGGGGTAGAAGGAGACCAGGACACCCTGTCTGCCATTGCCCGGAATACGGCAAAAAAGGCCAGGGACTTCAACCTCAGGGAGGGAATGACACCGGACCATGAGATACTGCCCGATGCCCTGTTTGAACCCCTGCAGGATTCAGGTGCGCGAATCTCCCGGGATGAAATGAATACGCTCATGCAGGACTATCATTCCCGGAGAGCATGGTAACCCGCCGGCCATGAAGGGAAAACCCTCCATATCCTGGCGTATTTATGGAGGGAAACCCCTTCACACCGCCCCAAAAGAAACATCCCCCGGCAAAAGGCTATGACACCCCCACCCTGTCAAGCCTGCAGTTGATACATCGATTCGCGGTCCAGATATGCATACCTACCGGAATCGGTTATTCACGGATCAATCCCTGGCACTAAAGTTGCGTGACATTCATCATGACGTTCAGAACCTGACAGCGGTATTGGATTGAACATTCAACCCCTGACGGTTTACCCTGACTTTTCACCGTGACTATTCACAACCGGAGACCCGATCTAATGAAATATCAACATACTACTTTGACCCATGGTTTGATCGCTTTCCTGGTACCCCTTTTTTTCCTGGCTCCAGGACAGGTATGTGCCTCCCCATTGAAGTACAGGTATATCAGTGAAACCCCAACCGGGGTGCCGGTCATGAAAAGCAATATCAAGGGCAGCCTTGCACCGGCCCTCTCCCTTCTCGGCATCCCCGGCGGCGGCGGGTTGTATAAAAACACCGGGACCACCTATTACGTGTCTTCCAGTTCCGGAAATGACAGCAATGACGGCTTGAGCACCCATACCGCCTGGCAAACCATCTCACGGGTCAACTCTGCCAACCTTGCACCCGGGGACGCGGTCCTGTTCAAACGCGGGGACACCTTCAGGGACACCCTGGTGATCTCCTGGTCCGGCACCCCGGATGCGTATATCACCTTCAGCACCTACGGATCCGGCGGCAAGCCCAAAATCCTGGGGTCAGAGCGGGCCCAGAACTGGTCATCCGTGGCAGGCCATGACAATGTCTGGTACTCTGCTACCGCTTTGTCTGTTCCCCATGTCCAGCATCCTGCCTCCATTTTCTTTGGCGAGCAGGACGGCTCCATCACCTGGGGCCGGGTGGATTCTTACGCCACCATACCCTATTGCGACAGCGGTTTCAGCATGCTGGAGCAGGAGTGCGACTGGTGCTGGGATGACGGGGTTTATGTTTACTCCCCTGAGGATCCGGACACCCGGTACCGGTTTATCGAAGTCCCCCAGCGACGGGGTTCCATCACCATGCAGACCCATGATCCCAAAGAGTATATCGTCATTGACGGACTGGAAATGATGTTCGGTACCATGTACGGATACAATGACGGATGGCCCATGAACTATGAGGTCAGCGGTCTGGTGATCCAGAACTGTCACATCGGCTACATCGGCATCCGGGGCAGCGCTTCTGCCATGGGGCTCGTGGTTTGGCACTCGGGTATGCGGGTGAGGAACAATGAAATCCATGACTGCGGTCGGCGCAGTATCTCTTATAATGTCTACACCGACAACAGCAGCCAGCCTAACGGCCTGGTATTTGAAAATGTGGTGTTTGAGAACAACACCCTTCACCACGGCTACCACACCACCGGGTTTGACATAGCACACGGAGATGCAAGACAGGGGCTCCTGAGAAATTTTACCTTGCGCAGCAATCTCATATACGATGTCAACACCGATGACCCCCTTGGTCGGATTGATGATTACACCTCCATGGGAATTTTCCTGTGGAGCGGTGCGGCCCGGTATGAGAACTTTAAAATCTATAACAACATTCTCAAAAACATCAAGCAGAAAGGGTTTGCCATCGGCGGCACCAGCGGAATCCACCAGAATCTTGAAATCTATAACAATGTGCTTTACGGCATGAATCCCAATATTTGCAATTACTACTCTCAGGCCCATATCGGCGGCACACACGTCAACCTGAAGTTCAAGAACAATATCATGTACGGCACCATTGATCCGGACAGTTGCGTATCCTTTTGCCTATATGTCGGCTCAAGCGCCTTTGCCGGGGTGGCGGACCTGGATTACAATCTGTATTATCAGGATTTCGAAACCCAGCGGATCACCAACCTTCCGACCGGCACCTACCGGATGGACCAGTGGAGCAGCTACGTTTCAGATACAGGGTGGGATCAGCACAGTCCCTCTCCACAAGACCCGAAGTTTACCGATGCTGGCAATGACAATTTTACCCTGATGTCCGGCAGCATCGGCATCCATGGTGGCGTGGACGTCGGGTTGCCTTTCAGCGGTACCGCCCCCCACATCGGCATTGATGAGGCCATAGGACCGGTGGGTGCGGTCAGCCCGTAACTACGATCACATGGACCTGCCGAGGACCGTGGGCCCCATGTACCATTACCAGTTCAATATCAGCGGTTTTGCTCGGACCGGATATCAGGGACATACAGTTGGTCAGCGGATCCGTTTTCAACCGGGCATACAGTTCGGTCAGATTCTCAAGGATCTGGTCCAGTTCCACAACGGCCACGTGGATACTGGGGACCAGGGAAACCGCCCGTGGCTGACCGGGCCTGTCTCGCAACACCAGGGTAGCGGTTTGAGCCACAAAAAAGTCTGCCGACGTGATCCCGATATAGGCATCGATAATTCCCTGGCGTACCGCCTGTCTCGTTTTCACATCCGGTGTTTCAGGGCCGCGGGTTATGAAGAGGTCCGCAACGCTATCACCTAAAACCTGTTCAAGTTCAAGCTGGTTCAGCAGTAAATGGTCCCAGATTGCCACAGATTTTTCTGTGCCCCACTCCGGCTGGGTGGTATCGACAAGCTCACGGATGGCCAGGGCCGCGCCGGCCGGGTCTGTCACCTGTGTTACCCCCATGTTCACGGCACTGGCCTGTTGAACGAATCGTTCAAGGAGAACGGTTTTCTCCTGGATGGTTCTCCCATGAGAATCTGATTCCATGCCGTTGGATGGCGACACGTCAAAGAAGTCCGGGGGAAGGGATGACCGCTTGCCAAGTGCGGCCTGTACGGTCCGGATAAATTCCTGTTGATGGGTCCTCATGCGTTTACACCTCCCTGGAACGATTTGAGCCGCCCAGGCCGTGGGACCGGGCATGGTGAAGAAAACGCTTCCCGGCCAGCGGCCGTAAATCCCTTGTCTGGGTCCACCCGTGCAGCCGAAATGGAAGCCGTGATATCATACCTCTGTGGTGTGGCATGATGCCCTGCACGATGGAAAGAAACCTGAGGGAGAGGTCATACAGCCGGGGGTTCTTCACAATGACAGACCATGCATGAAATGCCAGTTTTTCAAACGGATCCATCGGAACCGCACCCCAAAACCGGTCTCCTTCGGCCAGTTTATTGCGGATGGCCAGCAGCATTCTTGGCAAATCGATATCAACGGGGCACGCCTGTTTACATGCACCGCACAGGGGTTCACCATGACTGAGATCCTTGGCCTGGTTCATCCCCACCAGCAGGGGGGTAATAACCGCCCCAATAGGCCCGGAGTAGGGATACCCGTATGCATGCCCCCCGATCTTGCCGTATGCCGGGCAGACATTGAGGCATGCACCGCAGCGGATGCAGCAGAGCGCCTCCCTCAATTCAGGATCAGCCAGGATTTTTGACCGCCCGTTATCCACGACCACCAGGTGAAACTGATCAGGCCCATCCAACTGATCTGCTGTCCTGGGACCGCCGATATAGGAGATATAATTGGCCAGATTCTGGGCAGCGGCCCCCCTGGATAGCAGTCGAAACAGAATATCGTGATCCTCAAGCTTTGCCACGATCCGTTCCATTCCCATGAACACCATATGGATCTTCGGCATGGTGGTGGACATGCGGATATTCCCCTCATTGGACAGGGTGGTGATATGACCGGTTTCAGCACAGGCCAGGTTGCAGCCTGAGATCCCCATATCTGCAGATAGAAATTTTTCTCTCAAGGCCTTGCGGGCAGCCTGGGTCAGGGTGGGGGGATCTTCAGAGTATGGGATTCCCAGCTTTTGAGAAAACAAAGTGGCGATCTCTTTGCGGGTTTTGTGGATGGCCGGGGCAATAATATGTGAGGGGCCCTCCCCTGCCAGTTGAATAATATACTCGCCCAGATCCGTCTCATTGACTTCAATGCCATGGTTTTCAAGATGGTTGTTAAGCCTGATCTCCTCTGTCACCATGGATTTACCCTTGACCACCATCTTCACACGGTTCTCCCTAGCCACGTTCATGCAATATGCCCTGGCCTGGGCTGCATCCCGTGCAAAAAACACATGCCCGCCCCGCGCCTCAATCTTTTGAGCGAGCCGCTCCAGTAAAACATCCAGGTGATTCACGGCAAACATCCTGATCTCATGGGCCCTTTGCCTGAATCCCGGGCCTTCCGGCAGCTCCAGGTAAGACTTGGCCGTGGCCGGACCCAGGCGCGCCTGAACATTGGACAGCGCGTTGAGCAACGCCTGATCATCCAGTGCCTGCCGGGCATTTTGTTTATAATACTGGGGCTTGATCTCCACGCTAAACGGTCTCCTTTGAGGAATCGGTCCGGGTGGAAAGAAATGAACGGGTCAGCAGTTCTGAAATATGCATGACGGTAACCGGGATCTTTCTGCGCTTCAGGCGCCCCTCGATATTCATCAGGCAGGAGATGTCACACCCGACAACCGTATCTGCGCCGGTGGCCAGAATCTGATCGATCTTGTCATCCAGAATGGCTGTAGAGATCTCCGGGTACTTTACTGAAAAGGTACCGCCAAAACCACAGCATCTCTGGGGCTGATCCATCTCGATAAAATCGACCCCCCTGACCTGTGAGATCAATTCCCTCGGCTGCCGGGCCACCCCTAAATTCCGGGACAAATGGCAGGAATCGTGATAGGTCACCCGGGCAGCATACCGTGCCCCGATATCGGTGACACCCTTCACGTCCACAAGGTATTGTGTCAGTTCAAATGTTTTGGCGCCCACCCTCCTGGCCCGCTCAAGCCATTGAGGATCATCCCGGAACAGGACCGGATACTGGTGCCGGACCATGTCCACACAGGATCCCGATGTGCTGACAATGGCTGCTGCAGATTCAAACGTCCGGATAAAATGTTTTGCCGCGGCTTCAGCGTCCCTGCGGTATCCCGAGTTAAAGGCAGGCTGTCCGCAGCAGGTCTGCTCAAGGGGGATATTCACCCCGATATCCAGATGTTCAAACAACCTGAGCATGGCATGCCCGACCTCCGGATACATGGCATCCACCAGGCATTGCACGAAAAATGAGACAGGCGGTGTCCCAGGCATATAAATTGCTCCTCATTCAATGGCAGATTCAAAGTCCTGAATATGAATACGGTCCAGAAAGAATAGGTAATTAAATCTGTCTGCAAAGTCAAGATATCTGTTCCGCCATCATTAAGCATGATGTTAACCTCGACGTTCAAAAATTCATGCATATATTTAGGCTCAGTTCCAACCCTTCCGCAATGAAAGGAACAACCATCATGAAAACTATAACTTATATATTCATATTATTTTGTCTGGCACCGGTTGGCTTTGCAGCCCAGGGTCAAGTGGTCACCTATCATATCGACAACACCGCGTATGAAGGATATTTTATCAGTCCGTCTGAACATGCCCCCCTGGTTCTGTTGATCCATGACTGGGACGGGTTAACCGACTATGAAGTCAAACGGTCCCAAATGCTTGCAGACCTTGGATATGCCGTATTTTTACCCGATCTGTTCGGCAAGGGAATCCGGCCGACAGAGGTGAAGGATAAGCGGCAGCACACCGGTGAGCTGTATAAGGACCGGGCGAAAATGAGATCCTTGATGCACGGCGCGCTCAAAGAAGCAGAAAAACTTGGGGCCGATGTGAAAAATGCCGTTGCTGCAGGCTACTGTTTCGGCGGTGCTGCCGTTCTGGAGTGGGCCAGATCCGGGGAAAACCTCAAGGGGTTTGTCACGTTCCATGGCGGCCTGACAACACCTGAAGGACAGGATTACAAAAACACGACAGGTGAGATCCTGGTCCTGCATGGAACTGCCGATGCTCATATTACCATGGAGCACTTTGCCCTTCTGGCCCGTGAGTTGGAAGGCACCGGTATCGACCATGAAATGACGACCTACAGTGGGGCTCCGCATGCATTCACTGTATTCGGATCCGAACGTTACCATGAAACCGCGGACAAAAAATCGTGGGACAGGTTTGTACGTTTTTTGGCCGGAAAGCTGAATCCAAAATAAAAGGGGTCTACAATGAGTGATGTTGCATTGGTAAGTGTCAAAGTCGTTCAACAGGGCAAAAGCGCCTCCCAGGGGCAGACCAGGGAGCACCGGATAGACATGGACAGGCCCGAAGCCAAAGGTGGTGAGAACCGTGGCCCCATGGGCGGGGAAACATTTTTAATGGCTTTTGGCGGATGTTTCATGAGCAACCTTCTGGCAGCAGCCCAGAGCCGCAAGGTCGATCTTTCCGGTGTCACGCTGGATATCACCGGTTCCATACAGGGAACCCCTTCCAGGTTTACTGCTGTTCAGCTCAAGGTTTCAAGCGACCTGGGCGATCAGGGCACCCTCAAGAAACTGGTGACCATTGCCGAACGCGGATGCCTTGTGGCCAATACCCTTAAACCGGCAATTGACCTGGACATTGTCATTGCATAGCTAGTGACATTGCGTGCTCGCAGGCATTAGAAGGCCAGCTGCCCGGCCTTTATGGGCCTAACGGCCGGACAGCTGGTGAATATCGCTCGATGGATTCAGATGTTTAAGCGGTAAACCAGTGGGTTGTCCGTTTGCAGAATCCCACCAGCATCAGCATGACCGGCACCTCGATCAGCACCCCGACCACTGTGGCCAGGGCTGCGCCTGATGACAAACCGAACAGCATGACCGCGGTCGCAATGGCCACTTCAAAATGGTTGGACGCCCCGATCATGGCCGCAGGCGCGGCATCCTCATATTTGAGCTTCATCACTCTTGCCGCTCCATATCCCAGGGCAAAGATCAGAACCGTCTGGATAAACAGAGGAATGGCGATCCATAGGATGGTCAACGGGTTGGCCGTGATCACATCCCCCTTGAAACTGAACAGCAGGACCAGTGTCAGCAGCAATGCACTGATGGTGACCGGCGTCAGGACCCCTAAAAATTTTTCCTTGAACCAGGTCTCTCCTTTGGCACTGATAATCCACCGTCGTGAAAAGTACCCGGCCACCAGGGGCAGGGCCACATAGATTGAAACCGATAACAGCAGTGCCTGCCAGGGAATGGGGAGCTTGCCCACACCCAGGAGAAAGCCGCCCAGAACGCCGTACAACACCAGCATGGTCAACGAATTCAGTGCCACCATTACCAGGGTGAGGCCATCATTGCCCCGCGACAGGTATCCCCATACCAGTACCATGGCGGTACAGGGTGCGATGCCCAATAGGATGCATCCTGCAAAATAGCTTCTCCACAGGGGAACCTGGAGCATTTTTATCCCGTCATGGAGAACCACCACGCCAGCACCGTGGCTGGCGCCCACGGGCAGGTCCAGCCCGAAGGGAAGCTTCACCAGATCCATGGCTTCTGCGCCGATGAAAGATTTAAGCAAAAACCCGAGGAAGAAGATTGAAATGGCATACATGGTAAAGGGTTTGATGCACCAGTTCAACACCAGGGTGAGAAACACCGGTTTACCGCTTTTCCCCGCCTTGATCACCGATGCAAAATCGATCTTGACCATGATGGGGTACATCATGAAAAAGAGACACACGGCAATGGGGATGGACACCACGGGTGCCCCGTTCACGTTAATGGACATTCCGTCAAGGGCCTTGGCCAGGCCCGGTGCAATTTTTCCAAGAGCGATCCCTCCGACGATACATAAACCGACCCAGACCGTCAGGTAGCGTTCAAACACGCTGGTCATTTTCCGGTCGTTTTCCACTGCAGTACTCATTCTCCCTGTTTCTCCTTATCTTCTAGTTCATTATGTTATCAGGCATCTGTTCGACAAATGCCTTAATTTCATCCCTGACCCTGCGGTAGCAGTCCAACTGCTCTTCTTTGCCCGCACCCTCCTGTTCCAGATCTTTCGCCAGTTTCGGAGGGTCGTCGAACCCCACATGAATCACCCGGCACTTGCGCGGAAAATAGGGACAGGTTTCATGGGCATGACCGCACACCGTGACCACAACATCCAGGGGCAGATCCATAAATTCCCCCACGAGCTTGGACTTATGACCGGAAATGTCCACGCCGGCCTCTGCCATGACCTGAACCGCATCCGGGTTCAGTCCATGGGTTTCCACGCCGGCTGAATATGCTTCAATGACATCTCCTTTCAAAGCGCGGGTCCACCCTTCAGCCATCTGGCTTCGACAGGAATTGCCTGTACACAAAAACAGTACCCTGAGTTTTTCTTCCATCGGTATCATCCTTTTCTCATCTCAAACCGGTTTAGGTGTCCGAACAGTCCGTACCTCTTTTCTGTTTCCGGCAAAGATCCTCACAAGGAATCCTGAGTATCTGATCCACTGTATCAAGATCCTGAGACCACTGGTCTGACCGCCCAAACTGCTGCCTGATCCATGCCAGTAATGGTTCCAGGTTCTTATTGTCCGGGTTGAGCCTGAAATAGATCCATCGTCCCTGCCTCCGGTTTTTAAGTACCCCGGCCTGCACCATTATCCCCAAGTGCCTGGATACGGTAGCACCGGCCAACTGCAGAAGCTCTGTGATCTGGCAGGCACACAACTCACTGTGGGTCAGCAGTACTCCGACAATTCTGAGCCGGTTCCTGTCGGACAGCGCTTTAAAAATTGATAATGTGGCTTCCATTGATTAATCATTTTTACAATTAGCTAAATGGCTAAATAATAGGATGCCTGCCTGACCCCGTCAATCCATGAATCAATAATTAATAAGATTCTAGCACACCGCCACTGTCTTCCGGCACATGGGAACACCTCAATTCGATTTTTATGGAAACCTCCCTTGACAGACCCCATCTATATCGCTATATTCCATTTTAACGATTTATAAGGAACAGAAACATGAAATCATTTATCAAAGTAATGAAAGCCCTGTCAGACCCCAACCGGGTCAAGATGATGAAAATGCTCCAGCACAAGCCGCTGTGTGTATGTGAAATTAAGGAAGCCCTTGGTATTGCCCAGTCTACGGCCAGCAAGCATCTGAAAATCCTTGAGGATGCGGAGCTGGTGGATAGTTTTAAAGACGGCTTATGGGTAAACTACTCGCTTTCTGACGGCAGTGGATCCCCCTATTCAGCCTGTATGATTGGAAACCTGAAACACTGGCTGGATGAGGAGTCAGACATTAAAGCCATCACCGATATACTGCCTGACATTGACCGGTTAAAAATTGTGTCCGACGGGTAATTCAATCCTATTAAAATCGACCTTCAACGATATATAAACCATACTGGAGTAACCATGAGTTCACACACCGCCCAACCTGATCCGGTTGGAAAAAAAGCACATATGATGATGGGCCTGACCCTGATACTCGGAGCGGCTGCCACGGTATTGTGGTGGCTGATCTATCAATCCCTGCCCGGGTTGTCCCGATGGCTGACTTACCACCTGCTGCCGTTAAAAAACGGGTCCCACCTGGGGGCATCTGTGGAGTTTTTTCTCTACGACACCCCCAAAGTGATGATGCTGCTGGTCCTGGTGGTTTTTGGCGTCGGCATCATCCGTAGTTTTTTCACCCCTGAAAAAACCCGGGCATTCCTGTCCGGGAAAAGCGAGCTGGCCGGTAACGTGATGGCCGCCCTGCTGGGTATTGTCACCCCGTTCTGCTCATGCTCTGCTGTACCCTTGTTTATCGGGTTTGTCACGGCTGGCGTCCCTTTAGGGGTGACCTTTTCTTTTCTGATTGCCGCCCCCATGGTGAATGAGATCGCCCTGGGCCTTTTGTACGGACTCTTGGGGTGGAAGGTCGCAGCCATCTATTTGGGAACCGGCCTGTTTATTGCCATTTTCTCCGGATGGGTGATCGGCCGGTTGAAGCTTGAGCACCAGATTGAAGACTGGGTGACGGCCAATCCGGCTGCTGCCGTATCCCTTGAAGAGGAACAGATGACCTGGAATGACCGCCTGGTCTACGGCTGGGAGGCGGTAAAGGAGATCATCGGCCGTGTGTGGATTTACGTTATTCTGGGCATTGCCGTCGGCGCAGGGATTCACGGGTTTGTGCCCGAGGGGGTTATGGCGTCCATCATGGGTAAAGGCTCCTGGTGGTCCGTCCCCCTCTCAGTGACGATCGGGATCCCCATGTATTCCAACGCAGCCGGCGTGATCCCCGTGGTGGAAGCCCTGCTGGGCAAAGGCGCGGCCCTGGGCTCCGTCCTGGCATTCATGATGAGTGTGATTGCCCTGTCCCTGCCTGAAATGGTAATCCTTAGAAAAGTACTCAAGCCCAGGCTCATTGCCGTGTTCATTGGTGTGGTCGCCTGCGGGATACTCTTTGTGGGCTACCTGTTCAATATGATTTTATAGTAATTTGGAATTTAGCTTAGAGGAGGTTATGATGGAGATTAAAGTGTTAGGGCCCGGATGTGCCAAATGCACAAAAACGGAGAAACTGGTCCAGGAGGTGGTTCGGGAGAACAATGTGGATGCCAGTGTTGAAAAAGTCACGGATATGATGCAGATCGCCTCCTATGGGGTATTCGGCACCCCTTCCGTTATTGTCGACGGTGAGGTGAAATGCTCAGGCAAGGTCCCCAAAAAGGATGAAATTAAATCCTGGATCACACAGTAAATTATCATTAGGTAATAACTATGAAACTTTGTAAAATCGGCTTGACGGCCCTCATAGTACTCCTCATATTGGGTTCGAACGGTATGGCCGGAGATTTCTCAAAGGTGCCTGCCAAAGGAATGGTGACCATGATTGACCTGGGGGCCAAGAAATGTATCCCCTGTAAAATGATGGCACCGATCCTGACCAAATTGGAAAAAGCGTATCAGGGAAAGGCGGATATCGTGTTTATCGATGTCTGGAAAAACAGGGAACAGGCCCCCAGGTTCAGGATTAAGGCGATCCCGACCCAGATATTTTTCGACCCTTCGGGAAAAGAGGTATTTCGCCATGTCGGGTTCTTTGATGAAAAATCGATCATTGAGCAGCTGACCCGAATGGGCGTGGAAAAACCGGAAGGAATTGATGGTTAATCAGAAAGTGATGGATTAAGATTGATGATGATGCTGAATGTAAAAATCAAAGGGTTGTTTCTCCTGCTCACGCTCATTCTGGCAGTCGCACCCGCCGGCGCTGAGTATGTTAAAGCGCTAAACCCGTCATGTGATGTATGCCCGGTGGTAATTGCCTATAACGGCCAGGAATCCAGAGCGATCCTGGGAGAAAAAGGGCTGACTGCCGTCCGTAATATAGAGAAGGCGTTTCCAAAAAAGGCCGTGATGATTGATATAGACGGAATCAAAGCACCGGGGCCGGAGATCGGAAACAGGGACGGATATGAGATCAGGGTCTTTATCTATCCGCACTTAATCGTCATGTCCACCATTCAGGATGCATCCGCCCTGAAAATCCATACCGATTATCAGAATCTGGTCACCGACCCTCTGGCATGGCGCCCTGAAATTCATCTGTCTCCGGCCAAAAAGATTCAGATCAACATGACCGACAGCCTGGAGGATGCCTGGGTGAAGTTTGGCCTGACCCGGATCCATAGCCATGTCAATGACCAGGTTCAAAACGCCAAATGGGAAGAAAAACTGGCGGCCTTCATCATCGAAAACCTGATGATAGCGATTGAACACCAGTTTTAACCTATCAGTAAGGCTTTATTATGCTCGATCAATTTTTTATCCTTGTTAACCAGTGGATGGCTTCCGGGGTCCTGCTGGCAGCCCTTGGCTGCTTTATCTGGGGGGTGGTCAGTGTCCTGTTCAGCCCCTGTCACCTAGCATCCATCCCCTTGATCGTCGGATACGTGGGCGGGCAGGAAAAGATGGTCAATCCCCGCCAGGCTGCGTTCTATTCCATCAGCTTTACCACGGGCCTGTTCATTACCATCGCATTCATCGGAATCATCTGCGCCCTGCTCGGACGGATGTTGGGAGATGTGGGCAATTACTGGCAGATCCTCGTCGGCATCGTCCTGATATGGGTGGCCTTAGGCATGCTGGGGGTTGAAAAATGCGCCATGTCAGGCAGCCTGCTGTACCGGTTGAACCTGAAGGGCATGACCGGTGCATTTGGCCTGGGACTGGCTTACGGTGTTCTCTCCGGATCCTGCACATTCGGGTTTATCGCCCCCATCCTGGCCATCATCACGGTCCAGGAAAAAGTGGCCACCGGAATGTTGTACATTGTCCTGTTCGGACTGGGTCACTGCTTACCCATCGTTATTGCCGGCAGTTCTACCGCTGCTGTGAAAAAGCTGCTTGAAAACAGCACCTGGGCCCATGCGGGCCAGTGGTTCAGAAAGTTGGCCGGGTCCACCATCGGGGTGATCGGCATCTATTTTATTGTAACCCCTTTCCTGTAACCAATTAAGTTTGAACATGGACACAAAGCGATCAATCATGTCAGATTCACACCCTACTGCCCCAATCGCCCGGGTACCGGCCCTCTTACGGCAGGTCATCTATATTCTTGTTCTGTCCGCCCTTGTCGGATTCATGGTCAATACCTTCCGGCCCGGCGGCGGGATACCGCTCATAGGAGACTTCTCCGAAGATGCCCGCTTCACCGACGGCACCGGAGAATCAATGGTGATCACCCTGCATGATGCCACCCGGGCATGGCAGGAGAACCGTGTGCTGTTTCTGGATGCCCGGTCACCCGATCTGTTTGCACAGGGACATATCAAAGGTGCCAAAAACCTCCCATGGCAGGATGTTGACAACTATTTCATGGAGATCATTGACGGGCTTGCAAGCGACGCCCTGATTATCAGCTATTGTGATGGGGAAACCTGTGAGCTGAGCCATGATTTGTCCCTGTTTCTCAAGGATATGGGCTTTCCCAATGCAAAAGTACTGGTCAATGGCTGGACGGTTTGGCAGGAGCAGGGTTTGCCCGTAGAAGGGTCCTAAGTTATTACCAAGAGAGATTCAATCATGAAAAACTATCAGCGCGTCACATTCCACACCATCCGGTTGATCCTCGCCGCAGTGTTCATCTATGCCAGTATTGACAAAATCATCAACCCCGAAGGATTCGCCAAAGCGATCTTCAACCACCAGGTGCTGCCGGACAGTCTGATCAACGTGACCGCCATCGTCCTCCCCTGGCTGGAGCTGTTTATTGGCGGATGCCTGCTGCTCAACGTCTGGACACCGGGTGCGGCGCTTCTGACGGCCGGCCTGATGACGGTGTTCATGGCCGTGGTTTCATTTAACCTGGCCAGGGGGTTGGATGTGGCCTGCGGGTGTTTTTCAACCACTGACGCCAAGGGGATGGATATGATGACCTTCCTGCGGGATTGTCTGTTCCTGGTATTGTCCTGGGGACTTGTGGCGGCTACCTTTAAAAAATCCAGCCGGATTATCCCGTCCCAACAGGCATCCATAAAACCTGCGGGGTAATAACCCGGCCAGACTCTCAATTTATCCGCATTTGGTAAAACCGCATGAATGGCAGGTTTTACACCCCTCTTCATAGGTAATGGTCTGCCCGCATTCGGGGCAGGCATCGGGTTTGAGATTATTCTTGAACCGCTTTTTCACCTTGCCGTTGCCATTGGGCATGTAGCGCTTTTCAAGGACCTTGGCAATGGCATCCGGTATGGAGTACACCAGTCCGCCTTCCTGGAACACGGCATGTTCTCCCCGGATTCCGCTGATCTGTTCGATCACCTCATCCACCCCGATCCCGGACCGTAATGCAAGGGATACCAGGCGGCCGATCGCTTCGGTCTTTGCCTGGGTGGAGATACCGGATTTACCGATGGTGGCGAACAGCTCAAACGGCCGGCCGTTGAACTCCGATACCGTGACATAGAGGTTACCCATTCCGGTTTTAATGCGTTCCGTAAACCCCTCAAGGGTCTGGGGCCGTTCTCGGCCGGCCAAAAGGAAATCATCGGATTCTCCCCCATTGGATTCCTTGGAGACGGTCAGCACCTGGTTGTCCTTGCTGCCGTCCCGGTAGATGGTCACCCCCTTGCATTTGAGCTTGAACGCCTCGTCATAAATGTACCTGACATCCTCCTCTGTTGCCTCCCGCGGCAGGTTCACGGTTTTGGACACCGCATTATCCGTATATTTCTGGAATGCAGCCTGCATTTTGATATGGTTTTCCGGCGTAATATCGTGGGCGGTTGCAAACACCTTTCTCAAGTGAACCGGGACATCCTGGTTCCCTTTTACCGTTCCTTTCTGAGCGATCTCCTCCATCAGTTCATCACTGTAGAACCCCTCGGTCTGGGCGACCTGCTCAAAAACGGGGTTCACCTCCAACAGCCGGTCATTATCCATGACGGTCCTGACAAAGCTCAATGCAAACACCGGCTCTATCCCACTGGAACACCCGGCAATGATACTCAGGGTCCCGGTCGGAGCGATGGTGGTGGTGGTGGCATTGCGCATGCGTTTTCCCTCTTCCTTGAACACACTGTCCTCAAAATTGGGAAACACACCCCGTTCCTGGGCCAGTTTGCCGGAGGCTTTGTGGGATTCCGTCTGAACAAATGCCATGATCTCCTCTGCCGTATCCAGTGCCTCATCCGAATCATAGGGTAAATCCAGCAGATACAGCAGGTCTGCAAACCCCATGATCCCCAGACCGATCTTGCGGTTGCCCTTGACCATCCGGTCGATCTCCTCAATCGGGTACCTGGACATGTCAATGGTATTGTCCAGGAAACGAACGGACAGGTGAACGGTTTCCTTGAGCGCCTTATAATCGATAACTGTTTTACCTTTGTCCTCTTTGACAAACTTGGTCAGGTTAATGGATCCCAGGTTGCAGGCTTCCATGGGCAGCAGCGGCTGTTCACCACAGGGATTGGTGGATTCAATCTCTCCGATCCCCGGTGTGGTGTTAAAGCGGTTGATCTCATCCAGGAAGATGATACCCGGATCGCCGGTTTCCCACGCCTGCTTCACCAGTTCACTGTAAACCGCCTCTGCATTCAGCTGGCCGCAAGGGGTTCCGGTTGTTGGATCGATCAGGTCATAATCCCCGCCATTGTGCACTGCGGACATAAACTTGTCCGTTACCCCGACGGATATATTGAAATTATTCAGGTCCTTTTTATTGTTTTTACACTGGATAAAGGTCATGACATCCGGATGGTCCACCCTCAGAACCGCCATATTGGCCCCTCTCCGGGTGCCGCCCTGTTTGACTTGCTCGGTGGCGGTATTAAAAATCCGCATGAACGACACCGGGCCCGATGCAATCCCACCGGTGGAGCCGACCTTGCTGTTCTCCGGACGAAGACGTGAGAACGAAAACCCGGTCCCCCCCCCGGATTTATGGATGATGGCCGCATATTTAACCGCCTCAAAAATACCGTCTATGCTGTCCTCAACCGGAAGCACAAAGCAGGCGGCCAGCTGCCCCAAACGGCGACCGGCATTCATCAGCGTGGGGGAGTTCGGAAGAAATCTGAACTCTGCCATCAGGTTATAAAACTGATCCTCAACCTTTTTGACATCTGCTTTTTTGTCATAGTTTTTTTCAGCCTGGGCAATATGTGCGGCGACTCTTCTGAACATCTGCTCCGGTGACTCACTCACCTGACCGGACTCATCTTTTTTCAGATACCGTCTTTCAAGGACAGTTCTTGAGTTTTCAGTGATGAACTTGATCGTCTCGCTGCTTTTCTTTCCAGGGCTCATTGGGGTCACTCCTTTTGGGGATTCGTGATTTATCTAAATGGCTTGCCAGCACCAGCTTTCATTCATCCGGCGGACCACTACTATATATAGATCAATTTTAAAAAACAAGTACCACATATAGATTTTTAAAAAAAATTTTCCAAGTGTGCGTATCCAAAGAAAAAACGGTATAATTATCGGGCGGAATAAAGCATATTAACCAAGGAGATTGAAATGCCCTATGTCAATATCAGGATCACGGATGAACAGGTAACCCCCGAGCAAAAGAAGCAACTCATACAGGGAGCCACCCAGCTGCTGGTGGATGTTCTGGACAAGAACCCGGCCACCACCGTGGTGGTGATTGACGAGGTCAACACCGATAACTGGGGAATCGGGGGCCAGTGCGTCACCGAACTGAGAAAGAAAAAATAGAATCGATCTGAAATTACTTTGCTTTGACGGTTTTCTGCCCATGGGGACATGCCTGGGTACAGATACCGCAATTGTGCCCCCCATGATAGTGGTTGAAATGGGTTTTCTTGTAGTGGTCACATGCCCAGGCATCCAGGAGTGCATCCCGCTCTATGCCGGGACGCCAATCGCTGCCCGTCAAAGCTGAGGCCGGGCAGGTTGCCACGCACTGGTCACACTTCCCGCAAAGGCTTTTCTCTATCGGCCGGTCCGGCGTCAATGGGGCATCGGTGAGCACTGTACCCAGGCGAACCCAGGGCCCCCATTTCTTAGTCACCAGCTGACAGTTTCGTCCGACCCAGCCCAGGCCTGCCCGGGTAGCAGCCGTTTTGTGCTGGAAATCGCCCCTGATATTTTCAGGGTCACTTCTAACAGAGGCGGGAAGTGCAAAGGCATTGCAGCCCGCCCTCTCCAGGCCACGGACAATCTCATGGGACATGGCATCGATCCGCAGGTTCACCTGCTTGTACAGCACACTGTAGGCATCGGTGGGCCCCTGTGACAGTTGATCCATCACCCAGGACTCCATCTGAAACACAAACGCGACACCCCGGTGGAACCCGGCAAGATCTCCCGTGGGAATCCCTTCCAGGTCGGCAATTCCATAAAGTGTGCACTGGTGAGCATCCGCAATCAACGCCAGTTCATTTTTAAACATGATCATCACTCATCTATTCGGTCTTTTCTCTTTGCAATATCTCACGGTTCCTTTCATCTCCGGCATTATAGCCGCCATCTCCGGCCGGTGTCAAAGCATACATGATAAAACCGTGGCCACACACCTGGTAAAAATGGGTTTTATCCTGTGCCGTTGACTGGTATGATTGATCATTTAATCCACAATCCAACTCCCACAATGTAAAAGGGGTGCCCATGAGAAACTTTATGCTCAAGCTTGCTGCGGCCAGGGGCGAAATCGAAGCCGATCTTTTAATCAGGAATGCACGGGTGATCAATGTGTTGTCCGGCGAGATCCACCAGGAGGATGTGGCCATCATGGACGGCCGGTTCCTGGGTTTTGGAGACTATGATGCCAAAGAGGAGATGGATGTGGAGGGACTGTACATGGCCCCGGGATTTATCGACGGCCATATCCACTTTGAAAGCACCATGCTCACCCTGCCGGAATTTGCCAGGGCCGTCCTCCGGTGCGGCGGGACATCCGTTGTGATCGATCCCCATGAAATGGCCAATGTGCTTGGTCTTGACGGCATCCGCTATGTCCTCCACAGCATCAGCCAGATCCCGTTGGATGTGTTTGTGATGCTGCCCAGCTGCGTGCCGGCCACGCCCCTTGAAACCTCGGGATCTTCCATTACCCACCGGGAACTGAACTATATGATCAACGAAGACCGGGTGGCCGGCATCGGTGAAATGATGAATTTCCCTGCCGTGATCCAGGGAGACGAAGAGGTTCACGACCGAATTAGGGTGACCAAATGGAAAAAAGTCGACGGCCATGCACCGGGCGTCACCGGTAAAGACCTCAATGCCTATATCTTCTCCAATATAGACAGTGATCATGAATCCACCTCTGCTAAGGAGGCGCTGGAAAAACTCAGGAAGGGGATGCATATCCTGATTCGGGAAGGAACCAGTGAAAGGAACCTCGAGGAGCTGATCTCCATTGTGAACACGGATAACTCCTGGCATTTTTCATTTGCAACGGATGACAAGCACCCGGACGACCTGCTTGAAGAGGGCCATATCGATCACTGTATCCGCAAAGCCATCGCGCTTGGGATGGCACCCATGACGGCGTACCAGATCGCCTCCATCAATGCAGCCAATCATCACCGTCTCAGGAACGTGGGAGCAGTCAAACCCAGGTTCTGGGCAGACTTTGTCCTGCTTTCCGATTACAAGGCCGTCTCCATTGAATCCGTGTTTAAGCGGGGAATAAAGGTATTTGACGACAACCGCCTGGTCCATTTCCCTGAGTCACAGCCCCCCTCGGTGAGAAGCTCTATGAACCCGGCCCATGTCACGCTCCAGGATTTTAAAATCCCGGCCCAAGGCACCTCCATCCGTGTGATCGATATCCTGCCCCACCAGGTTGTCACACAGGAGCATATCACCTTGGCACATATCCGGGATGGATACGTGGAATCCGATCTGGGTAAAGACATACTCAAGATCGTCGTGATTGAACGCCACAAGGCCACCGGAAGGATCGGAAAGGGATTTGTCCGGGGATTCGGTCTGAAGCACGGTGCCATCGGCTCAACAGTCGCCCATGATGCCCATAATATTGTAATTGTGGGAACCAATGATGAGGACATGTATGCGGCATTCAAACGGATCAAAACCCTTCAGGGCGGCTTTGTCGCAATGGATCGAGGAGAACTTGTGGCCGAACTGCCCCTGCCCGTCGCCGGTCTGTTATCGGACCAGAGTTTTGAAGATACGGCGCAAAACCTGAAGATGCTCAAGGAAAAGGTCAAAACCCTGGGCGGCACCCATGAGGCCCCCTTCATGATCCTGTCATTTTTATGTCTCTCCCCGATACCGCGCCTCAAGGTAACGGATCTGGGGCTGATTGATGTGGATCAATTCGATGTGGTGCCGCTGTTTACGGAGTGATTTCAAATAAATTTGAATTATTCCTAAAAAATTTGAATATATTTGAAAATCATCTTGACTTCCCATGAGATTTTAACTACTCCTGAATCATGATCATTAGATTTTGATTAAGATTCAAGGAGTATCCGTGGCAACGATTCTGATCAAGGGCGGTACCCTGGTTACCATGAATGCAGACCGGCAGATTATCAGGGCCGACCTGCTCATCGAGAATGACCGGATCAAAAAGATCCGCCCTGCCATTGACTTTTCGGCCGATACGATCATTGACGCTCGTGATCGGGTCATCATCCCCGGACTGATCCAGCCCCATATCCACCTCACCCAAACCCTTTTCAGGGGGCTTGCCGATGATCTGGAGCTCCTGGACTGGCTCAAGAAAAGGGTCTGGCCGCTGGAAGCCGCCCATACCTTTGAATCCAATCGGATATCTGCCCGGCTGGGCATTTCCGAACTGATCCTGGGCGGCACTACGGCCGTCCTCGATATGGGAACGGTTCAGCATACCCGGGCCATCTGCGAGGAGGTCCGGGACACCGGTTTCAGGGCGGTGGTCGGAAAGTGCATGATGGATCACGGCCAGGGTGTCCCAAGGGAATTGATGGAATCTTTGCAGGATTCCATCGAGGAAAGTTCCCGTCTCATGAACGAGTGGCACGAGAGCGCCGGCGGCCGGATCCGGTATGCATTTGCCCCGCGCTTTGCCGTATCCTGCAGTGACGCACTGCTGCTCAGGGTTAAGGAGATCGCCCGGGCCAATCATACCATGGTCCATACCCATGCCTCGGAAAACCAGGGGGAGATCGCCCTGGTGGAAAAGGAGCGGGGCATGCGCAACATTCAATATTTTGAAAAGATCGGCCTGACTGGAGAAACCCTGGCCCTGGCCCACTGCATCTGGCTGTCAAAAGAGGAGATGAACATTCTGGCCGACACCGGTACCCGTATCGTCCACTGCCCCTCCTCCAATATGAAACTGGCCTCAGGTATCGCCAAGATCCCTGAACTCCTGGATATGGGTGCCCAGGTTTCCCTGGCAGCCGACGGGGCACCCTGCAACAACAACATGAGCATGTTCACGGAAATGCGCCATGCCGCCCTGATCCAGAAGGTCAGGTTACTGTCGCCAACCGCCATGCCGGCGGACACGATTTTTGAAATGGCCACACTGGGCGGTGCCCGAGCCTTGGGACTGGCGCATGAACTGGGCAGCCTGGAGGTCGGGAAGAAAGCCGATCTCGCCCTGGTGGATCTCAACCAGCCCCATACCTCACCCGGAATGGACCGGGATCCGGTATCACAACTGGTGTATTCCGCATCTGCCTGTGATGTGAAAACCACGATTGTCAACGGCCGGATCCTCATGAAGGACCGGCAGCTGACCACCATTGATATCAAGGACACCATTGCCCAGGCCAATCACCTGTGTCAGGCCGTTATGGCCCGTGCGGGCATCAGTTCCGTTGTCAAACCGGACGTCAACAGGGAGGCGGTATGAGCCATATTACCCATGCACAGTGCTTGATCTGCGGGAAAACCTTTGAGGGGGAATCCTTTGAATATGTATGCCCGGACCACGGAAATGAGGGGATCCTGGATATTCAGTATGACTATAACCGGATCCGTGAATCCTTGTCTCCCGAACAGCTGGCATCCAACCCCGACCCGTCGATCTGGCGCTACCGGCCGTTGCTGCCTGTAAACAGCGACTCCAAGGTACCTGCTTTATCCATCGGCGGCACCCCCCTGTATCACTTCGAAACCCTGGCAAGGGACCTGGGGATCAGGTCCTTCCATCTCAAGGATGACGGCCGCCTGCCCACGGCGTCCTTCAAAGACCGGGCCAGCGCCATTGCCGCGGTCAAGTCCGTTGAGAAGGGGGCCAAAATCATCACCACAGCCAGCACCGGCAATGCAGCTGCTGCGCTCTCAGGGATTTGTGCGTCCATGGGGTTGCCCAATATCATCTTTGTTCCGCACAGTGCTCCCCAGGCCAAAATCGCACAGCTTCTGATGTTCGGTTCAAAAGTGATCCTGGTGGAAGGCACCTATGATGATGCGTTTGACCTCTGCCTGGACGCTGCAGCCGAGCATGGCTGGTATAACCGGAATACAGGCTTTAACCCCTATATGTCCGAAGGTAAGAAGACCTGTGCATTTGAAATCTGCGAACAGCTTGACTGGCAGGCACCGGACGTGATTGCGGTCAGTGTGGGTGACGGATGCATCATCGGCGGTATCCACAAGGGACTCAGGGAGCTCTATCACCTGGGCTGGATCGACACCATGCCCCGCCTGATCGGTGTACAGGCCCAAGGCAGTTCCTATATGGCGGATGCCTGGAAGAACAATGAAAATGTGATTGAAAAGACTGCCCAGGCAGCCGATACGGTGGCAGACAGCATCAGTGCAGGCCTGCCCCGGGACCGGATCAAGGCCCTCAATGCCGTGACCCAAACCCAGGGCGCCTATGTCACGGTGAGCGATGACGAGATCCTCAGGGCCATTCCGGACCTGGCATCCCGGACCGGCGTATTTGCCGAGCCGGCCGGCGCCGCCACTTGGGCCGGGATCCAAAAAGCCGCCAAAGAAAACCTGATATCCGTGAAAGAATCCGTTGTAATGATCAATACCGGCAGCGGCCTCAAGGACGTCAACAGTGCCATGAAAGCGGTCGAACTCGAACAGCTGCCCTGCTTCAGGATTCCACCCGATATCACCGAAGTCAACCGTATGATTGATAAATTAAGATAACCCCTGAACAACAGGAGATAACACCATGATCGACTTGACACTCAACCCGGAGGCATTGGAACGGACCATTGCCCTTGCCCGGGAGCGGCAGATTATCATACCAACCTTTAAACAGCAGAAAGACCCCTCGCTGATCCCTCAAAAAATCAAGGATCGTCTGCAGGAAGTGGGTCTGTGGGACCTGGATCCGTTAAATCTGTTCAGGATATCCTGGTACAATGAGCCCCAAAGCCACGGCGGCGGATACGGTGATGTCAACTTCATGGAACTCCCGTCAGCGCTGACCGGTGTCAAGGCCCGGATTGTTGCAGTGGTCGGTAAGTTTTTCCCCACCGGTGCCCATAAAGTCGGGGCGGCTTTCGGCTGCCTGGTCCCCCGTCTGGTCACCGGCCAGTTTGATCCCTCCCGCCAGAAGGCGGTGTGGCCGTCCACCGGAAACTACTGCCGCGGCGGGGCATACGATTCTGCCCTGCTGGGATGCGAATCCATTGCCATCCTGCCCGAGGAGATGAGCCAGGAGCGGTTTGAATGGCTGCAGAAGGTCGCCGGCCAGACCATCAAAACACCGGGCTCTGAAAGCAATGTCAAAGAGATCTTTGACAAGTGCTGGGAACTGCGCAACTCGGGTGAAGACCTCATGATCTTCAACCAGTTTGATGAGCCGGGCAATTATCTGTGGCACCATGAGGTCACCGGCCCGGCCATGCACAGCGTTCTGGACAGCATCATGGCACCGGGTAACCGGGTCCGGGGGCTGGTGTCGGCCACCGGTTCCGGAGGAACGATCGCCTCCGGGGATTACCTGAAAAAACAGTTCCATGAGTGCAAAATTGTGGCCAGTGAGGCATTGCAATGTCCGACCCTTCTGAACAACGGGTTTGGTGCCCATCGGATCGAAGGCATTGGTGACAAGCATATCCCCTGGATCCATAACGCCAAAAACACCGACATGGTGGTGGCCATGGATGACCATGTGCCCATGAACCTGATCCGGCTGTTCAACGAACCGGCCGGCAAAGAACTACTCAAAAAGAAAGGGGTGTCAACGGATATCATAGACAACCTGGACCTGATCGGTATCTCGGGCGCCTCCAATATCGCGTCGGCCATTAAATTTTCAAAATACTTTGAGCTCACGGAAAACGATCTGGTCATGACCGTCCTGACCGACTCCATGGAACTGTACCAGAGCCGCCTGGCCGAATTAACCCAAGAACTCGGCACCTTTTCAACAACCGACGCCAGCGTGGTCTATGAAAAGGATCTTTTAGGCCTGACCACGGACCATTTGGAAGAGCTGACCTACTATGGCAAGAAGCGGATCCATCACCTCAAATACTTTACCTGGGTGGAACAGCAGGGCAAAACCTACGATGAGATCCAGGAGCAATGGTACAATGACAGCTACTGGACCGGCATTGTCGACAAGGTTGATGAAATCGATGGTCTCATTGAATCTTTTAACCAGCGCACAGGGCTGATTGACGCGCTTTAAAGAGGAGGTAGACCATGACACTGGATTTTCAAACCATACTGGAAAAAGCCGACCAATACAAACCTGCCATGTCCGGGTTCCTCAGGGACATGATCGCTATCCCGAGTGAAAGCTGCCAGGAAGAAGCCGTGGTGAAAAGAATCAAACAGGAGATGGAATCCGTGGGATTCGACCGGGTGGAGATCGATCCCATGGGCAATGTCCTGGGCTATATCGGCACCGGAAAGCACCTGATCGCCATGGACGCCCATATTGATACCGTTGGCGTGGGCAACCCGGACAACTGGGACTATGATCCCTATGAAGGGTATGAAGATGATGAGATCATTGTCGGCCGGGGGGCCAGTGACCAGGAGGGCGGCATGGCCGCCATGGTCTATGCGGGAAAGATCATCAAGGATCTTGGGCTGGAAGATGATTACACGCTGCTGGTCACTGGAACGGTCCAGGAGGAGGACTGCGACGGGCTGTGCTGGCAGTATATCATTGAGGAATCCAAGATCCGGCCCGAATTTGTCGTTTCCACTGAACCCACGTCGTGCCGTATCTACCGCGGGCAGCGGGGCCGCATGGAGATCAAGGTGGAAACCGCTGGTGTCAGCTGCCACGGGTCCGCACCGGAACGGGGCGACAATGCCATCTTTAAAATGGGTCCCATCCTCAACGATCTTCAAAATCTCCAGCAGCACCTGAAAACCGATGATTTCCTGGGCAAAGGAACCCTGACCGTATCAGAGATCTTCTTTTCATCCCCCTCCCGCTGTGCCGTGGCAGACGGCTGCACCATCTCCATTGACCGCCGCCTGACCTGGGGGGAAACCTGGGAAGGGGCACTCGAAGAGATCCGGGCCCTGGAATCGGTCAAACGCGCCAATGCCGTGGTTTCCATGTATGATTATGACCGGCCCGCGTACACCGGGTTGGTCTATCCCACCCAGGCCTATTTCCCGGCCTGGGTCCTGCCCGAAGACCACGATGCCTGCAAAACACTGAAAGCGGCCTACAAAGGGCTTTTCAACACAGATCCCCTGGTGGACAAATGGACCTTTTCCACCAATGGGGTGTCCATCATGGGCCGCTACAACATTCCCTGTATCGGTTTCGGCCCCGGCCATGAAGACCAGGCCCATGCGCCCAATGAGAAGACATGGAAGTCGGAACTGGTTCAGGCCGCGGCCATGTATGCGGCCATCCCCCAAATGTACCTTGACACCCTTGGCAGGGAGCAGGCGTAATGAACCCAGCGCCCCAGCAAAAACCCGGAAATAAACTGGCAGTGATTGCCATCGGCGGAAACTCGCTGATCCGGGACAAGCACCACCTCAAGGTGGAGGACCAGTACCGGGAGATCACCAAGACGGTACGCCACATTGTGGAGATCATCAAGGCGGGATACGAGGTGGTCATCACCCATGGCAACGGCCCCCAGGTGGGGTTTATCCTGAGGCGTTCAGAAATCGCCTTTGCCCATGAAGGGCTGCACTTCGTCCCCCTGGAAAGCTGTGTGGCCGACACCCAGGGCGCCATCGGCTACCAGATCCAGCAGGCCCTGCGCAATGAGATGAAAAAACACGGCATCAGTAAACAGGCCGTTACCGTCATCACCCAGGTCAGGGTGGACCGGGATGACCCCGGGTTCACAACCCCCACCAAACCCATTGGTGCATTTTATGATGAGGTCCAGGCCAGTGCCCTTGAAAAAAAGAACCCGGACTGGGTCATGGTCCAGGATGCCGGCCGGGGATTTCGGCGGGTCGTGGCATCCCCTATGCCCAAAGAGATCGTTGAAATGGATACCATCACTCACCTGGTCGATACCGGGTTCTGTGTCATTTCCGGAGGCGGCGGGGGCATCCCGGTGATTGAAGCACCGGACGGATCTCTTCAAGGGGTTGGGGCCGTGATCGACAAAGATTTTGCATCCGCCCTGATGGCCCGGAACCTCAAGGCCGATCTTCTGATCATCTCCACCGGTGTAGAGCGGGTGTGCCTGAATTTCGGCAAGGAAAATGAAACCCCGCTGTCGGCCATTACAGCGGCCGAGGCCAGAACCTATCTGGACCAGGGTCACTTTGAAGCGGGCAGCATGCTGCCCAAGATCAAGGCGATCCTGTGGTTTCTCGAACATGGCGGGCAAAAGGCGATCATTACACGGCCGGAACAGCTCAAACAGGCCATTGCCGGTCAAAGCGGCACCCATATCAAGAAGTAAACCGGGGTAACACATGCAAAAAGGAATGGCATGATCACATTCACATTAAACACAAATTCCACCTCATTCAGCGGCGATGAGACCCTCTCGCTCCTGACATGGCTCCGGGAGGATCAGGGGATCCTGTCCCCTAAAAACGGATGTTCCGGGCAGGGCGCCTGCGGGGCCTGCCTGGTGGAGATCAATGGCAAACCCGCCCTGTCCTGCCGGACCCCCATGAAAAAGCTGCAGGGTGCAGACATTGTCACCATTGAGGGCATGGACCCGGAACTCAAAGACACCCTGGCCCGGGCTTTTGTTAAAAAAGGGGCCGTGCAGTGCGGATTCTGCACCCCCGGATTCCTGTCCCGGACCAAGATACTGCTGGCATCCACCCTGACCCCTTCGCCGGATGAGATAAAAAAAGCCTTGAGCGCCAATACCTGCCGCTGTACCGGATATGCAAAGATTATCGAGGCGGTTCTCCTGGCCGCTGAATCCATAAGAAAGAAAAAATCCATCGAGTTGCTGGACAGCGCCGGCGTCGGAAAAAGCCTTTCTAAACATGATGCCTATGCCATGGCACTGGGACAGCGCCCCTTTATCGATGACATGCGGTTTGGCGGCATGGTCCACGGCGCCCTGAGATTCAGCGATCATCCCCGGGCCCGGGTGCTGGCCATCCACACCGAAAAGGCCCGGAATCTTGAGGGCGTCATTCGGGTCTTTACTTCCAAGGATATCCCTGGGGACCGGATGACCGGGATCATTCATCAGGACTGGCCCATGATGGTCCACGAGGGTGAAGACACCCGGTACATTGGAGATGTCCTGGCCGGTGTCGCGGCCAGGGATCCGGAAACCGCGAGAAAAGCCTGCCGGCTCATCGAGGTGGAGTATGAGATCCTGGAGCCTGTCACCGATCCTGTGGAGGCATTGACCGACCGGATCCGGGTCCATGAAAAGGGCAACCTCCTGACCACCACCGAGTTTGTCAGGGGCGGCGATATTGATACGGGCCTGGCAGCATCTGATTATGTGGTGGAAAGGCAGTACACCACCCAGCTGGTGGAACATGCCTTTATCGAACCTGAAACCGCTGTGGCACGGCCCCGGTCCCCGGACGGCATCCAGATTTTCACCCAGAGCCAGGGCATTTACGAAGACCGGCACACCATTGCATCAATCCTGGATATGCCCAAAGAACAGGTGGTGTCCACCCTGGTCCCCTGCGGCGGGGCCTTTGGCGGCAAGGAGGACCTGACGGTCCAGGGTCATGCCGCCCTGTACTGTTTTCATCTCAAGTGCCCGGTCAAGGTCAGCCTCTCCCGGGAGGAATCCATCCGCATGCATGTCAAAAGACATCCCTTTATTATGACCTATCGGCTGGGATGCAATAAAGACGGCCGGCTCACCGCGCTGTCCGCAGATATCATCGGCGATACCGGTGCCTATGCGTCCCTGGGGGGCGAGGTCCTGAACCGGGCCGCCGGTCACGCTGCCGGCGGTTACCACGTGCCCGCGGTCCAGGTGAGATCGAGGGCTGTGTATACTAATAACCTGCCGGCCGGGGCCATGCGGGGGTTCGGGGTCAACCAGGTCACCTTTGCCATGGAATGCCTGATGGATGAACTCTGCGAAAAGGGCGGGTTTGACCCCTGGCAGTTCAGGTATGACAATGCCCTTGACAAGGGATCCATGACCGCCACCGGCCAGGTCCTGGGAGATGGGGTGGGCCTCAAAGAGTGCCTGTTGGCCATCAAGGCAGAATATGACAACGCCCGGTATCCCGGGCTGGCCCTGGGTATTAAGAACATCGGGTTTGGCAATGGCCTGATCGATGAAAGTGAAGCCGCCATAGAAGTGGTATCCGGCCGAAAGCTCATTATCCATCACGGCTGGACCGAGATGGGCCAGGGCATCGACACCATCTCCAAGCAGATTTTAAAGGAGGTGGTGGGGCTGGATCACACCGATCTTGAGATCCAGGTGGTGTCCAGTACCGACTCCGAGGTGATCGGCGGCACCACAACTGCCAGCCGGGGCACCTTTCTGCTGGGCAACTCACTGCTGACTGCCGCCCAAAAACTCAAAACAGCTATAGATGACCTCAAGGAATCTCACGGGTCAATCCATGCGCACCTGGAACTTCTCAAGGGCCAGAAATTTGAGGGCCGGTGGTTCTGCGACTGGACCAACCGCCCGGACAAAGGGGTTGAAAACCCCCAGACCCATTTTGCCTACGGTTATGCTGCCCAGGTGGTCTGCCTGGATGATAAGGGACGGGTGGACAGGGTGGTGGCCGCCCATGATGCCGGCCGGGTCATAAACCCCAACCTGTTTGAGGGGCAGATCCAGGGGGCGGTCATGATGGGCCTGGGATATGCGTTTACAGAAGAATTGGCACTGGACAAGGGGTACCTGACCACCGACAAAATGGTCAAGCTTGGGGTTCCCAAAATCAAACACATGCCCGACATCGTGGTCAAGGCCGTGGAGGTCAAAGATCCCAAAGGCCCCTTTGGTGCCAAGGGTGTCGGGGAGATCGGACTGGTGCCCACAGCGCCTGCTGCCATCAATGCCCTGTACCGGTTTGACAAAAAACGACGGTATTCATTGCCCATCCGGCAAAAGATCAGATAAACGGCGGTTTGCCGATAAAAGGATAACATCATGACCCTTTACATTAACAATGCAACCTACATCGACTGGCGGGATTTGAGCGTCACAGCCGCCCACATCCGGGTGGATGAAGGCAAGACAGGCCGCATCCAGTTCCTGGATGAGGCGCCCGGGCCGGAATCACTGAATGATTCAGACACCGTGATAGACGCCGCAGGTAAGGTGGTCACCAAATCCTTTGGCTGCGGGCACCATCATATTTACTCCACCCTGGCCCGGGGCATGCCGGCACCGGCCAAGGCGCCGCAAAATTTTACCCAGATCCTTGAGTATGTCTGGTGGCACTTGGACAAGAACCTGGATATGGAGATGATCCGGGCCAGTGCCCAGGCGGCCGCCCTGTTCTGTGCCAAAAACGGGGTCACCTTTGTGATTGACCACCACGCCTCCCCCTTTGCGGTGGAGGGATCCCTGTTTACCGTTCAGGAAGCCTTTGACCGGGTCGGGCTGTCCCATATGCTGTGCTATGAAATCTCAGATCGTGACGGTGAAAAAATAGGAAAACAGGGCCTTGAAGAGACCCGGCAGTACCTGTCAGCCGGGCACCAGGGGCATGTCGGACTCCATGCCTCCTTTACCGTCGGTGCACCCTTGCTTGAACAGGCCGTGGCCATGGCAGAAAGGTTCAACACCGGTGTGCACATCCATGTGGCCGAGGACCTGGCAGACCAGGTGCATTGCAAAGAGACCTATGGCCGCCGGGTGATCGAGCGTTTGAAAGAGGCCGGTGCATTGGATCTTAACGGATCGATCCTGGGCCACTGTGTTCACCTGGATGACCGTGAACGGGACCTGTTGAAATACTCAGCCGCATGGGTGGTCCAGAACGTGGAAAGCAATCTCAACAATAATGTGGGAGTGACCGGGTATGCGTCCCACGGTAACCGGATCATGCTGGGCACGGACGGTATGCACTCGGATATGCTCAGATCTGCCAAAGCTGCCTTTTTTATGGGCCAGGGCACCGAAGGGATAAGTTTTCCCGGAATATATGAACGGTTCAGGGGGATTCACCAGTATCTTGAACAGGTGAACGCCCAGGGAGACGGCGACAATAACCTGGTCATCCTGGATTATGAAACCCCGACCCCAATGACCTCGGATAATTTCCTGGGCCATTTTGTATTCGGCCTTGAATCATCCCATGTGGATTCGGTGGTATCATCGGGCAAACTGATCGTACACCATAAGAAACTGGTCTTGGCCAGTGAAGATGATATCCTTGGATCTGCCAGAGAAATGGCGGTTAAACTCTGGGAAAAACTGGCCGGATAACCATGAATCAGCCCTTAGCGCATACCATCCTGATTCAAAACGGCAACCTGGTCCTGCCCGCGGGCGTGGTGCAGCATGACCTGCTCATACAGGGGGATACCATTGCCGATATCCGGGAACATATTCCATTTGAACACACCGCTTCCGGCACCCGGGTGATCGATGCCCGGGATAAGTATGTTCTGCCCGGCGGCATTGACGTACACACCCACCTGAACCTGGATATCGGCATTGCCAGGGCCCAGGATGATTTTTATACCGGAACCGTGGCCGCCGCCATGGGGGGGACGACCACCATTGTGGACCACCCGGGATTCGGCCCCAAAGGGTGTTCCATCTTTCACCAGATCGCACAGTATCATGAATATGCCCGGGACCATGCCGTGATTGACTATGCCTTTCACGGGGTTCTTCAGCATCTGGATGAGACGATTATCGAAGACCTGCCCAAACTCGTCGGCCAGGGGATCACCAGTGTCAAAGCCTATATGACCTATGATCACCGGTTCACGGACGAGATGCTCGCACGCCTCTTAAAAACAACGGCTGCTGAAGGGATCCTGGTGACGGTCCATGCGGAAGATCATGACATGATCTCGGCCAATCGCCAGGCATGTGTCCGGAAGGGGCAGACCGCCCCAAGGTATCATGCCCAAAGCCGGCCCCCGGAATCGGAGGCCAACGCTGTCTCACGGGTGATTCAACTGGCAAAAGATTCGGGGGATGCGCCACTGTATATTGTTCATCTTTCAACACAACAGGGGCTTGATGTGATCCGGACGGCCCAGGCCAAAGGACAGCCCGTGTTCGCAGAAACCTGCCCCCAGTACCTGTTCCTGGATGCCTCATCCTATGATCTGCCTGACCTTGAAGGGCTGAAATTTATCATGAGCCCCCCCTTACGGTCCCGATCCGATCAATCCGCACTGTGGCATGGATTGTCAGACGGCAGTATCCAGGTCGTTGCCACGGATCACTGCCCCTTTGACTTTGCGTTGAAAAAGAGACTGGCTGCCCATGATTTCACCCGGTGCCCGGGCGGTGCCCCCGGCATTGAAGCGCGGATTCCATTGATGTTTTCAAAGGCCATGACCCGGCAGTTGACCCTGGAGCAATGTGTAAAGGTCACGGCAGAGAACCCGGCCAGAATCATGGGGCTTTACCCTCAAAAAGGGGTGCTGGCCCAAGGTTCTGATGCTGACCTGGTGATCATGGATCCGGACAGGACACAGACCATCACCCATGATCTGCTGCATGAAAACGTGGATTATACCCCCTATGAAGGGTTCACCTTGGCAGGTATCCCGATTCTGACCATGGTCCGCGGCCATATCATTACGGAGAACGGCCAACTTAAAGCAACAAAAGGATTTGGAACATTTATCAAACGAAAACGATGTGGAGGTAAAATTGGATAATTCCCATATAACCAAAAGTATTCAGGCCCTGGCAGACCTTGATCTGGGCCAGATGTATCTCAATGATTTTTTCCTGACCTGGGACAAGACAGACGATGAGTTGGCAGCGGTCTTTCAGGTAGCCGATATTCTAAGGACCCTGAGGGACAGCAATATATCTCCAAAGGTGTTTGATTCCGGCCTGGCGGTATCCCTGTTCCGTGACCATTCAACCCGGACCCGGTTCAGTTTTTCATCGGCCTGCAATCTTCTCGGGCTGTCTGTCCAGGACCTGGACGAAGGCAAGTCCCAGATTGCCCATGGTGAAACCGTCCGGGAAACCGCAAACATGATTTCATTCCTGTCCGATGTCATCGGTATCCGGGATGACATGTATCTGGGTGCGGGTCACACCTACATGAAGGAGGTGGCCCAGGCCGTTCAACAGGGATATGAGGAAAAGGTCCTTCCCCAGCGCCCCACACTGGTCAACCTGCAGTGCGATATTGACCATCCCACCCAGACCATGTCCGATGCCCTGCACCTGATCAAAACCTTTGGCGGCCTGGACCAGCTCAAAGGGAAGAAAATCGCCATGACATGGGCCTACTCTCCCTCCTACGGCAAACCCCTGTCCGTACCCCAGGGGGTGATCGGCCTGATGACCCGTTTTGGCATGGATGTCAGCTTTGCCTATCCGGAAGGGTACAATGTAATGGATGAGGTGGTAGAGGTCGCCCGGGATAATGCCCAAAAAAGCGGCGGACGTTTCGAGATCGCGTCATCCATGGCGGATGCCTTCAAGGATGCGGATATCGTATACCCCAAAAGCTGGGCACCCTATCATGTCATGGAACAGCGCACCGAACTGTTGCGTGCCGGAGATGAAAAAGGACTCAAGGACCTGGAATCCCAATGCCTGGAAAACAACAGAAAACACATCTCATGGGAATGCAACCGGGATCTGATGAACACCACAAAAGGGGGCAGCGCCCTCTATATGCACTGCCTGCCCGCGGATATCACCGGTGTCAGCTGCGAGAAAGGGGAAGTGTCTGCAGATGTATTTGACCAGTACCGGGTTCCCCAGTATATCCAGGCCGGGTATAAGCCTTATGTGATTGCCGCCATGATCTTTTTGAGCAAATTTGAGAACCCCGCAGGAAAACTCATGGAAGTGTTTGAAAATAATACAAGCCGGATGTAATTTATCGGCTGACCTTTTGGAGGCATTATGAGCGACACCTTTACCTGCCTGCCTTTTGAGCAGCTGCTGGAATGGATCAAACAGGAGGAACCAGGAGAAAAACTTTTTGGTATCCCCAAATCCCTGTTCTTCACCCCCGACCCGGATGATCCGTTCCGGGTCCGCCGGTACGGTACCGAGCTGGAAAGCCCGATCGGTGTTGCCGCAGGCCCCCATACCCAGTTATCCCAGAATATCCTCGCTGCCTGGCTGACCGGAGCGCGTTACATAGAGCTTAAAACGGTGCAAGTCCTGGATGAGCTGGATATCACCAAGCCCTGCATCAATATGGCAGATGAAGGATATAACTGCGAATGGTCCCAGGAGCTGAAGCTTGAATCCTCCCATGATGAATACCTCAATGCCCTGATCGCCATCCATCTGTTGAGAAACAAATGGGGATGGGCAGATGATCAGGGCCCTGGATTCATTTTCAACATGAGCGTGGGGTACAACCTGGAAGGTATTCTGAGCCAAAGGGTGCAGCAGTTTCTGGATGCCATGACCGATGCCTCGGACCGGATCGGTGATAAGTTGGAGACTGTGGCTGCCCTGTTCCCTGAAGCCAGTGATATAACCATCCCTAAGGCCATATCTGATAATGTCACCATCTCGACCATGCACGGGTGTCCGCCGGATGAAATTGAAAAGATCGGCCGCTATTTTATTGAGGACCGGGAGCTGAATACGACCATCAAACTCAACCCGACACTTCTGGGACCAGACGCGCTGCGCGGCATTTTAAACGACACACTGGGGTTTGAAGCAGTGACGGTTCCGGATATTGCGTTTGAGCACGACCTGGAATATGATGCCGGGGTCAGCCTGATCAGGAACCTGAGTGACCTGGCCCGAAAGGTGGGGGTTGAGTTTAACCTCAAACTGACCAATACCCTGGAAACCGCCAATACCCGGCATCTGCTGCCGGAAAAAGAGCAGATGCTCTATATGAGCGGACGCCCATTGCATGTCATCTCCGTCAATCTGGCCAGAAAACTCCAGGAAACCTTTAACGGGGCCCTGGATATCTCCTTTTGCGCCGGGGCTGACGGTTTCAACCTGACCGATCTGCTCAAATGCGGCCTGGCACCGGTTACAGTGTGCAGCGACATACTCAAACCCGGCGGATATGGTCGACTGGCCCAGTATCTGACCCGGATCAGATCGGTATTCAATGAAACCGGCGCCCGCAGCATGGCCGATTACATCCAAAACACCATCGATGCAGGTGATGATGATCTTCAGCAACCCGGTACCCGGGAACTTGAGTCAGCAGTACTGGCCAACCTGGCATCCTATGCAGAAGGGGTAAAGCAGCACCCCCACTACCACAAGAAGAGTTATCCCTGGAACGGCATTAAAACCGATCGGACGTTGCCGCGTTTTGACTGCATTGACGCCCCGTGCAAACGCACCTGCCCCACGGGCCAGGATGTCCCCGGCTACATGCGGTATACGGCCAGGGGGGAGTTTAAAAAGGCCTTTGGCGTCATCCTGGACACCAATCCCTTTCCCCATGTCCAGGGGATGGTCTGTGATCACCCCTGCACCCATAAATGCACCCGGATCAACTATGACACCCCGTTAAAAATCCGTGAAATCAAACGGTTTGTCGCCCAGAACAGCCCGGGGATACCGGATATCCGGCCAAAACCTGACAACGGGTTAACGGCAGCCGTTATTGGCGGCGGACCCAGCGGATTCAGCGCGGCTTACTTCCTGAGGGTCCACGGATTTAAGGTCGACCTGTTTGAAGCCAAATCCTTTCCCGGCGGTATGGCTGCCGATGCCATCCCCAGTTTTCGCCTGGATGACCTGAGTATTCAAAAAGATATTGACCGAATTATTTCCATGGGGGTCAAGGTCCGATACGACGCCAGGATTGAGCCAAAAGATTTTGACACCATCCGCAGCACCTATGATTATGTCTACATTGGCGTGGGTGCGGCCCGGGCATTTCCCCTGGAGATTCCCGGTTCAGATGGTGCCAGGGTCTACGATCAACTCTCTTTTTTAAGCTCGGTCCGACAGAACCGGCCGGTGGATACAGGCCGGGAGATCGTGGTGATCGGCGGGGGAAACTCGGCCATGGATGCGGCCCGGACCGCACACAGGCTGGCCCGGCGCACCGGCGATCAAGGCCGCACCACCATCATCTACCGGCGAAGTATCAGCCAGATGCCGGCGGACCCGGAGGAGATCCAGGACGCCCTGGAAGAGGGCATCGAGATCATCGAACTGTGCAGCCCGTCCCGAATCATCCGTGAAAACGGCAATATCAATGGTATCCAGTGTCAGCAGATGACCCTGCAGGCGCCGGACGAATCCGGCCGCCCCCGGCCCGTTCCCATTGAGGGTGCCGAGGTGCTTATTCCTGCCGACACCCTGATCACCGCCATCGGGCAGGAGGTGGTTATCCCGTTTCTGCAGGGACAAAGCCTTGACACCGACCCTGCCACTCTGAAAACCGTCATCCCAGACGTATATGCCGGCGGGGATGCCATCCGAGGGGTCTCCACCCTGATCCGGGCCATTGGCGACGGCCGCACCGCAGCCCGGAGCATCCTGCAGGATAGTTCCATCCCGGATTACACCGACCCGGACCAGGAACGCATTACCAGTCATCTCTCGGCGGCCGGATACCAGGAGCTGGAGCAGAAAATGGCGGTTCGGACCTATGGGCCCGCGGTGCCAACAGTTGATCCCTCCTCCCGGATGACCTTTGATCTGACCACCCGTACCATGTCCCCTGACACGGCCATGGCCGAGGCCGCCCGATGCCTGTCCTGCGACACCCTGTGCGACATCTGCACCACGGTCTGCCCCAACCGGGCCAATGTGTCCTACACGGCCGAGCCATGCCGGATAACCACCTACAAAGCGACGCTGAAGCGTCATGGCACCGTCATTGAACCGGTCGGGGCCTTTAAAATCCTTCAGGCCCGGCAGGTGATCAATCTCGGGGATTTTTGCAATATGTGCGGAAACTGTACCACCTTTTGCCCATCCAGCGGTGCCCCATACCTGGACAAACCCACATTTTACCTGGGCGTAAATACCCTTGAAAATGAAGCCGAAGGGTATTGTATCACCTACCAGGCCATCCATAAAAAAACAAACGCCCAATGGCTTTCCCTGACCGAAACCGACACCGGATTCAGGTATGACACGTCTGAACTGTGCGCCCAAATCGACCGGGATGATCTGAGGGTCAATTCGGTAGAGTGGAAAACCGGCAGCCACATGGAGATCGATCTGGGTCCTGCAGCAGAACTCGGGATCCTCTACCGGTCACTGAGGCAGACCGGTATCCTCAGGGTTGCAGCAGACAGGGAGAAACCATAACCCATGGAAACAGGGCTTTTATTAAAAAACTGTTTTGCCGTATGGCCGGGAGCCGGTGATGATCTGTTGCGGAACACCGATATCCTGATAAAGGGACCGGGCATCGTGTCGGTTTCCGGCAGCGGTGACGGGGAGGGTGCCACGGCAACCGGACTGAACGCCGACGATCCCGGCCAGGAAGCCCCTGTTCGGATCATCGACTGCTCCGATCATATCGTGATCCCCGGTCTCGTCAACACCCACCACCATTTTTACCAGACCTTGACCCGGAATATTCCGGCGGTCCAGGACGCCGAACTGTTTGACTGGCTGGTACACCTCTACGACATCTGGAAGCACCTGGATGAGGAGGCGATCTATTACTCCTCCATGCTGGCCATGGGCGAGCTGCTCAAGACCGGCTGCACCCTGTCAACGGATCACCACTACCTGTATCCTGAGGCCGTTGAGACCGATATCATGGCCACCCAGTTCAAGGCCGCCCGAACGCTGGGTATCCGTTTTTCACCTACCCGGGGTTCCATGTCCCTGGGCCGAAAAAACGGGGGGCTTCCACCGGACAGCGTTGTCCAGACCGAGGAGGAGATCCTGGGGGACAGCGAGCGGGTGATCCATGAGTTCCACGATCCGTCTGACTGGGCCATGAATAAAGTCGTTTTGGCACCCTGCTCCCCCTTCTCGGTCAGCCGGGCCCTGATGAAAGATACGGCAGATCTCGCCCGGAAACACCATGTGCGGCTGCACACCCATCTGGCTGAAACCCGGGATGAAAATGACTACTGCATGAAAACCTACGGGACCCGCCCCCTTGACCTGATGGAATCCTGCGGGTTTACAGGCGAGGATGTATCCTATGCCCACGGTATCCACTTTGATGATGCCGAACTAGAACGGATCAAGGAGAGCGGTACCCACATCGCCCACTGTCCCACCTCCAATATGAGGCTGGGTTCCGGCATCTGCCGGGTGGTGGAGATGAACCGGATGGGAATCAATGTCGGACTGGCTGTGGATGGTTCCGCCTCCAATGACTCATCCGATATGCTCGGAGAAGTCAGAAATGCCCTGCTGCTCCAGCGGGTCAAATACGGGGCAGCCGCCATTAATGCCCGGGATGTATTGACCATGGCCACCATCAACGGTGCCCGGATGCTCAATTTCAACAGGATCGGCCGGGTGGAAAAAGGATATGCCGCCGATCTGGCCGTTTTCAATATCCGGAAGATGGAATATGCCGGTGCATTGTCAGATCCCTTGGCTGCACTGGTGTTTTCAGGATATAACCATGCCACGACCTATACGATCGTGAACGGAAAGCTGTGTGTGGATAACGGAAACCTGGTCGGCGCCAGTGAAGATACCATTACCGGCATGGCCAACGCCCTGTCGGAACAAATGATAAGGAGGCATGAGAATCATGGCAGTCGGTAAATCAGTCAAACGCATCGATGCGGTGGCCAAGGTCACCGGTCGTGCCCGGTATACCGAGGATTTTTTTGAACCGGACATGCTGACGGCCAAGTATGTCCGAAGCACCATTGCCCACGGCCGGGTCACGGCTGTCAACACGGATAAGGCCCGGCAGATTGAAGGGGTGGAAGCCGTCTTTACCTATGAGGATGTCCCCCAGACAACCTTTGCCACAGCCGGGCACCCCATGGCCCTGAGCGAGGTGCACAAGGATGTGGAGGACCGGCTCCTGCTGACCCGGGATGTCCGGTTCATGGGGGATGAGATCGCCATTGTGGTGGCCCGGAACGAACTGGCGGCCAGTGAAGCCGCTGGTTTGGTTGAAGTGGAATATGAGACCTATGATCCGCTGATAGACCCCGAGGATATTCTGGCACAGGATGCCCGCCCCATCCATGAAGGCCGGTCCAATATCGTAGGGGAACACAACTACACCTTTGGCGGTGATGTGGACCAGGCATTTGATCAAGCGGATCATGTGGTTGAGGGACGGTTCGCAACTGCCATGGTTCAGCATTGCCAGTTGGAGAACCATATCGCCCATGCCTACATGGATGACCTGGATAAAATTGTTATCGTGTCCTCCACCCAGATCCCCCATATTGCCCGCCGGATTGTCGGCGAGGCCCTGGGCATGCCCCTGAGCCGTATCCGGGTCATCAAACCGTTTTTGGGCGGCGGGTTCGGTAACAAGCAGGATGTGGTCCTGGAGCCCATGGTGGCATTTTTAACCCTTAAACTGAACGGGCGGGCCGTCCAGATCAACATGACCCGTGAAGAGTGCATGCTGTGCACCCGGAACCGTCATCCCTTTTACATCGATGTTAAGACCGGCGTGATGAATGACGGCACCCTGGTGGCCCGTGACATGGATGCCATCTCCATCACCGGTGCCTACGCCTCCCACGGCCATGCCATTGCAGCGGCCGGAGGCAGCAAGCAAAGCTCGTTGTACCCCAAAGCAGCCACACGCTTTCATGCCCGGACCCTGTATGCCAATATTCCGGTGGCCGGTGCCATGCGGGCCTATGGCACGCCCCAGGTGATCTATGCCCTGGAGTGTGCCACCGAAGATGCGGCACGGAAAATCGGTATGGACCCCGTTGAATTCAGGCTGAAAAACGTGGCCCGGCAGGGAGATATTAACCTGCTATCCAACAAGGAGATCCTGAGCTGCGGCCTGGTCGAATGCCTGGAACGGGGCAGGGATTTTATCGATTGGAACCGGAAAAAAAAGGACTACGAACAGTTCAAGACCGGGCCCATCCGGAAAGGGCTCGGGGTGGCCTGCCTGAGTTATGCCTCAGGCACCTATCCGGTCTGTGTCGAGATTGCCGGATCCCGGATCGCCCTGAACCAGGACGGCACGGTCCACGTGTTGGTCGGTGCCACGGAGATCGGTCAGGGGTCCGACACGGTGGTGGCCCAGATGGTGGCCCAGACCCTGTCATTCCCCTACGAGGATGTGCTGGTGGTCCAGGCCCAGGATACCGATGTCACGCCGTTTGATACCGGGGCCTATGCCTCGCGGCAGGCCTATGTGGTCAGCAACGCCGTATTCAAGGCCGCCAATCAGCTCAGGGACAGGATCCTGGCCCATGCCGGTATCATGACGGATGAGGATCCCAAGCACCTGGACATTGTGAATGCCCGTATTGTGGACAACCGGACCAGCGAAGCGGTCATGGATATGAAAACCCTGGCCATAGACAGCTTCTACCATAAAGAGCGCGGCGGTCAGCTGACGGCTGAGATCTCATACAAAACCACCACCAATGCCCCGGTGTTCGGTTGCACCTTTGTGGATGTTACCGTGGATATCCCCCTGTGCAAGATCACGGTCAACCAAATCATCAATGTCCATGACAGCGGTGTGATCATCAACCCTGTGCAGGCGGCCGGCCAGGTTCACGGCGGTGCATTCATGGGGCTGGGCGCGGCCCTGTCCGAGGAGTTTCTCATCGATCCTGAATCCGGGTATGTCTATAACAACAACCTTCTGGACTACAAATTCCCCACATTTACGGATGTACCGCCGTTGAACCACGATTTCGTGGAAACATTTGAACCCACCTCCGGATACGGCAACAAAGCCCTTGGCGAACCCCCGGTGGTGAGCCCGCCGCCGGCCATCCGTAATGCCGTGCTCGATGCCACCGGCATCTGCATCAACACCCTGCCCATGTCGCCGCACACCCTGTTCAGTGCATTCAAGTCCCACGGGTTCCTGGATGGAAAAGGAGGCCAGCATGTTTAATATCGAGACCCATATCAAAGCCGGTTCGGTTCAGGAGGCCATCTCTTTGCTGATGGAAAACCCGAATGCCCGGCTGATCGCCGGCGGCACCGATGTACTGATCAAATTGAGGGAAGGGAAACCGGCATTCCGGCACCTCGTGGATATCCATGGCCTGGCGGAGTTGAACGGTATTGAGAAACTGCCGGACAACACCCTGGTCATCGGTTCGGGCACCACCTTTACCCAGGCCATTGAATCCGATATCATCCAGACCCATATCCCCATATTGACCGATGCGGCCGGCAGTGTAGGCGGCCCCCAGATCCGCAATGTGGCCACCATTGGTGGAAATATCTGCAACGGGGTCACCAGTGCGGACAGTGCATCCCCATTGTTTTCCCTGAATGCCCTGCTGTCCCTGCAGGGACCGGACGGGACCCGGCACCTTCCCATTGCCGATTTTTATAAAGGTCCGGGCAGGGTGGATCTCGGTCCCGGAGAAATCCTGACCGCCATCCGTATCCGCCCCGAAGATTATGAACAGGCATTTGGATATTACTATAAATACGCCATGCGCAATGCCATGGATATTGCCACCATCGGGTGTGCGGTCTGCCTGAAAACTTCCGGGGGAACCCTGACCGACTACCGGCTGGCATTCGGGGTGGCCGGGCCGGTTCCCATCCGTTGTCGTGAAGCCGAAAAGGCCGTCAAGGGTCACCCCCTTACCCCGGCCCTGCTGGAAAAGATTGCCGCCACCGTGGTTCGTGATGTCAACCCGAGGACCTCCTGGCGGGCATCAAAGGAATTCAGGCTCAATATTATCACCGAACTTTCAAAAAGGGCCACCAAAAAGGCACTGACGCGTGCCGGGGAGGAGCTGTCATGACAGATCAGGTATTGAAACAGATTACCTTTACCATCAATGGTGTGAAGCGGTCGCTGGCCATTGATATCAGAAAATCCCTGGCAGAAGTGCTACGCCAGGATCTTGGCCTGACCGGGCTCAAACAGGGGTGCGGCGTGGGTGAGTGCGGCGCCTGTTCGATCATGGTGGATGATGTCCTGGTCGACTCGTGCATTTTCCTTGCGGTATGGGCGGACAACGCCGCCATCCGAACCGTGGAGGGTGAAGCCCGGGACGGAAAGCTGTCAAAGGTTCAGCAGGCATACGTGGATGAAGGCGCCGTGCAATGCGGCTACTGTACACCCGGGTTCATCATGGCCACCACGGCTTTTGTGGAACAATGCGAGGGAAAAACGGTCAGTGATGATGAGATTCGAAAAGCCCATGCCGGCAACCTGTGCCGATGCACGGGATACCAGCACATTTTCAATGCCGTTGAAAAAAGCATGACACCGGATGACCCCATGCCCGGCCAAGACGATCACCCGAACCAGGAGTCCTGATCCTTATGTCAAAAGAGAAAGACCGCTTACTGTCCAACCTCAAGCAACTGGCCGAATTGATGACCCGCATGTTCGGGGATCAATGCGAGGTAACCATCCACGATGTCACCACCCAGCAGATGCAGCTGGTTCACATTACCGGAAATGTCACGGGAAGGGCCCCGGGGGCCCCGGTGACCGATGTCGTGGCCCGGCCGCTCCTCACATACGGAGACGCGGTCAAGGACCGGCACTGCTTCATGACACTGACCGATGACGGCAGGGAGCTGAAGTCCTCCACCAGTTACATCAGGGACAGCAAGGGGAAGGTGGTATATGCCTTCTGCATCAATTACAACACCACCGATTTTCACAACGCCATCCAATTGATGAAATCCTTTGTCAATGTCACAAATGCGGAAAATCACGACGCGGATGGCCAGGAGATCAAACCGGAGAAGATCTCATTTTCCATCAACAGCACCGTGGATACCCTGTTTGAGCAGGCTGTGGCAGAAATCGGCAAACGGCCCGCCTCCATGAACACCGACGAAAAAGTGAGACTGGTCCGGATCCTTGAACTCAAAGGGGCATTCCAGATCCGGGGTGTCGTGAACCAGGTGGCCCTGCGTCTCGGTGTGACCAATTTCACGGTCTATAATTATTTGAAGAAAATCCGTGCTGCCAACGGGACAGCCATCAGGGAGATTATTCATTAAGATGAAAATACGACCGGAATCCATGAATCAGGCTCAATCATCCCACCTGTTCCAGCCAGAGGGCAACGCCCCATTGCGCCTGGAATTGAAGGGGATGACCAAGATTTATCCGTCTGTTGTGGCCAACGACAGCATAGACCTCCAGGTGGCCCCCGGGGAGATCCATGCGATCCTGGGTGAAAACGGCGCCGGAAAAAGCACATTGATGAAAGCGATCTATGGTGTTGTCAAACCGGACCAGGGTGAGATCCTGTGGGAAGGCCGTCCCATTACCGTTACCAATCCATCCCATGCCAGGAAACTCGGCATCGGCATGGTGTTTCAACATTTTTCCCTGTTTGAAACATTGACCGTGGCAGAGAATATCTCCCTGGCCATGGAAAAACGGATCGACATGGATCGCCTGAGTGAAGAGATCATCCAGGTCTCTGAGCGGTATGGCCTGCCCCTGGATCCTGAACGGCTGGTCCATTCCCTGCCCGTGGGCATGAGACAGCGGGTAGAGATCGTGCGCTGCCTGATCCAGAACCCCAGGCTGCTGATCATGGATGAGCCCACGTCGGTGTTGACCCCCCAGGCGGTCCTGAAAATGTTTGATACCCTGCGCCAGCTGTCCAGTGAAGGGTGCAGCATTCTGTATATCAGCCACAAGCTGGATGAGATCAAAGCGCTCTGCCACCGGGCCACCATTATCCGGGCCGGCCGCGTTACCGGAACGGCATATCCTGCGGATGAAACCCCATCCAGCCTTGCCCGGATGATGATCGGCAAAGAGCTGCCCGTGTGCACCCAGGACAATCCGGATCTCTACGGCGATGTCTGCCTTGAGGTCACCGGCCTGTCAAGAACCCGGTCCGATCAGTTCGGCACCGACCTTTGCGATATCCGTTTCTCCATCAACTCGGGGGAGATCCTGGGGATTGCCGGTATTTCCGGAAACGGTCAGCGGGAACTGATCAACGGAGTCGTTGGTGAATGGCAGTCCCGGAATCCCGATGAGGTCAAGTTCTTTGGCAAACCGGTCGGTCATTTGGATACGGGTCAAAGACGGGATATCGGTCTTGGTTTTGTTCCTGAAGACCGGCTGGGCCGGGGTGCGGTGCCGGGTATGAGCCTGGTGCACAACTATCTGCTGACCTGCCACCGACACAACCTGGTGAAAAACGGCCTGATCCGTTTTGGACATACCGCCAGGATGGCCGGGGAATGTATTGACCGGTTCGATGTGCGATGCGGCGGGGTGGATGACCAGATCACCAGCCTGTCCGGCGGTAATGTCCAGAAATTTATCACCGGCCGTGAAATCCTTCAGAAACCCAAACTGATTGTGGTGTCCCAGCCGACCTGGGGGGTGGATGTGGGGGCTGCCAATGTGATCCGCCAGTCCATTATTGACCTGAGAAACCAGGGTACGGCCGTTCTTGTGATTTCAGAAGAACTGGACGAACTGTTTGAAATCTGTGACCGCCTGATGGTGATTGCCCAGGGATACCTGTCTCCCTCTCTGGATACATGCGATACCAGCAAAGAGGAGATCGGTATCTGGATGAGCGGCATGTTCCCCGGGGGACCTGC
>QZLA01000308.1 GCA_004796375.1 Desulfobacteraceae bacterium
GAAATAGAGAAGCTGGGTAATCCCGATAAACAGCAGCAGATAGAGCTGGTAGCGGTAGCGGTGGGTCATCAGGCGCGCACCACCGGTTCGAGCAGGTTGTCCGGATTGTGGGATTTTTCCTGCGTTGAAACAATAGGGTAGGGCGGGGCATTAAAATATTGAACACAGAAGAACCATACGGTCAGGCACCCGAACCCATAGGCGAAAAACGGTGGTATGTTCATTGTTCACCTCCTTTGCGGATAAAACTGCAGCCAATGCCGTATCGCATCACGGCAAATCACTGAGTTGAACAATCAATGCGGCAGGCGGCCTGCGCATCCGATAAAGGCGGCTCAGTACTCGTCGCGGGAGGGTGAAAAAGTTTCCTGGCGCATTATGAGAGAAATGCAGGGTGGAATGGGATATATTTCAGCAAGAAATTGATGTAAAGGGGCTGCCACATCTTTAAACAGGTCATACAGAATTCATAGCAAGATGTCAATGGCTAGTTATTTTTGACACGATGTGCTTGTGGGAAAGGCACTTAAATCAACACCAGTTCAGCGAGGTATCCCGATGATCCTTATCTTGACAGTAAACCGGTGTTTTGTTAAGAGTTTAAGGACAAGGTTTGCTACTACACTATTTTACATGATGTTCGGGATTTGGGATGGGTGCCCAAATATTTGATATCTAACTTGTTTTTCCCCCTGAGTGTCTTCTTTCATACTATCCATGATTTTCAACGGTACGTTGTCGGATTTGGACTGCAGAACGTTCGAACCTGCTTAAGTACGTTTGATAACCGTTTGAGCTGTTTGTGCACTATCCCTTTGCGCTCTTTCATCATGCAAGAGTTAACAAGAAAAGGGGGTCAACATGGTCGGGAATTTCGCCGGATACCGGAGCAGCAGGGTGCTGTCAGCGGTATTGCCGGCATTGTTTTTTCTGGTGATTGCATCCGTTGCAGGCGCCAGTGTCAAACCGCCGGTCCACGTGGATTTTGTCACGGGGTGGAAGGCGGAAAAGGGTGGGGCGATGATCCAGGTCGCCCAGAAAGACCAGATCATCCCGTTTCGGGTTGAAATTTCGTCGGGGATCGATCTGGACATGGCCGCCTTTGAGTTGATCTTGCCGTCCGGGGTGGAGATGGCCAGCGGGTCAGAAACGTGGGCCGGTACGCTTCAAAAAGGGGGCGTGCAGACACTTGAGTTCAGTGTGCGCATCAGCTCTGATCATTTCGGTGTCATTGAGGGAGATCTGTTCCTGCCGGACTACGGGGTCAATATCCGGGGCATGCTGGACCTGAGGGATCCGGACAAGACCGGCCGGGTGCCTGAGTTCGGCCTGAATACGGCAGCGCCGTCTGGCGGTCTGGTGCCTTTCGAGAGCAAGGCAGGGCAACCGGCGGATGGCATGGTACCAACAGATCCCATGCCTGAACAGACGATCAATCTGCCGGACCGGGAATCGGATATTAAAAAGCTGGGGGCTTCGGATCCTGATCCGGTCAGCTCCTGCAGCGTGAGGGCTACGGGTCGGCTGGTTTATATAGATGATCACGGGGCCACCATCGGTATTCATTGGGCCCGGGTCATCCTCTGGGATGAGGATGATGACTGGGATGATGAGTGCGGCCGCGGGATTACGGACTGGAACGGTTACTATGATATCAGCGGGAGCTGCGGTGATCCGTTTGGCGGCAATCCCGATATCTATATCCAGAACTATTCGGTCCACACCAGTTATGCCCAGGTCGGCTCCCCGTATACCTCTAAGAATCCCACGATCAACTCGCACTGAGGGACTTACGACTACGGAACCCGTGTGGTTCCGGCGGGTCACGCAGGCGCCTATCAGTTGTTCAACCAGGCGGTAGAGGCCAGCCGTTATATTGATATGTATGATTCTCCACCGGGCTCGGTGGACATTAACTGGCCGGCCAGCGGCAGCGGGGCCTGGTACAACGGGGAGATCTACATTACCGATCCCACACCGTGGGGTGAACCGACCCTGTATCACGAGTACGGCCATTTTATAATGGATGTCTATGCCGATCTTCCCACTTTTGATTATTGCAATGGTATCTGTGACACCGGAGGTTGCGGTCATTGTATCTGGCATCCGGAAACCGGGTATATTCACCACATGGAAGGGGTGCCCAACTTTTTTGCGGATGTCCAGAGTGCTTACTGGAACCGGGATGATTCCTACGGGTTTGAAACCCATTCCGCAACAGCAGATACTTATCCGGTCAGTCAGCGGGATGAGATTGAGGGGATCACGGCTTCGATACTATGGGATTTGTATGATTCTCCTGCAGACAATCAGCACAATGATAACCCAAGGGACAATCTGAGCCTGGGGTTTGATGAGATCTGGAATGTGACCACCAATTACGATCCCGGAGGACCATCATACGATTATCCCATGACCATCCACCAGTTCTGGGACGGGTTTTACAGTTTTTATCCCGGTTACCGGCAGGGGTTGTGGTCTATATTTGCCGAGCACCATATTCAAAAGGATTTCACGGCCCCCACAAATCCGACATCGGTGTATTCCTCCAGCCACTCCACGTATACCTGGTCCAATGACCGGACCATCAGATTCTACTGGTCCGGGGCCTCAGACAACCTGTCTGGTGTTGACGGATACGGAATCTGGGTGAGTGAAACCTCCACCGGGAATCCGTCTGCCGTTATTGATGAGGAGGGGACCTCTCATACCACGTCATCCCTGGTTGACGGAACCTCCTGGTACTTTCATATCAGGACAGCGGATAATGCCGGCAACTGGAACAGCGGGGCAGTTCACCGGGGACCCTATTATATTGACGGGACTGCTCCCACGGGTCTGATCCAGATCAACGGGGGAGACACCTACACCCGATCACGCACCGTTACCTTGAACCTGTCGGCCAGTGATAACCTGTCCGGTCTGTACCAGATGCGGTTTGCAAATCCTGAGTCCCTTTACAGTGTATGGGAGGCGTATAAAACCACCAAAACCTGGACCCTGAGGGACCTGGACGGGGCCCGCCGGGTGTATGTTCAATACAAGGATCATGCCGGAAACGTCTCCACATCAGTCTATGACGATATCCGGCTGGACCGCCAGGCTCCAACCGGCTCCATCGTGGTTAATGGCGGGGATGCTTATACCAACTCCCAGACGGTGGAGTTGACCCTTTCGGCCAGTGATTCTGCATCAGGTGTGTCACAGATGTGCTTTGGTAATTTCGGGGAGTCGTGGACCCCCTGGGAAACCTACGGTACCGTCAAAACCTGGTTACTCAAGGATATAGAGGGCTGGCGGCGGGTGTATGTGCGGTTTAAAGATCACGCCGGGAACACAAACGGAACAGCACAGTACTATGACGCGATTACGCTTGACCGCATACGCCCCACCGGGGACATTTCAATTAACAGCGAGGAGAGCTACACCAATTCGCGCGGGGTCACGCTTACCCTGACTGCCGATGATAGCGGATCGGGTGTGTCTGAAATGCTGGTTGCCAATTTAGGTGTGTCCGGCAGCGTTTGGGAGCCCCTTACAGGCACAAAAGCATGGGAGCTCAAAGATCTGGATGAAAACCAGTATGTCGGGGTGATGTACAAGGACCGGGCTAATAATCTATCTTACACCTATATTGACTCCATTATTCTGGACCGCATCGAGCCGACGGGAACCGTGGTGATCAACAGCGGCGACCCACAGACCTGGGTGAGGTATGTGACACTGGGCCTGAACGCATCCGATTCTAACGGGCTGGACGGAATGCGTTTCAGCAACAACAACCTGAACTGGTGCCCCTGGGAACCGTTCATGACCACCAAGACAGACTGGTGTATGACTGCCCACGGCGGCATGTTCCGGCCGGGGGTTAAAACCGTTTATGTCCAGTTCATGGATCCTGCAGGCAATGTGTCAACAAGCTGCACCGATGATATCGAGTGTGTGGGCGGCGCTTTTAACCCGCCGATGTCCGGGGTGCTGATCCTGCTGGATGAGGAGTAACAAAAGAAGGGAGTAAAACAATTCATTAACGCCCTGGTGCGCGGCAGTTTGACGCGCGCCAGGGCGTATTACTTTAATGAGCGGTATCAGGCCTTTTCCGGAAACAGGGCCATGATCGCCTGCTCATTGGCATCACAGATGCCCCGTTCCGTGATAAATCCCGTGACCAGGCGGGCCGGGGTCACGTCAAAGGCATAGTTGCCGCCAGGGCTGTCTTCCGGTGTGATGAGCACATCCACGATCTTGTTGTCATACTGTCCCTGGACATATTTGATCTCATCTTGATCCCGGAGTTCAATAGGAATCTGGGCAATGCCGTCTTTGAGGGTCCAGTCAAAGGTGGAGGAGGGCAGGGCCACATAAAAGGGGATGTTGTTGTCCCTGGCGGCCAGGGC
>QZLA01000127.1 GCA_004796375.1 Desulfobacteraceae bacterium
CTGCCGTGGTCACTACGGATATGCCCTTAAAGATCGATAGGCCCATCGATTTTGGACTCCAGGATTTCTGCAGTAAATGCGGAAAGTGTGCCGAACTGTGCCCGTCTCAGTCCATCAGCTATGGCGATAAGGTGATGTTCAACGGGTATGAAAAATGGCCCAATGATGTGGAAAAATGTACAGGGATGAGAGTGGGCAACCCCAATGGATCCGGATGCGGTACCTGCATCAAGGCCTGTCCCTGGAACAAGCCATTTACCCCATTTCATAGGACGGTAACCTGGTTCCTGAGAAAATTTCCATCCACCAGACGGTTTGGCATCTGGTGCGATGATGTGATAGGATACCATAAACCCGATGCAAGAAAAAAATGGTGGCTGGATCTGGACGAACACAACGGGCAGTTTATTATCCCTGGGAAGGGCGGGTTCCAACGAAAACGAAAATAACCCGGAGGTCCCATATGGTTCCGATACGTTTATTAGTGGTTCATCACGTATTATGTTTCATCATCACCGGAATCATCATCGTCCCGGGCATGATCTGCTGCAGTGCCCGGGCGGAAGTGTACACGGTAAACACCGCCAATGAACTGAAGACCACCCTGGCAATCTGTGAATCCAATCTGGAAGATGATGTGATCAACATCGAACCCGGGCTCTATTCGCTGACTGAACCCCTCTCCTACGACCCGGCTGCCCAGGAAGAGGACTATTCCATCACCCTCCGGAGCACGACCGATGCCCAAGTTATCCTGGACGGCAGCAATGGTACACAGGTCCTGAGCTTCAGAACCTATACATCCAATGGTCATGTGACGTTGAAACACCTGACCCTGACCAACGGATTTGTCACCTCACCTGATCAGGGCGCGGGCGGCTGGATCTGGGTTCACAACGCCCATATCCTGATCCAAGACTGTGTATTCGATGACAACCGGGCCTCGGCCCTTTACCAGGGAACCAACGCGGCGGGACTGTTTGTGAAAATCGGATCATCTGGCCGGATAGATATCCGGCGCAGCCTTTTCAAAGACAACTATGCCAAGGGAATCGGCGGAGGAGCCTACTTTAACATCGGTTTCGGGGGCACGGTCAACCTGGTCAACAATATTTTTCACAGCAATGAAGCCACCACCCAGGGGGCAGGCTTTTACCTGTCCATGATCACCGGAAGCATCACCCTGACCAACAACACCCTCACCCGGAACAACAACAGTGCCGGCAACGGATACGGGGGCGGGGGATGCTATATCTCATGCTACTATGATACGGTCACCTGTAATATCTATAACAATATCATCTGGGGTAACCAGTCTGCGAGCGGGCTTGGCCAGGATATTTACCTGAAAACCAACAATGATCCCCTAAGCGCCGGGGCTACGGTCAAGGTGTTCAACAACAGTTTTTCGAACATGGAGATCACCGTTTCCGACAACCTGACCCAGGGGAACAACATCGACTCAGACCCCCTGTTTGTGTTAGATGACCCCCTGAGTCAATTGATTGATCCCCATATTCAAACCGATTCACCCTGTATCGATGCCGCTCTTTCTTCCGCCCCCCTTTGTCCGGCCCTGGATTTTGACCAGGATAGGCGCTTTGCCCGACCGGACATGGGTGCCGATGAAATCGAACCCATTCCTATTACTGCCCCGACACTAAACCTGCTTCTGTTTTAGGTGGCCATACACGCTGTGGTGTGGTATTTTAGCCGTTGCAAAAATCATTTTTACCCTAAAAGGTAGGCCATGAAACAGATCAAAACGGTATGCAGCAGGGACTGCTACGATACCTGTTCCCTGATTGCCAGTGTGGATGCGGCAGGAGTCATCACCTCCGTAAAAGGAGACCCGGATCACCCGATCACCCGAGGATTTTTATGCCCCAGGGGTACCAAGGATCCCCAGCGGATAGTGACCAACCGGATTCAAACCCCTTCCATCCGATCCGATTTATCCGGCCTGTCCGGCGGGTTTCGCTCCCTGCCCTGGAACAGTGCCATCGATACATTGGCCGATCGGCTCCAGCACACCATAGACACCTGCGGCAGGGAATCGGTCCTGTTTCTGGACTATGTGGGCAACCAGGGAACCCTGTCCGCTGATTTTCCCAAACGATTGTGGAACGCACTCGGGGTGACCCAGACCGACGGCGCGCTGTGCAGCCGTTCCGGAAGACACGGAATCTGTCTGCACCATGGAAAAGCCTATGGGATAAAACCCGAGGCGCTTCTCACCAAGGACCTGATCCTGTTCTGGGGATTCAATGCCAAAGTATCCGCCGCCCACCTGTGGCGCTTGGCCACCCAGGCCAGAAAAAGCCGGGGCGCAAAAATAGTGGTCATCGATCCACGCTGCAGTGAAACTGCCAAGCGTGCCGATCTCTGGATACAGCCCCGGCCGGAAACCGACGTGGCACTGGCCTATGGCCTGATGAACTACCTGAAAGTCAGAAAAGGTGCCGATACAACATTTCTTGATAACCACACCCTGGGATTTGAGCACCTGGCCCGTGAAATCGAACAATGGCCCGATGAACGCACCTTGAAGGTCACCCAGGTGAATCGAGACGATTTTGAATCCCTGGGTGATCTCTATTCGGGAACTCGAAACTCCGCCATCATGATCGGCATCGGCATCCAGAAGTGCGACCAGGGCGCGGACCAGGCCCGTGCCGTATCGCTGATCCCGGCCATGATGGGCATTCACCGCGGATTTTACTACAGTAACAGCGATGCCTACTCCATCAACTCGGGTCTGATCTCCGGAAAGGCATACTTAACTGACGGGGGTGATGAAACTGAACAGGTGGCCGTGGCTGAAGAGATCCGCAAGGGACGGTTCAAATTCATCTATATCAACTGCATGAACCCGGCCGTGACGGTCCCGGACCAGAGTGCGTTCAGGCAGGGACTGGCCCGGCAGGATGTATTCTGTGTCACCCACGATACCCACTGGTCAGACACGGCAAAGCTCTCCGACCTGGTGTTACCGGCCCCTACCTTCTATGAGAAGGAGGATGTGGTGATCCCCTACATGCACCCCTATGTAATCAAATCGAACCCGGTGATCCCGCCCCTGTTTGAGAGCAAAACCGAAATCGAGGTGATGCAACTGATTGCCCGGCGGTTGGGCCTTGCACAGGTGTGGCTGTATGAGGATCCGATGGAGGTTCTCAGCCGTGCGTTTGTTGATTCATTTGAAAACGGCACATTTGATGATCTGCTGTCCGGAAGGGTGCTTACCCTGAAATCTTCGTCCGATGATACCTATGCAACCTTGTCGGGCAAACTGGAGCTCTATTCTTCTACCGCCCGGACCAGGGGATATCCGCCTTTGCCGGTACAGGGTTCCACCCGGACCGACGAGTATGACTTCACCCTGCTGAACTCGGCCATCCCCAGTTTTACCAGCACCCAGTTTCAGGAAGTGTTTGGCGCGATCCCGGCTATTGTCCATATCAACCCGGAACAGGCCAAATCCCTGGGATTTGAAGAGAACCAGGAGGTCATTATGGAGAACGATCAGGGCCGGGCTCGGGTGATGCTTACCCTTTCAGGGGACGTTCCCCCGGATGTGCTGTGGACACCCCGCCAATCCCTGGATCTGGACGATTCTCCCATGAACACCCTGATGAGTCCGATCCCGCAACCCATTGGAAACGGCGCCCGCTATAATTCCACCCGGGTCCGCTTGAAACCCAATTGAAAAGGAGGCTCCCATGAAGGGAAAACCTGCCATATCCCCGGCCTAGATCACCGCGACCTATAAATTTGATTCCGCTGATGACCTGATCGATGTGGTTCAGCGCCAGGAGGGGTA
>QZLA01000242.1 GCA_004796375.1 Desulfobacteraceae bacterium
ACCCTGATGGTGAACGGAGAAGAATACCACGCGTTTTATTACTGCTGTGATGAAAAGGAGGGGTATTATGATGAAAACGGCAACAACCTTGAAAAAACGTTTTTAAAGACCCCCCTGAAATACACCCGGCTGAGCAGCGGGTACCAGAAAAAGCGGCTGCACCCGGTCCTTAAGACCTATCGGGCCCATCCCGGAATTGACTATGCGGCACCCATGGGAACGCCTGTCAAGGCGGTAAGCGATGGGATCGTTACGTTCAGGGGGTATTCGAAAAGCGCAGGAAACTATATCAAGATCCGTCACCAAGGCAGCCAGGTCAGCGAGTACCTCCACCTGTCCAAATTTGCCAAAAATCTAAAGAAAAACCAGAGGGTCTCCAAAGGGGATGTGATCGGCTATGTCGGTAAAACAGGACTGGCCACCGGCCCCCACCTGGATTTCAGGTTTATGAGAAACGGCAAATATCTCAACTATGCCAAACTTACCTTTCCCAGTGCCGATCCCTTGAGCGAGGCGCACAAATCACGGTTTGAAAAACAGGTGGAGCTGGTATCCATGCTCTACAAACTGGCGGATCCCGATACGGAGCAGGCCAGGATTTCCATACCGGCCCCAGGCGTACGCCATGACAAGAGTTAGAGCACGCCGAATCTGATCTTATTTATAAACGAACAATTTCAAAGTCAATGTTGCAGTGTTCAAGGAATTTGACCAGGTCTTTTGCGCCGATGGTGGTGGTCGCGGTATTCACCAGCGGGTGAAAGTTCAATAGATCACTTTCCATCATCTCCTCATCCAGGATCACCTTGAGCGGGTGGTTTGCCGCATTGATGACCGCCAGCGGTGTGACCGCTCCCGGAATGACGCCAAGGACCTCATCAAGCAGTTCCGGTTTTCCGAATGAGGGGCTTTTGGCACCGATCTTCTTGGCCATCTCCTTGATGACCACCGGTTTTTCATCCAGTGTGACCACCAAAAAGAGGTTTTTCTTTCTGTCTTTGAAAAACAGGTTTTTGCTGTGTGCGCCGTCAATGCCGTCATGATGCAGGGCAGCCTCTTCAACGGTGTATACTGGGGGATGCTCGTGGTTGGTGTATGCGATATCCAGATCGTCAAGTATACTGAGCAGTTCTTCTTGTGTTTTTAACATCAGGATCCTCTTTTTTAGCATTATTGGTGATCTATGTTAAACAGGATATCGTTTTCAAGATATACCTGTTCCAGGGTTTTCTGATATCCGGAAAGTGCTTCCCCGCGACGGGATCCCAGCTCCTGAACCATGTATTGAATGGCGGCCAGCATCCCGGATACATTACCGATAAAGGGAATAGACAGGGATGGGATGACCAGGGACAGGTGGGCAAACGGAATCACCGGACAGATCGGACTGTCGGTCAAAGCCAGAAGGGTGTGCCCTTGCCTGCGCACCATTTTGGACAGTTTGATCAGCTCATTGGGATAGCGGGTGCACGCCGACATGATGACCAGGCTTTCATCCGGTGCATTGGTCAGCATATCCATGCTCGTTGAGTCGCTGCCTTTCAGGATATGAACCCCTTTCCTGATCTTGGTCAGGGACCAGCCCAGGTAATAGGCAAAGGTGTATGACAGGCGGGATCCAACAACATATGCGGTATGGCTTTGATCCAGATGGTCAACAAATTGGTTCATCACCTCGACATCAATGGTCTCGTACAGGTGTTTGAGATTGTTAATCTCTTCGAGGATACCTCGGTGAAGCCGGTCAACCCCGGACTCTTTAATGCCTTTGATGGCTGCCCGCTCAGGAAGTGACAACCCGGTGTTCACGAATTCTTTCAGCGCCTGTTGAAAATCAGAGTATCCCTTGTAACCCAGTGTGCTGACAAATCGAACCACGGTTGCCTCTGAGATGCCGCAGGCTTCGGCCAGTTCTTTAGTGGTCATGAACACCGCTTCGGAGGGGTGTTGCATGATAAAATTTCCCAGGGCCTGGGCTTTGGGGCTTAAATCCTCAAGTTTGGAGGAAATGTCATTGATGATAGGGTTGTTTGAAGGGTCTTTCATGGTGCTGCCTTGTCTTGGGTGGTGTTTGTAATTTATTTGATCAATCATTTATTTCAGTATGTTAAGACAAAGCTTATATCAGCGAGAGGTGCTTGTCAAGGCAATATGAAAGAAAAACTGTCATTTCTTAAAATAATTATTGACATATTTTATTTCAACATGTATTTGCATGGATAAGGCGCATAATAATATCAATTAAAAAACAAAGAGAAAGCCAATGTTTTTGAAGAACAAACCCATGTGGGGGAAAAGAACCAAGCTCAAGTCAAGTTATGATGTGGTGATCATTGGTGGCGGACTCCATAGTCTGGCAACGGCCTATTACCTGGCAAAGGATTATGGGATCACTGATATTGCCATCCTTGAAAAGAATTATATCGGGTTTGGCGGGGCCGGGAGGAATACCGCCATTGTCCGTGCCAACCAGAGGACCCAGTATAATGTCCCGCTCTATAAGGAAGCCTTGGACCTTTGGCCGGTATTGACGAAAGAGCTCGATTACAACCTGATGTTCAACAACTGTGGCAACCTGAACCTCATGCACTCGGAAGCGGCCATGAAAGCTGCCCGGATGAATATCTGCACGGCCCAGTTTCATGGGGTGGAAAGTCATCTGATCGATGCCAAGGAGGCTAAAGAACTGGTTCCGGCACTGAATATTTCAGAAGATATCACCTTTCCGATCCACGGCGCCATGTTTCATCCGCCAGGTGGGATCGTCCGCCATGATGCCGTGGTATGGGGCCTGGCCAAAGGCGCCGCGAAAAAAGGTGTCGAGATTCACCAGCAGACAGAAGCGTTGGACATCACGACCAAGAACGGCAAGGTTGAATCGGTAAAAACCAATATGGGGACGATTCAGACCAAGCAGGTCATGATTTCCGCAGGCGGTTACTCTGCCGCGCTGATTAACAGTATGCTCGGTATCCGTCTTCCCATCAGCGTGTTGACCATCCAGGCCATGGTGACCCAGCCCCTGAAGCCGATTCTGGACCATGTGGTTTCCTCCGGCGCCTATCACTGCTACGCCAACCAGACCCTTAAAGGGGAGATTGCCACCGGTGCGCATATGGATCCGTGGCCAAACTACACCACCCTGAATACAGCATACTATATCAAACATCAGGCTGAAGCGCTTTCAGAATTCCTGCCTGCCCTGAGGGGTCTCAAGTTCATGAGAATCTGGGGCGGACTTGCTGACATGACACCGGACATGGCACCGATCATGGATGGGAATGACCAGGTCGAGGGATTTTTCATGGATTGCGGCTGGGGATACTTCGGCTTCAAATCATGCTCGGCAGTCGGAAAATACATGGCTGAATTTATAGCGAAAAATGAATGCCCGGATATCCTGAAGCCGTTTAACCTGAAACGGTATCAGGACCACAAACTCATGGGTGAAACCGCTGCACTGGTAAACTACAGTCCGGACAATTAGACACGAGGAGATAAAAATGGCGTTAACAATCACATGTCCAATCTGCGGTAAAAGAAACGGATATGAATTCAGATATGGCGGGGAGGAGAAGGGCCCCAGACCGGATGAAGCCGGTTTGACACCTGAAGCCTGGTGCGATTATGTCCATATGAATAACTGTGTGGCAGGCGTCCAGGAGGAATGGTGGTTCCATAAAGATGGATGCGGGTCATGGTTTAAGATCCACCGGGATACGACAACCAATCTTGAAATTGAACAGACGGAGGCAACAGAGTAATGAATCGGTTTAATCATCTGCCGACTTTGAAAGTAGATTCGGCCAGTAAAATTGCCTTTGTTTATAAAGGAAAAAAATATTACGGTGCAAAGGGGGATACCATTGCCACGGCACTGTTTGCCAACGGTATCCGAATCTTCTCAAGATCATTGAAGTACCACCGCCCCAGGGGGCTTTACAGCCTGGATGGGGAATGCTCCAATACCTGTATGGAAGTGGACGGCATCCCCAATGTGAGATGTGAAAATACCCTGCTCAAGGATGGCATGGTCATCAAGGAACAGAATGTCAAAGGATCGGCCCAGAATGATATGATGGGCTTCATTGACAAACTGGACTGGATGATGCCGGCGGGTTTTTACTACAATACCATGCACAAACCGGCCAAGATCTGGCCCATTGCCATGAAGCAGATCAGAAAAGCGGCCGGTCTGGGGACACTGAGTCCGGATTTCGACATGCCCGGCAGGTATGATGAGATTTACCCGACAGCCGACGTCGTGATCATCGGTGGCGGTCCGGCAGGTATGACGGCAGCCATCGAAGCTGGTAAAAAAGGGCTCCGGGTAATTCTCATGGAATCCAGGCCTTGGCTGGGCGGCTGCTTTGAATATCGGTCACGCGAGTACCAAAATCGCCAGACCCTGAATGAGCGGGCCCATCAACTGGCCAATGAGGTCAACGCCCTGGACAATATCCGTGTGTTTACCCATACGTCAGCGGTCGGGGTATACAATAATAACCTGGTGACCGGGTTCCAGATTGGACAGGAAGAGGATCCGTTTACGGAGCGGTATCTTGAAATCCGTGCCACCAGCATCGTTGTGGCTGCCGGCTGTATTGAACGGCCCCTGATTTTCGACCACAATGAACGGCCGGGCGTCATGCAGGCAGCCTGTGCCTTGAGGCTGGCCAAAACTTACGGCATCCTGCCGGGTAAAAAAGCGGTGTTCTCGGTGGGTCATGATTTCGGATTGGAAGCTGCCATCGAACTTCATGACCTGGGACTTCCCATTGCCTGTATCGCAGACATCCGTGAAGACGGGCAGGATCCTTTCCTGATGAAGCGGATCCAGGCCAAGAATATTCCCTTTCACAAAGGCTGGGTCGCCAATACCACCCATGGACAGAAAGAGGTCAAAGCAGTGACCCTGTCCGGGATTGATGGATTGATCACCAAAAAGGTCAATTGTGATCTTTTGGTGGCTTCTGCAGGCATGACCCCGGTGACCGGGCATATTACGGTCAACCAGGGAAAACTTTGCTATGACAGCCATACCAATTTTTTCCTTCCCAAAGAGATGCCAGAAAAAATGCATGCCGCCGGAACCCTTTTAGGGCTGACCGATCCGGTGTCCATTGAAACTTCAGGCAAGCTGGCCGGATTAAAGGCGGCGTTCGACTGTGAAAACTGCTCCATCAAAGACATTGGTGACGCCAAAAAAGAGTTGGAGGCCTTGCCGGGACCTGCACGCGGCAGCAAGCTTGTTACTGCACCGGTCCAGGGGCGGAAGAGTTTCATCTGCTTTGACGAAGATACCACGATCAAGAATATCAAACAGGCCATAGACAAGGGCTTTGATGTACCGGAGCTGATCAAGCGTTTCACATCTGCTGGAACCGGCCCCGGTCAGGGTGGGATTCCCGGTCACAACCTGCCGCTGTACGTGGCAAAATACCAGGCACTTCAGGATATCTCCATCAAACCGACCACGGTTCGTCCGCCGCTGGTACCGACCGGAATTTCAACCTATGCCGGCACCAACCACAAGATGTTCAAGATCACACCCATGGATGATATGCAGCGCAAAGACGGCGGTATCTTCAGGAATATCGGCGTGTGGCAGAGAGCCCGCTATTTCTCCAGTGACCTTTCGTGTAAAAAAGAGATCGAGAATGTCCGCAGTAACGTAGGGATGCTGGACGGGTCCACCCTGGGCAAGTTCCGGATTCATGGGCCGGATGCCCTGAAAGCCCTGCAGCGGGTGTATGTGTCCGATATGTCCAAGGTTAAAGAGGGGCGGATCAAATACTCAGCCATGTGTAATGATGACGGCTGTGTGATTGATGACGGGGTTGTGGTCAAGCAGGGTGAGAATGATTACTACTTCACCACCTCCACCGGACGCGCAGGACAGACCGTTGAATGGATCCGTTACCATACCCGCTACGATGGATGGGACTTCAGCCTGGTCAACCTGACCGATTCCATGGGTGTCATCAACCTGTCCGGCCCCAATGCCAGAAAAGTGCTTGAAAAGGTGGTGGATATTGATGTGTCCAACGAGGCATTTGGTTTTTCCGAATATAAAGCGTTCAAGATCCAGGATACCATACCGGTAAAGGCCATGCGGCTCGGATTTGTGGGTGAGTTGTCCTACGAACTGCATGTCCCCTCATCATACATGAAAGCGGTGTGGCTCATGCTCAAGGATGCCGGTCAGGAGTTCAATATCCAGAATTTTGGCGTGGAAGCGCAGAACGTTCTCCGCATGGAGAAATGCCACATCATCCTGGGCCAGGAATCTGAGCAGCGGACCAACCTGCTGGATGTCGGTCTGGGATTCTTATGGGACCGGAGCAAAACCGACACCAAAACCGTGGGTACAGTGGCCCTGCGCCAGGCAGAGTCGGATCAGAGCCGGTTCAGACTGGTGGGTTTTGAAATGGAAAATAATGGGCGCGCCCCACGGGATGGGTCTTTGATCGTTGATACCAAGGTTCGCGGATATGTATGTACTGCCAGAGACAGCTTTTCAATGAATAAAGCCGTTGGCATGGCCTTGGTAGAAGCACCGCTGGCCGACATCGGCACCCGTCTTGAAATTTTTGAGGATGAGTGCGGCGACGAGCGGATTTACGGAAAAGTGGTCAAAATGCCATTTTATGATCCTAGCGGACAACGGATGAAAATGTAAGGACAAATCATGAAAGAGATTCAAAGAGTTTCCCCGGTGGTGCTGAAAGGCACGCCGGTAAAAACTGAAAAAAGAGATAATTGGGACGTGGTGCTGGAATACAGCGGTGAAACAGAGGGGCCGGTTATCGTTGACTTGAGCCACAAGCCACGGTTTGACCTGCAGGACGGCAACGTGGGTGAAAAGAAACCGTTTGGTTTTGACCTGCCCCAGACGCCGGGACAATCCGTATTTGAGAAGGGGATCCTGGCAAACCGTATGAACGGTACCCAGGTGTCCTTGTATAACCTGGCCGGTGGAGAGGATACACCGGATGACCCGGGAATCACCGATGTCACCGAGGCCACACTGTTTATCGCCCTGATTGGAAAAGAGGTGTTTTCAATCTGCGAGAAGCTGTCTGCCCTTGATTTTGAAGATCCCAACCGGGAAGTACCGTTCCTGTTCCAGGGACCGTTTTCCCATGTGCCCTGCCAAATTGTCACCCTGTGCAAGGATGGGGACAACTCAGGAGTTGTATTGACCTGTTCCAGGGGGTACGGCCGGGATATGATCCACAGCATCCTGGATGCCGGAAAGGAGTTCGGTCTGGCTCCGGCAGGAGAGAACCGGTTTTCAGACTGGATTAAAAGCTTATAAGTGGCATGTGCCATTCACATTAACAAGTAGGAGAAAGAATCATGACAAAAAAATATGATGCAATTATTATTGGTGCCGGTGTTATCGGCTGCCCCATTGCGTATGAATTGTCCAAGATGGGATACAAAACCCTGAATGTGGATAAGCTTCCAGATGCGGGTGAAGGCTCGACAGCCGGTTCCTGTGCAATTGTACGTGCCCACTATTCCACGGCTGACGGCGTGGCCATGGCTTATGAAGGTTTCAAATACTGGCTGGACTGGGAAAACTACCTGGATAATGTTGAAGATGAAAAGGGCCTGGCTAAATATATGAACACCGGTTCCATCCTGATCAAATCCCAGGGCCATGACTGGAAAAAGGTACAGAGAAACTATGACGAAGTGGGTGTGCAGTATGAAGAGTGGTCCGTTGAAAAAATAATCGAGCATGTTCCGGTGGCGGACCTGCATGAATACTGGCCGGTCAGACGTCCTGAAGACCCCAAATTCTATGAAGAGCCCACCCAAATGCTGGAAGGCGCGATTTTCTGTCCGGAAGGCGGGTATGTGAACGATCCGGCACTGTCTGCACACAATATCATGAGAGCGACTGAAGCCAAAGGCGGCGAGTTCATATTCAATGCCGAAGTGGTTGATATCCGCACCCAGGACGGCAAAACAGCCGGGATCACCCTCAAAGACGGCACACAGATCGATGCACCGATCGTTGTGAATGTCGGCGGTCCGCACTCCTACCTGATCAACAAAATGGCCCCGGGTGTCTGGGAAGGCTGTAACATCAAGACCAAGGCCCTGAGGCACGAAGTAATGTACTGCCCCTCTCCGGATGGATATGATTATCTGAATGACGGGTATCACATGTCTGACGGCGACATCGGATGCTATGTCAGACCCGAAGTCGGCAACACCTTCCTGATCGGCAGTGAAGACCCGGAATGCGATCCCCAGGAATGGGTCGATCCGGATGAATTTTACTCCGGTAAAGGCGGTCACGGTCGTGACAACGTCCTGAGCGATGAGCAGTGGAAAGCCCAGTGCTACCGGCTGGGTAAACGGATTCCGAGCCTTCAGGTTCCCAATCAGCCCAAGGGTATCGTGGATCTTTACGACTGTTCTGATGACTGGATTCCTGTCTACGACAAATCGGATCTGCCGGGATTTTACATGGCCATCGGAACCTCAGGCAACCAGTACAAGAATGCACCGGTGGTCGGCCGCATGATGGCTGAGCTGATCGATGCCTGTGAAAAAGGACTGGATCATGATAATGAACCGTTCCAGTATAAATTCAAATATATTGACAGATCCACTGATGTGGGATTTTTCTCCAGAAAACGGGAAATCAACTATAACAGTTCATTCTCCGTAAACGGATAAGGATCACCCATCGGTCCGCAAAAGATGACACCGGTTTTTAAATAAGCCTACCCTCTAAAGCAACCTGTGAAAACCGGTGTCATCTTTATTTTTTATTTTCCGATAAAGAGGAAACGCCATGCAGATTTATGTGTGTGTGAAGCATGTGCCGGATTCTGCCGCCAATATTCATGTGATCGATGATATCCGGATCGATCCCAACCTGGCTTTTCTGCTCAACCCCTATGATGAACATGCCGTCACCGAAGCGGTCAAAATTAAGGAACAGCATCCCGAGGCGGAAGTGATTGCCGTCTGCCTGGGTCCTGAAGATGCAGAAAACACCGTCCGATCGGCCCTTGCCATGGGTGCGGACCGCGGCATCCTGGTTCAGACCGATTCTATTTTCGACAGTATCGAAACCGCCCGGATCCTGCACCAGACCATCACGGATGACGGGGTTCCCGGGATGATATGGACCGGGAAAGAATCCATCGACGCTGAGGGGATGCAGACCATGTTCCGGATCGGTGCATTGCTTGACTGCCCCGTGGCCACCAATGTGGTTCAAGTGGCGTTGGGTGATAATAAAGCCGTAGTGGACAGTGAACGGGTCGGCGGCGTGGTGTATACGTATGAGCTTGACCTGCCGTGTGTCCTGGGAGCAGGCAGGGGGTTGAACACCCCCAAGTATCCGACCTTTCCCGATGTGGTTAAATCCAAGAAAAAACCGGTGAAAACGGTTTCACTAGATGCAGGCGCTTCATCGCCTGACGGTGCGTCCATGAAGGTTGTAAAACTTGAGCCGCTGATCCAGACCCGGACGCCAAAAGCCATGACCGGTGATCCTGACACGATTGCCCGGGAAATTGTAACCATTCTTTTGCAAGAGGCTAAGGTGATTTCATGAGCAATGCCGCTGTAATAATCGAACTTGACGGTACAGGAATCAAGGAGGCCAACTGGGGGATGGTGACCATGGCCAGGATGGGTGGAACACCCTCAGAAGGCACTGGCGATTCCAAAGCGGGTCTCATCGCATGCATCATGACCCCGGTGGATGATTCCATGCGTTCCGAGCTGGAATCTTACGGCATATCAACCATCGTGGAGGTGGTGCTGCCCCAGGGGCTGGAAACCAATCCGGATGTATCGGCAAGGGCATTGCTGAGCGCCGTGAAAGCACATCAGGTATCTTCCGTGTACGGACTGTCCACGGCCCTGGGCAAAGATCTGCTGCCCCGCATGGCTGCCCTAGCCGGATCACCCCTGGTCATGGACTGCTTCGAAGCGGATGCCCGCACCGGTATGGCCCGGACGTCACAGTACTCAGGCAAGACCCTTGCATCTATCAAAATGACGGGTGAACGGATCTTTTTCGGGGTGAAACCCAACAGCCGGGAACCCGAGAAAAAACCGGTATCTGCTGAAATACTTCGATTCGATGCCTCTGATACCGCCATCCAGGGACTGCGGGTGCTTGATGTTCAAACCGGGGATCAGGGAAAGGCGGTCAGCCTGGCAGAGGCTGAAGTGATCATCGCCGGCGGCCGGGGGATGAAAAATGCAAAGAATTTTGATATCCTTGTTCAATGCGCGGAAAAACTCAAGGCGGCAGTGGGCGCATCAAGGGTAGCTGTGGACTCCGGCTGGGTACCCTATGCCATGCAGGTGGGTCAGACCGGTGAAAAGGTCAGCCCCAAGGTGTACATTGCCTGCGGGATATCAGGGTCCATCCAGCATTTTGCAGGAATGAAAATGTCGGGAATGGTCATTGCCCTCAATACGGATGAGAATGCGGCCATTATGGCCAATTGCGATTACTATGCCGTGGCTGATGCCCTTGAAGTGATTCCGGCGGTTACCAGAATACTGGAAAATGGTTGATTCAAAGAAAAATTTACACGGCAGATTTCTGAACGATCTGGACGGGAAGCAGTATCTCTCCGTATTCGACGACTTCAGCGATGGTGTGATTGCCACGGATGCGGATGGTATCATTGTGTACTACAACCGCTCTATGTCACGGATCGATGATCTGGAACCGGATCGAGTGATTTCAAGAAAAGTCACTGATGTCTATGATCTGGATGATTCCACCAGTATTATCATGCAGTGCCTGGCCATACGGAAGCCGATACTGGATGAACCCATCTACTACCGGACCCGGATGGGCAAATTTGCCAATACCATCCACAATGTGATGCCGATTTTCAACGGCAATCAGCTGGTCGGGGCCATCTGCTTTGTAAGGGATTACCATGCACTGCTGCAGACCATCGAATCGATGCCTCGCCCGGAGAAAGAAGCTCAGTTTGACAACAGCTTCATCACCTTTGACCAGATCATCGGTGAGAATCCGATGTTTACGGATGCCATCAATTCCGCCCGGATGGCGGCAGGCACCCCGTCGCCGGTGATGCTGTTCGGAGAAACCGGGACCGGTAAGGAGCTGTTTGCCCGGGCCATCCATAATCACAGTTCGCGCAGCGTGAAGAAGTTTACCCCGGTCAATTGTGCGGCCATTCCTGAAAATCTTCTGGAAGGGATCCTGTTCGGAACGTCTAAAGGCGCATTTACAGGATCTGTGGACAAGGCCGGGTTGTTCGAGCGGACCAGTAAAGGGACGATATTTATGGATGAGGTCAATTCCATGCCGGTCGGGCTGCAGGGGAAGATCCTGCGGAGTATCCAGGAAAACCGGGTCCGGCGGGTCGGTGCGCTTAAAGAGATCGAGATCGATCTTAAAATCATCAGCTCGGTCAATCAGGATCCCCACACGGCCATCAGTGACGGCACGCTGAGATCCGATCTGTTCTACAGGCTGGGGGTGGTCTTTATCCATATTGTTCCCCTTCGTGACCGGATGGATGACCTGGGTCTTTTAGTGAATCATTTCATTAAAAAACACAATGCCATGCTCAAGAAAAACGTCCGGCGGATCTCAGATGAGGTGATGGAATTGTTTAAACTGTATAACTGGCCGGGCAATGTGCGGGAGCTTGAGCATGTGATCGAGGGATCCATGAATATCGTGGGTCAGGAGGATGTGATCCAGAGCCGCCACTTGCAGACCCACTTTTCAAACTGGTCGGTCAAACAGCCTGCCGCACGCCCCAAACCGGGAAACCTGGTGCTGAAGACAGCAAGAAGCTCCGGGCTGTCGGCAAAAACCTCAGAACATGAACAGGCCATTGTCGAATCCACATTGAGGGAACATGACGGCAATATTACACGAACAGCCGCTGCTTTGGGTATTTCCCGTCAACTGCTGTATTATAAAATAAAGAAGTACAATATCAGCCGGTAAACAGGTATATGGAAATCGAGCTGGTAGAAATAAAGAATCACCTGAAACGGTTCTCTCCATTTAAAGCCCTGCCTGAAACGGTTCTCAACGATCTGGTATCACACATTGAGGTGTCCTATTATCAAAACGGGACAAAGATCCTTGGGCATCGGCAGGAAAATCACTATCTCTATTATATCCGCAGCGGGGCAGTCGAGATCAAACGGAGTAACGGGCAGCTATACAGCCGTTGCGGAGAAGGGGAAACCTTCGGGCAGTTCTCGTTGCTCAGGGGATATAAGGTCCGATATCCGGCCTGGGCCATTGAGGATGCATTGATCTACCTGATACCTGACGAGCAGTTTCAGCATTTGTGTGACACGTTTGACGATTTTGCTGATTTCATGGAGGAGGATCATGGCAGCCGCCTGTTATCCGCCACCACTAAAAACCGGCATTCCAGTGCCAGTCCACTCCTCATGACCCCGGTAAGAAAGCTGATCAGAAGAGAGGTGGTAACGGCATCCGAATCGGTCAGCATCAAGGAGGCCGCAAAGATCATGAGCAATGCCCGGGTATCCTCTCTGGTGCTTTTGAACAATGATCACGCAAAATCTGCTGCTGATCTGGAGGTCAAAGGGTTGATCACGGACAGGGATTTCCGGGAACGGGCGATTATTCCGGGCCTCTCTTTTTCATCGCCGGTCAAAACCATCATGTCCACCAATGTCATCACCTGTCAGGCCGAGGATCATGCATTTGAGGCGATGCTGACCATGATGCGGCACGATCTCCACCACTTGCCGGTGTTGAGCCACAAGCAGGTGGTGGGGGTGATCAATATCGGGGACATTGTCCAGTTTGAGTCCCATGGTACGGTTTTCCTTGCACGGGAAATCTTTAAGCAGCCCGACGTGACGGGGCTCAAGCGAATCGCCCGGGAGATGAGACTTTCCTTTGTCCAGCTGGTGAATGAAGGGGCAAACTCCCATATGATCGGTTCAGCCATGTCCGGCCTGGGTCGTAACATCTGCCAGAGACTGCTTCAGCTGGGAGAATCCGAATTCGGACCACCGCCGGTGCCATACTGCTTTCTCGTGTTCGGCTCCATGGCCCGTGAGGAACAGCTGATCGTCGCTGATCAGGACCATGCCTTTGTGCTCCATGATGATTTTATTGAAGCTGAACACGACGCCTATTTCAAATCCTTGGCGCAGTTCGTATCAGACGGGCTCTCCACATGCGGATACCCCTACTGCAGCGGAGACATCATGGCCACCAACCCCAGGTGGCGTCAGCCGTTGAGTGTGTGGCAAACCTATTTTGAAAACTGGATCGAACGTCCGAATCCTGAGGCCCTGCTCCATTGTTCTATTTTTTTTGACCTGGCCGGTATCCACGGGGAAGGTGCATATGCGGACCAGTTGACATCACTGATCAGGGAGAAGGTAAAATCAAGCCAACGGTTTCTAAACTGTCTGGCCCATAATGCATTACTCAGAACACCGCCCCTGGGATTTTTCAAGACATTTGTACTTGAGCCGGATGGTGAACATAAACATACCTTTAACCTCAAGCGCAGGGGAACTGCACCGATTTCCGACCTGGTCCGCGTCCATGCCCTGGCCTGCGGCTCGGATGCGTTGAATACCCTGGAACGGATAGATGACATTCATGCGGCCGATCTGCTGCCTGAGGGCACGTCGGATGACCTGAAAGAAGCCATGGAGTTCATATCCATGGTACGTATCCGACATCAGGCCCTGCAGCTTGAAAAGGAACTGTCCCCGGACAACAATATAGAGCCGGAAAGCCTGTCAAGATTTGAGCGGCGGCACCTGAAAGACGCGTTTCAGGTCCTCCGGAACCAGCAGTCCTTCCTGCGATACCTGACCAAGGGAAGCGGCTGGCGGATCGATTAGAACACCGCGGATTCATGCCCAGACAAAAGACATATCAACGCCTGCTGCCTTCTGGAAAGGGTGTGGAATCGGACATCTCGTTTGACTGGCAGGCCCATTTCGAATCATTGTCTGAAAAGGCCGTCCACCCCGGATTGATATCCTACCTTGATGAACCGCCGGTCCCGGGGAGTACCCCGATCGGCCAGGTAAGAATGCTGGCGTTGGATTTTGAAACCACGGGCCTGGACGCCAAAAGAGACGCCATTATCAGCATCGGCTTTATCCCCTTTACCCATGACCGGATATATTGTCAAGGCGCCCGGCACCTGCTGGTCACACCTGATTTTCCCCTGTCTGAAGAATCTGTTGCCTTTCACGGGATCACCCATACCGAGCTTGAGGGTGCCGCATCCTTTGCACGGGCGCTTGATGTCCTGCTGCCGGCCATGAAAGGCCATGTGGTGGTGGTGCATTACCATGCCATTGAACGCCAGTTCCTTTATCATACCACCCTCAGAAGAATGGGTGAGGTCCTAGAATTTCCAATGATTGACACCATGGCGGTTGAGGCCAGGCAAATCAAAGGGAGAACGCGTCTTGGGCGGATGAGAAACAGGCTCAAAGGCTGGATCCGGCCCGAGCCTGCGCCCTCCTTGAGGCTGGCCGACACACGTCAGCGGTACGGGCTTCCCTGTTATCAGGCCCATCATGCCCTGACCGATGCCCTGGCCACTGCAGAACTTCTGCAGGCGCAGCTCAGAAAGGGATACTCCCCGGATACCCCGGTATCCAGCCTATGGATGTAAACTGTTGAATGAAACAGTGTTCATGGCAACGGTTTATATTTCCGGGAAACGGGTGGCGTCGGAAAATCGGGTGATAAAATCCGGGGTGGTTGCCAGGTCCAGAAAGGTGACCTCTCGGGCAATGGTTTCAATTTTCTGCTTATACTGATCATCCAGCAGTGCCATCACAGCCCCGGACCCGGCCAGATTGGTGGCACTTTCAATGGAATGCTGACAGATCGAGTCAGGAATCATACCGATATCCCGGGCGTTTTCCCAGTTGAACCGCGCACCGAACGCACCGGTAAGGATGGTTCTGTCTACCCGGGAGACCCCCGCGGCTTCAAGCAGAGATTCGATACCGACAAACAGGGCGGATTTGGCCAGTTGAACCTGGCGGATATCCTTGAGTGTGATCCGGATGGAGGCGCCGGGGAAGGTATATGATTTTTCCAACCCATCCTTCAGGTTCCCGGTTTCCTGGATAATACCGGCCTTTCTCATGGCGGCCATGGCATCAATGATTCCGGAACCGCAGATCCCAACGGCCTTTTTATTTCCAATGGTTTCAAATTCGATCCGGGGATCTGGTGACGGAACATAGAAAACCCGGCTGACCGCACCAGGCGCAGCCCTCATGCCGCAGGATATCTGGGCGCCTTCAAGGGCAGGGCCTGTGGCACAGCTGGTGGCCCAGAACCTGCCATTTTCCGTTAGAATCAGCTCTCCGTTGGTCCCGATATCGATAATGAGCGTGGTGTCCGTTTTATCAAATGACCGGTCTCCCAGCAGTGCAGACAGGATATCTCCGCCAAGAAACCCGGAGATGACCGGAAAAACATACACCGGCGTTTCATCCGGCATCCGAAGCCCGAGTTCCCCGGCCAAAAGCCTGACCGGATCCACAGTCTCAGGCAGATAGGGCGACACCCCGAGGTTGCTGATATCCAACCCGGAGAATATATGCTGCATGGTGGTGTTTCCCACAATGGTCATGGAATGGATATGATCATGCTGATACCCGCCGGTTTTCAGACAGGCGGTGATCAGTTCATTCAACGCCTTTACAACAAGATGCTGGAGCGTATGCAGCATGGATGGATTCTCCCGGACGGCCGCGATCCTGGAAATGACATCCTCACCATGCGGGCGCTGGGGATTGACCGCTGCCTGGGCACTGAGAATATCTCCCGAGTTCATGTCGCAAAGATATACGGCAATGGTCGTGGTACCGATGTCCACCGCGACGCCCAAGATGGGGGTACCGTTCGATTCCCGGTTCCGGATGGTCTTGACCGGCGATGCCAGTGTGGTTTTACCGTCAATGCCTTTGTCCAGGGCTTTAATGGGGGCAATGGCATCTTCGGGCACCATGACGGTGAGATCGTCAATGACCCTGGCCTGGCAACCCAGCCGGATGTCGGGAGTCGGATCATCACCGAGGACCTTGTTTTCCGTAGCAGTTTTCGGGGTTAATGCATGGGATGCGTCGACCCGGACCTTACACTTTCCACAGGTTCCTTTACCGCCGCATTCCGACCGCAAAGGGACATTGAGCTGCTGAGCAGCCTCTGAGATGGTGCTGTTTGTTTTTATACGGCCCTTAATATCAAAGGGGTTGAAACATATATTTACGTATTCGGTCATGGCAGTTTAAATGATCTATGCGGTGCAAACACCGAAGATTAGTAGTTAAAGAGGATGTCATTTTCCAGATAGGCCTGTTCGAGTCTCTCCTGGTGGGATTTGAGCGCATCTCCCATATCCGATGCCAGGGAGTGCACAAGGTAGTTGATCAGGCTGATGAGTGATGCCGGGCTGCCCAGAAAAGGGATGGCTTTCAGGGGGCTGACCAGGGCATGATCACTGAAGGGAACCAGGGGGCAGGCGGTACTGTCCGTCAACAGAACGAGCTTATGCTTCAGGCGTTTGGCATGCTTCCCGATTTTGATCAGCTCATTGGGATAGCGTGAGGTGGCAATGACCACCACGGCGGTTTTATGTCCTGCCAGGGTCAACCGGTCAATGGTGGTGCGGTCACTGCCCTTGAGGATCTCCACATGGGGCCTCACCTTGGCCAGGGTCCAGCCCATGTAAAATGCAGGAGAGTAAGACAGTCTTGAACCGATAATATGAATGGATTTAGCATCTTTGAGCAGCTTCTTGACCTTTTTGACCTCATCCAGGTCAATCTGCTGGGTCAGTGCTTTGATATTTTCAATGTCCTGCCATATGATTCGTTCAAATTCCGCATCTTCACTTTGAATCACCGGCATGGCCATTCGGTTGCGTTCGATCAGGGTCAACTCGGTGTCGATGAGGTTCTTCACCGCCTTTATAAACAGGGGATAACTCGGGTAGTCCAGTTGGCGGACAAACCGGATCACCGTGGCTTCACTGGTGCCGACGGCAGCCGCAAGTTCACGGGTGGTCATGAACACGGCTTTGTCCGGATTGGATAAAACAAACTCCGCAAGCAACTTTCCCTTGTTCGTCAGGCCCGGGTATCGGGCATTGATGATTTTATTTAATGATGTTGATGGCTCAGACATCGATTTTCCTTGTGACGGGTATTATATCCGGCGTTAAGTGTCATAACATAGTGAACGAAACGAGAATTGTCAAAACCATATTGATTTTTTTATTGAAATCAATGGTGTAACATACCAGAATAGAAAATCATCCTGACCATATTTGAAAAGGAGGCGATCCAATGGAACATGCATGGGTGAAACGCGCATGGACAAGTATCGTGGGATTCATCTGTATCAGCCTGGCATGCGGTTTGGCCTGGGCTGATTTTTATGTGATTGCAGGGGGTAAACGGGCGAAACGCACGGTGCTGGTCAGCCCCAAATCGACCCAGCGGGCCAGTGGCGATGCACTGCTGCAATCCCTGGACAAGATCACGGATGCCTCTGAGGACAATCCATACCTGGTGTTTATCGAGCCGGGGATCTACGATATCGGTGCCGGGCATCTGGACATGAAGCCCTTTGTGGATATCAAGGGGTCGGGTGAGAATGTGACCCGGATCACCGGCACCATCGACATGAACGGATCTGACTTCTCAGGTGTGGTCAACGGGTCGGATGATGCCGAACTCAGCTTTCTGACCGTGGAGAATACCGGGGGGACCGGTTCGTTTAAATGTGTCGGTGTGTATGATAAGAATTTTGATTCCTATTCCTGTCCCTGACCGCTTCGGGAGCCCGGTGGCACACGCATAC
>QZLA01000356.1 GCA_004796375.1 Desulfobacteraceae bacterium
TCATAGGACCGTGTGTCCGGTATCGGCCGGCTGCCGTTGACCACCACGATCTGTTCCAGGTAATCCAGCTGTCCCCGGATCTCCTGGATATTGGGCCACAGGGCCTCGTCAACCACCAGCAGCCGTGCACGGCTGTCATTCAGAAAATAGAGGTAATCCTTGGGCCGCATCAGGGTGTTCAGGCATATGGGAACCGCACCTGATTTGATCGCACCCAGGAATACCGTGGGGAATTTTTCCGTGTCCAGCATGAGCATGGCGACCCGGTCCTCCATGCGGATACCGCTGGATAACAGTGCATTACCGAACCGGTTGGCATCATTGGCCAACTGGCCGTAAGTGATCTTTCGATCCTCACATAGAATCGCCACCTTGTCCTGGCGGCCTTCTCGGATATGCCGGTCCAGGAAGTAATCCGCTGCATTGAAGAATTCAGAATTGAGAAGATCCAGTGTCATGAGTCATATCCTCCTGATGGCTTACTTGGTTAGACTTTGATGGAAAAACAGTTTCAGGCTTTTTTCTTCTATCCTGCCCGGTTGCGTCAGGTAACACCCCACAAAGAACACAACACCGGAGGCGATAAAGGATGCCAGAAACCCGTTCAGGTTAAAAAGCGACTCCTGGGGGAAGAGTACCATTTTCTTTCCGCCCACAAGGAAAAAGGTGACATTCAGGCCAACGCCGACCAGTGTGGACAAAATGGCCCCGGTTTTTGTCGCCCGTTCCCAGTAGTAGGCGCCCCACAGCGCAAAAAAGGTGACCGCCACCGTGCCGAATGCAATGACAGACAATTCCGCCACCGGTGTATTGGGATTCCATGCAATGACCACGCATACCGCCATGATGATACCGACAAATATCCTGGCGATATTGATGAGATCGGACTGCTTGGTTTCCGGGCGGATGATTTTAATGATATCCACTGAGATATTGGTGGCATTACCGAACACCAAACCATTCACAGTGGACATGGCTGCGGTGAATCCTCCGGCCACGGCAAAGGCGGCCAGCCAGTCCGGCATGGTGGCCGATGCCACAAGCCCGTAAATCTTGTCCGCCTGAACCCCTTTGAGCCCCGGAACAATGATGGTACCGGCAATACCGATCAGGGTCGGCATGGTGATCACCACCAGGCAGATCCCGCCGAATGCCAGAACCATGGCTTTAAACCCCCGTACCGACCGGCTGGAATAGGCATGCATATAGGGTTGGGGAAAACAGACACAGCCCAGGCACATGGCTGCCGCCATACCGAAAATCATGGGATAACTCCACACCTTTCCCCCGGCCCATCCGATCTGGAACAGTTTGGGGTGCTTGGCGATGACCATCTCCATGGTGGGAATAAACCCGCCGTTTTTCATCATCACGAAGAAAAACAGAACAAACACCATGACAGAAAAGAACACCCCCTGGATGGCATTCACCCAGGCCGCCCCTTTCATGCCACCCATCATCAGATACAGGGCAATGAAGAAGGGAACAAAAAACAGGCCGACATGAAAGGAGATAATGCCTTCACTCATGGCCTCCAGCATCACACCGATCCCCTGGATCTGGGCGACCAGGTAGGGGATGGATGCCACCAGCACCACCAGCACCAGGATGATCCGCATAGCGGTTCCATACCGTTCACCAAACGGTGCACCCATGGACATCCATTTGCGGGCCCGTCCCAGTAAAAATGTTTTCTTATGCATGAAATACCATAAAAATCCCAGGGGAACGAGATTGGCAGTCAGCACATATAGAGAGCCATATCCCAGGCGGTATCCGAAACTGGACATGCCGAACATGGAGAACGCACTTAAGAATGAAGCCAGCAGACTGAAAATCAGAACAAAATACCCCAGGCTTGATCCGGCCACAAAATAATCGTCGGCATTTTTAGTAAAGCCCTTTCGAAACGCTATGTAACTGATGAAAACCGATACCAGGCAGATGCCGGTAATAATCGTAACAGCAACCATATTTACACCTCCTCCTTGATCAGTTCTTTTTCATCCAACGCTTCAAGTTCTGTCATGATCGTTTCAAGATCATCATCATAAAGCGCAAGATCGGTCCAGAACAGGTAAATCCACTCCAGTACAAAGAGGACGGCACCAAATACCAACATGAAGAACGCCCAGGAGGGCATTCCGAAAATCATTGCCACTTCACCATAACTTCCGTATCCGACAGGGCACCAGCACAACACAGTGAGAACCAGGAACAAGGTTAGAAAAATCAGGTTGTTCTTTTTCTTTCGAGTTGACTCCATTCATTTTCTCCTTACGTGTTAAAACGGTTAGACATTCCAAACAGTTTTCCATGAAGCTTCATGCCTATCCTTAGAGCAAATGATATGCCATGAAATAACACGCAAAAGAGCCCCAGATAACCTTCTGAAAATACAGAAATTTCAGATTGTATCACATCTTGAAACAGTCAAAATGGTAGAAAGGAGTTTGCCTGTGCTAGAAAGTTTCTTTCAGTCCAGGGTCAACTTTCATCGATCCCGAATTTTTTGATCTTTTTTCTCAGAGTGGGCAGGGAGATATTCAGGATCCGGGCCGCACGGGTCTTATTCCAGCCCTCGGATTCCAGAATTTTGAAGATATGGTCACTTTCGACCTGGGAAAGGGATTGGGTTTTGGCTTGTGCCGGTTCGACGGCCGTCTCATTTTCCAGCAGGCTGTCAATGGTATCCAAGAGGATGACACTTCCCCTGGAACGGATGGCTGCAGACACCACGATATTTTCAAGTTCCCTGACATTGCCGGTCCATGCATGGCGTTTGAGCCGCTCCATACAGCCATCCTGGAGTTTCAAGGGACTGATCTCCAGTTCATGGGCGCATTTATCGGTAAAATGGCTGACCAGGTCAGGTATATCCGTCAATCGTGATCTCAGCGGCGGCAAGGTCACCATGACCACCTTCAGCCGGTAATACAGATCTTCCCTGAACCGCTTTTCTTTGACCATCTTTTCAAGATCCCTGTTGGTGGCCGCAATGATACGGCACCGGGATTGAAGAACCGTTTTACCGCCGACTCGCATATACTCCTTGCGCTCAAGGAACCCTAAAAGTTTACTTTGAAGGTTTAACGGCAGTTCGCCGATCTCATCAAGAAACAATGTTCCCAGGCCGGCCAGTTCTATTTTTCCGGGCCTGGAGTTCACGGCCCCTGTAAACGCGCCCTTTTCATGGCCGAACAACTCACTCTCCAACAGCGTATCAACAACCGCAGAGCAGTCAAATGTAATAAACGGCTCATGGCATTCCGGGCTGCTCAGGTGGATCCGCCGGGCTACCAGTTCCTTCCCTGTGCCGGTTTCGCCGGTGATCAAGGCTGTGGCGCGGTTCTGACAGAGCATGCCGATCATTTTAAACACCTCTTTCATTTCCCGGCTCTTTCCGACGATTTCACTGTGATCAAACGCCGGCCTGCACTCGGGCAGGTCTTGGCCTTTCTCCGAACGGATATCGGCTTCAAAGCTTTCTATGGCTTCCGCGACCGTCTTTTCGAGCTCATCCGCATCCAAAGGCTTATGGATATAGTCATAGGCGCCCCGCTTCATCGCTTCTATGGTGGTTTCCATGTCCTGGAAGGCCGTGATCATGATGATTTTGCTCTGTGAATCAATCGCCTGCATCCTGCTGAGGGCATCCAGTCCGCTGCCGTCGGGCAGCCGGATATCCAGGATCACCACCTGGGGGGCTGCTTTTTCAAATTCAATCACAGCCTCTTTCACGGTTGTTGCCATATGGACCTGGTGTCCCTTTTCCGACATGAACATGGCAATGGATTCCCGGATGGGATATTCATCATCCACAACCAGCAGATCAACCATGGGCACCTCCTCTGGGAATAAACACCTCAAATGTGGTCCCGGAACGACCCGGTTCTTTTGTGCTGATCAGGTTGATATACCCATTGTGGGCATCAACAATCTGTTTGACATTGGCCAGTCCCAGGCCGGTCCCGGTGGTTTTGGTGGTGTAGTATGGGTCAAACACAAGAGGCAGCTCCTTGTTTTCAATGCCTTTTCCATCATCCTGAACCCGGATTACGACAAACGGCTCCGGGCCGGTGGTGTGCCTTCCCGTTGAAATCGTCACCTCACCTTTTCCCTCAATGGACTCCATGGCGTTCAGCAAAAGATTGATCACCACCTGTTCAATTCTACGCTTATCTGCCATCAACCGGGGCAGAGAATGATCTGTGACCACGGAACATGCGATATGTCGTTTCAAGAACTTACCGTTCAAGAGTTCTGCACAAAACTCGACCACCGGATTGATATCCATCATGGCAAAATGAACCGCTATGGGCTTGGAATAATCCAGGAGCTGTTGCAGGATCCCTTCAAGGCGGTGAATCTCCTTCTCAGATATCTTCAGCCGGCGATGATCATTGCCTTTGAATTCCGGATTCCGGCCGAGAATCTGAAGATTCATTTTAACCGAAGAGAGCGGATTTCTGAGTTCATGGGATAAAGATGCCGTTATTTTACCGATGTAAGCCATACGTTCCATTTCACGGCTCTTTTTTTCCATCTCCACCCGCTTGGTAATATCCCTCAATATACACAGGTTGTAATCCCGCTTCTTAAACCGGGATGGTGTAAAACTCATTTCCGTGGGCAGGGACTCACCCTCAAGGGTCAACCGCTGGTACTCAAAGGGGCCTGGCTGAAACCCGTTGACCACCTTCCGGCTGATAATTTTTCTGACCTTTTCCCGGCTGTCCTTTGCCACAAAATCCAGAAAAGACGCCATGAACACATTGGTCTTTTTCAACCCGTGCATACTGCAGAATGCAGAATTGACCAGGATGACGTTTTCGTTGTGGAGTACCAGGTAGCCGTCTGAAATGTTCTCCACGAGCATTTTATATTTATGCTCGGATTCCTTCAGCTCTATGGTTCTTGCTGCAACGTCCTTCTCAAGCTGTGATGCATACTCCTTGAGGTACCGCTCATGCATCTTCTGGAAATGGTTGGAAAATTTGTGAATGGTATATGCCAGGCACCGGTTTACGGATTCAATGCTCCGGGTAAGCAGATCCGGTGGGCATTCCTTGATCAGGATGGGAATAAGCATCTGACGGAAAAGCTCAAATGCCTTCTGGACATCATCCAGCGGAAACCCGGCACCCAATCGCACATCGGTAATCTCGCTGATGAATGCATCGATACCGGTATAGTCGTCATTACACAACAGGTCGTAAAACCCGTCGAAGGCCCGCCCCGTGGTCATTAAAAGCTCATCTGCGGGCCGTTTGGCATAGTGCTTGGACACTTGGGTTTTCAACCGGTCCCGCCACTCCAGGATCATCCTTTCCCGGTGGCGGGTCAGAAGGTCGGCAAAGCTGAATATCGATACCGGCATGTATGGTTAATCCACGGCCAGGGCAAGCCCCTGCATCACTTCTTTCTTCTTGTCAGTCGAGTATAGAATCTCAACCAGGGCAAGCGCAAAGTCGCAGGCTGTTCCTGCGCCTCGGCTGGTCACGCATTTACTGTCCACCACGACATTTGATTCCACAATATTGCCGTTGTCGATATGCTCGATAAATCCGGGGTGACAGGTCACCTTACCCGGTGTTACCAGGCCGTGATGGTGAAGGACAATGGCCGGTGCGGCACAGATCGCGCCATAATAACGATCTTCCTTTGCCTGTTTTTTGAGCATCGCCGCAAGATCCTTTGAATCCCTTAGATTCATGGACCCGGGAATCCCCCCGGGAAGGACAATCAGATCAAATGTATCGTCCATGCAGTCCTTTAGCAGCTTATCTGCCTTAAACTCAATACCCTTGGATGCCTTGATGGTGATATCGTCAACCGATGCGACCACAACCTGAGCCCCAGCGCGACGAAGTACATCAATGATCGTAATGGCCTCCATCTCTTCCGTACCCTGTGCGACGGGTACAAGGACTTTTTTTTCCATGCCCCCTCCTTTCTGGAAAGAATTAGAAACAGATTATAGATAGCAGGTCATTTTTTTTTAGTCAATTTATCTGATACTTAAAATATGATTCTTTTCATTTGAACTCTGCGTCGTCAGGGTGTAGAATGAAATCCTTAGCAGCACCGTATTTCCCAGTCACATTGCTTAACATTGCACTCAGTTGACGACAGAAAGCAGGCAGCCCCTTGAAATTATTGCAGCCCTTCAGGGATTATATCTCTGACTCCATAAACCATGCGCCCATATCTGACGGGGAGAAAACCCGGCTCAGGCACTATTCCATTTTCCTGCTGGCCGGGATTCCCACCATGATCGTCTACGGTATACTGAATCTGCTCAAGGGTGAATGGCTGATGATCTTGTTTGTGTTCCTATCTGCAGGCGGGCTGGTCACTGGATGGATGATTGCAAAACGCCATGGAAATGGTCAGGTAATCTACCGGATCAATGCGGGCCTTTACATATCCCTGTTGATATACTCACTCATCCTCGGTGGGGACGGGGGCTCAAAAATTCTCTGGATGTATACCTTTCCTTTGATCTCATTTTTCCTAATGGGTAAAGCTGAGGGCGCCATCTGGAACACGGCCATCATCGCCCTTGTATCCACACTCTTCTTCTATCCCTTTGATTCACCTGTCACGTTCGAATATCCCTTTGCATTTAAAAACCGGTTTATTGTTTCCTACTTCATCGTAACGGCCGTTACCTATTGGCTGGAATATTTCAGACAACACTATCGTGGGCACCTTGAAATTAAAAACAGGTTGTTAGAGCAGGAAATTGCACAAAGAAAACAGGATGAACAGGATAGAATAAAACTGGTTGAAGATCTCCAAAAAGCACTGGATGAGGTGAAAACCCTGAGCGGATTCCTCCCCATCTGTTCATCCTGTAAAAAGATCCGGGATGACAAGGGGTACTGGAACAAGCTCGAATCCTATCTAAGAGCCCATTCATATGCCCGATTCAGCCACGGTATCTGCCCGGATTGTGCCAACAGGCTGTATCCGGATTTGATGGCGGGAACAGACTCCGACAAGAATTAATCCGGCCAGACACGGCCCGATCCTTTCTCCTGTTGCGACCTGTTATCAGGGCTTTGGTGACCAACGGAAAATTATCCGAAATGGAAGAGGAGGTATTTACCGAACTGGTCGTAATGATCCGTGGTCTTGAACTTTACCCCTATGGCCTGGGGCATGAGGGTCTGAACAATCACCTCTTTGTTTACCTTGGTATGGTTGGCATCATCCAGGTTAAATTCGATTTCCAGTACATCCTCTTTCTGTAACGGTGACAACGGGTCGATCATTTTGATTCGCATACCATATCGCGACAGATCTTCAACCTTCATGGCATATCGTTTCCGCTCTCTCAACACGTTTCCCAGAAGACGTACGGGCTTTCTGACATATCTACGCCGCTCCAGCACAACCGAGTAGGAATACTGGCACTTGCATTTATACCGCAGTTTGATCTCTTTTTGCTGGCTGCAGAACCTGGATACATCCATCCGCTTGGATTTCTGGCACCTCGGGCAATTGAACGTCGCCATCAGGTCCTGGTTTACAAATGCTTTTTGCGTCATAATGATGATTTGATCTTTCTTATAGTTCCGCTTTCGACTCGCTGCCGGTAACCCGGGATCATTTTTTGGGCTGTACGTTTGCTTCCGTTTTTACTGTCTGTTTGCTCAAGGCCTTAACGGGTTCAGGCGTTTTGAAGGCATCTATCGTCTAAACCCTAAGATGTGCATTAAATGAGAAAACTCAAGGGACAAACGACGGGTTCATCCCCTTGGATGATTACTTTTCCCAGATGGCTTCATCCAGGATCTTTTTAAAATAGGGGCTGATCTTGTCAAACTCTATGGCAATGCCGCCTTTTTCCACCCGGACAATCTTCCCTCCAAGTTTAAACGGCCGCTCCTGTCCGGGAAAGGAGAACACAAGCCGGACTTCATGATTGACTTGAAAACTGCCTGATGCATTAATAAAAACACCGCCGGCACTGATGTCCTTGGAGTGGGTCTGAAAATATCTCCCCTCGACAACCACATCCACGGGCGTATTGGTCTGCATGCGCTGGTACTCTCTGTTTTCTCCCTTATCCCAAGAATCCAGAATATCATAGAGTTCTTCAAGCTGAGCATCGGGCATTCTCTTGATTTTCCTCAGTACCCGATCAAGTAAATTTGAACTTTGCTCCATAATCATTTCCTGTTATTTATTTGTATCATCTGCTATGATCAGCGTGTTTTATAATTATGGAAATTGCACTTTTTCACTTGATTAACTAGAGTCGGCCATGCAATTTAGTGATAGTAAAGAAGAGTTTAGCACAAAAATCAAGGAATATCGAACTCAAATTGACAAAATCGATAAAAAAATACTTTCGCTGCTGGCTAAACGTCAGCAGGAAGTATCAAAAGTCATTGATTTAAAAAAGGAATTCAATGTTCCTGTCTACCATCCGGCCAGGGAAGAAAACCTGATATCCAGGCTTCGGGAGGATGCTGACGGTTCCGGCATTGAGCCGGATATGATGGAGGATCTCTACCGGATCATACTCAGGTACTCTCGTGTCTCCCAGTCCGGGCACATGAAAAAGACGGCCCTAAAACCTGGCATGACGGTTTTGATTGTGGGCGGTGCAGGCCAGATGGGGAAATATTTTGCCCGGTTGTTTACCCGTGCCGGGTATGAGGTCCGTATTCTGGATAAGACGGATTGGCCCAATGCCCCTGAACTCTGCCGGGGGGTGGACCTGGCCATCATATCTGTCCCCATTGATGCCACCCTTTCAGCCATTGCGCAGATCAGTCCCCTGCTTGACAAAGATACGGTGCTCGCAGACCTGACCAGTATCAAACAGGCCCCGCTGGAAGCCATGCTTAAATGCCATACCGGACCGGTCATGGGACTTCATCCCCTGTTCGGACCGACCCTGTCTTCCCTGGACAAACAGATTATCGTCGCTACGCCGGGACGCCAGGCAGAAGCGTGCCAGTGGCTTCGGGACCAGCTCTCCCTGTGGGGAGCCATCGTTATCGAGTCCAATGCCCGGGAACACGATGATATCATGGCAATCGTCCAGGCGTTGCGCCACTTTGCCACGTTCTGTTTTGGCGAGTTCCTGTCAAAACAATCCATCGCCCTGGGCAGGACCCTTGAGTTTTCCAGCCCGATTTACCGCCTGGAATTCGGCATGGTCGGACGCCTGTTCGCCCAGGACGGCAACCTGTATTCTGAAATCATTTTTGCCACACCTGAGCGGCGGCAAATCCTGAAAGAATATATCCTCTCA
>QZLA01000375.1 GCA_004796375.1 Desulfobacteraceae bacterium
CGGCATGGGTGACCGAGGCCATGGCGGTGACAGCGTCCATGGAATACCCGGTTTCAATACCGATGGTCATTGCTCCTGCCTTTGAGATGATCAGGTGGGTTTCAACACCTGCTGTTTTGAGAACCTCTAAGAGCCTGATCCCGTAAATCGCCCCGCTCGCACCTGTAATACCTACAATGACCCGTCTGGTCATACTAATCTCCTTTGTTGAACCTGCATTAAACCATATTTCCGGTATTTTTAATAACCTTTATTTACAGCCGGTCCCATCGTATTGACAGGAATCACTATTGACCCGGATCACCAAACCTGCGTAAATGGGATTACATATGGAAAAGGAAAAAGTCAAACAGTTACTCTATCACACACGGGTCATGACCCTGTCGGTCAACACCGGTGAATGTCCATGGTCCTCACCGGTGTATTTTGTATATCTTGGCGGGATCTTCTACTTTTTCTCCAATCCGGAATCCAGGCATATTATTCACGCCGGCAACCATGATGGTATAGGGGCATCCATTTTTCATGATTCGGATTCCATTGAAGAGATATACGGCCTTCAGATGAAGGGCCTGCTTGAGTCTCAAATCCCGGCTGCTAAACACCTGGTGGTCATACCGCAGTATATCCGCAAATTCGATTTTATCCGGCAGGCCTTTGGCAAAGAAGCGGTTGAAAACCCTGACTTTTTCAAGGATAAATTCAAATCACGCCTGTATGGATTCAGACCGTCCATGGTGGTCGCATCAGACAACAAACGCCCCCATGGGAAACGGCAGCCCGTTGATCTTCAGGCTATTCTGTCCGGTGAAGGAACATATCCAGCCCGATGAGCATGATGGAAAAGGCGTGGGGATACTGCTCGACCTGGGGAGCGAATACCTGGATCAGCCGCTTTGCTTCAGACAGATAATGCGCCTCGTCCGTGAGTGTGTATAGCCGCATCAGGTTGATCAATGCCACGGAATTGGGCGAAGGAATGGCGTTGTCCATCCCCACCTTTTCACGGGCAATCATGAACGGATCATCCTCAACCGTCATAAAGTATGCGCCGCCCGCTTCATCCGCAAAGAGCCCCTGTCCCCAGGACTGGATCTCCAGCGCCCTGTTCAGCCAGTCGGATTCCTGTTTGAAAAACACGGATGTATCGTGCAGGTCGAGACAGGCCTGCACCAGGAATGCATAATCCTCAAAAAACCCTTGGGTGTTCATCTCAAAATCCTTGGATGACCGGTAAACCCGATGATCTTTGATCATATTTTCCAGGATGAAATGTGCCGCATCCAGCGCTGTGGAGTAATAAGACCGGTCTTCCAGTATCCTGGCGGCATGGGCAAAGGCTGAAATCATCAACGCGTTCCACGATGTGATCACTTTATCATCCAGGATGGGAAGGGGCCGTTCATTCCGTTTGTCCCGAAGAATGTTCCTGGCTTTTTGGATCTGGTCCCAGAGCGCCTGGTCACCGGTCTGCCCTGAATCGGCAAACACTCCGGGTCTTTGGTGCATAGAGAATATATTGCGGCCCTCAAAGTTGCCGGGGCCTGTGACACCAAAGACCTTTTGAATCTGACGGGACAGCTCGTCTCCAAGGGCCTCATCCAGCTCATTGGGTGTCCAGGTAAAATAAAATCCCTCTTCGCTTTCCCCTTTAAGATTCTGGCTGTCTGCATCGGTGGCAGAAAAAAACGCACCCTGTTCCGAGGTCATCTCCCGCCGGACATACGCTAGGATATCCCGGGTCATATGCTCGAAGAATGGATCTTTTGTAATCTCAAACGCCTGCGCATAATCAGATGCCAGCAGCGCATTGTCATAGAGCATTTTTTCAAAGTGGGGCACAAGCCATGCCTTATCCGTGGCATAGCGGTGAAAACCGCCGCCGACCTGGTCATACATGCCGCTCAAGGCCATCTTCTCAAGACTGAACAGGGCCATATCCAAAGCGGTTTTGTCCCCTGACCGGTGATATATCCTGAACAGCAGGGACGACGGCAGGGATGACGGAAACTTGGGTGCGCCCTTGAACCCGCCGTGATCCGGATCAAACTGCTTTCGGACAAATGACAGGGTCTTGGAAAAAATGGCTGCGTCCGGAGTCGAAGTGCCCGCGCCCGCCACTGACATGTCCCGGATCTGTTTGGAAATGGAGGCCCCGCTCTGTTCAAGCGTGTCCCTGCTGTGCTGCCAGGCCTGACCGATACGCTTTAAAATATTGACAAAGCCCATGAGCGCACCGCGCTCCCCATCCCGGGGCGGGAAATAGGTCCCACCGAAAAAGGGCTCAAGCTCGGGTGTCAGCACCACATTCAGGGGCCATCCGCCGTTTAATCCCATGATATTGACCGCTTTCATGTAAACTGAATCCACATCCGGGCGCTCTTCACGGTCCACCTTGACCGGAATGAAATTGCGGTTGATCACCTCGGCGATCTCTTTGTCCTCAAAAGACTCCTCTTCCATGACGTGGCACCAGTGACAGGTTGAGTAGCCGACACTCAGGAGAATGGGAAGGTCCTTCTCTCTTGCCAGCCTGATGGCCTCTTCCCCCCAGGGATACCAGTTTACCGGGTTGTGGGCATGCTGGTTCAAATAGGGGCTGGTTTCAAGAAACAGGCGGTTGATATACACGGCACTGCCATCCTGGTTCAGATGACGGGATCTCGGGACATACCCGTTCCCCCGTTTTTCGGCAGCCGTCTTGAACGCCTGGATAACGGCCGGATCGATGGGAGTGCTTCCGGGGTGGACTGTACTGTTTACTTTCATCATCCCCTCCTTTTGGATCACAAGATATGTTGAATTGCGGCTGATGGTGAACCGCCGGATCGGGTTACATCATGTATTCACCTAAAATAGGGTGGGAATTGCAAAAGTAAAGAGAACAAATATGCCACAAAGTGGTATTTTTTATCACATCCCTTTTCCCTCATCTGCCGTGTCCTGATTTTTTTCATTGACGCATATGATCAATACCAAGTAGATTACACCTAGAAATCAGTTTCATCCACCAGTCGCAACAGGAGCTTCAATGAAAAACATCCTGTACTGCCTTTTCCTGATCCTATTCTGCCTGGCGCCTGCTGTCGGCCAGGAAGACACCTCCCTGCCGGTGGTGATCCCGGTCAATGGCGAGGTGGGCCCTGCCATGGCCGCCTTTATCAAACGTGCGGTTGAGGAAAACAAAGAAAAGACAAAAGGACCGATCATTTTTGAGATCGATACATTTGGCGGACGGGTGGATTCAGCCCTGGAAATCGTTGAAACCCTCTTAACCATTGATAAGGCGGATTCCATCTCCTATGCAAAGACCAAGGCCATTTCTGCAGGTGCTTTGATCGCCCTGTCATCGGGTCGATTGTATATGAAAACAGGGACCACGATTGGCGACTGCGCACCCATAACCTACTCCAAGGAGGGGGTCCAGGAGATGGGAGAAAAATTCCAGTCACCGCTGCGGGCCAAATTCCGGGCGCTTGCCAAACGCAACGGCTTTCCCCAGGTCCTGGCTGAAGCCATGGTGAGCAAAGACAAGGAGATTGTCCAGGTTAAAAAGGACAATGAGATCCATTATTACGACCGGGATGAATTCAATGAATTAAAGAAAAGGGACAAAGAAAAATACCAGTTTCTGAAAACCGTGGTCAAAAAAGGAGAACTCTTGACCATGGACGACATCGAAGCCGTGAATTTCTCCTTTTCCAGTCAAAGTGTCCAGGATTTGGATCAACTGCTTGAAACACTGGACCTGACTGCCGATTCTGTGAGATATGTTGAAAAAAACTGGTCTGAAATCATGGCCGGATACCTGATCGCCATCAGCCCGATCCTGATCATGATCGGACTGGCCGGGGTATACATGGAACTTAAATCACCCGGATTTGGGGCTCCCGGGCTCATCGGAATTGTCTGCCTGCTTCTGGCATTTGTCAGCCAGTATACCACCGGGCTGGCAAACTACACCGAGCTGCTGATCATCCTGGCCGGATTCGGACTTCTGGCAGTTGAAGTGTTTATCCTCCCCGGGTTCGGCATTGCCGGGATTGCAGGGATCACACTCATCTTCTGCGGTATGGTGCTCAGCCTGCAGAACTTCACCCTGCCCGACCCGGACCTGCCATGGGAGGTGGACATTTTTGTGGCCAATGTGATATGGGTGATGGCCATCGGGATTTGCTCACTTGTACTGTCGTTCCTGGCATTCAGATACATTCTTCCAAGGGTGTCGGTTCCCGGCGGCGGCACCTTTTTATCCACCACGCTGGAAGACTCCCATGCCGACTCTGCTGAAACCCGGCATGTTCGCGTCGGAGATACCGGAACCGCCCTGTCTGAGCTCAGGCCGTCCGGTAAGGCCCAGTTTCACGATCAGCGCCTGGATGTCATCACCCAGGGCGATTACATTGACAAAGGGGAGACCATCCAGGTCATCGAGCTGAGTAAAAGCAAAATCATTGTTCAACAAAAAGGGGATCCATCATGAGCGGGCCCTACCTGCTGCCAATTGTCCTGCAAATTGCCGGTGTCATCACCATCATCGCTGAAATCATCCTGCCGTCCGGCGGAATCCTGTCCATCATTGCTGCCGGCCTGTTCGGCGTATCCCTTTATAAGGCGTTTGCCCTGTCCAGCCAGGTCGGTATGTTTTTTGTCGGCCTGGACATTATCATGATACCTGCACTGGTCCTGACCGGCCTGAAACTGATAGCCCACTCCCCGGTGGCACTGAGAAAAACCCTGTCCAAAGAGGAGGGTGTCACCTCCCAGGATGCTGGGCTTGAGCACTTCTTAGACGAATCCGGTAAGGCCATGACCGATTTGAGGCCTGCCGGCATGGTTCAACTCATGGGAAAACGGATGGATGCCGTTACCCAGGGTGAATATATCGACAAAGGGACCCCGGTCCGGGTCATCCAGGTGACCGGGAATCAAATCATAGTTAAAGGAGAAGAGAATGGGTAACCCGATCCAGATCATTTTATTAGTTATTATTGTTATTGCTGTTGTTATTGCCTTTTTTATCATCAGCTCATCCGTTTCCCTGTGGATCCAGGGGCTGGTTTCCGGCGCCAAAATAGGGCTTTTGAATATTGTGTTTATGCGGTTCAGGAAAATTCCGCCTAAGCTCGTGGTGGAATCCAAGATCATGGCCGTAAAAGCTGGGATTGATATCCCGACCGATTTCCTTGAATCCCATTACCTGGCCGGCGGGAACCTGTCCCGGGTGGTCCAGGCACTGATCGCGGCGGACAAGGCCAATATCGACCTGGAATTCAACCGCGCCGCTGCCATTGACCTGGCCGGCCGTGATGTGTTGGAAGCGGTCCAGATGAGTGTCAATCCCAAGGTAATCGAGACCCCGCTGGTGGCTGCCATGGCCAAGGACGGTATCCAGCTCAAAGCCCTGGCAAGAGTCACGGTCCGTGCCAACATCGACCGGCTGGTCGGTGGTGCCGGAGAGGAAACCATCCTGGCAAGGGTGGGCGAAGGCATTGTCTCGACCATTGGGTCTTCCGAGTCCCACAAAGCGGTGTTGGAAAACCCGGACATGATCTCCAAAACCGTACTTTCCAAGGGGCTTGACTCGGGAACTGCCTACGAAATCCTGTCCATAGATATTGCAGATGTGGATGTGGGCAAGAATATCGGTGCAGACCTTGAAACCGACCGGGCCGAAGCTGATAAGAAGATTGCCCAGGCCAAGGCAGAGGAACGCCGCGCCATGGCCATCGCGGCCGAACAGGAGATGAAGGCCAAGGTCCAGCAGATGCGCGCCAAGGTTGTAGATGCGGAATCCAGGGTTCCCCTGGCCATGGCCGATGCATTCAAGAGCGGCAACCTGGGTGTGATGGATTATTACCGGATGAAGAATATCATGGCAGACACCCAGATGCGCGAACAGATCGGTTCCTCGGATGAGGAAGAGATGGAATAAGCCATGAACTTTGATGATTTTGCACCGCTGATCTTCTTCCTGATCTATGTTGCTTTTATGCTGCTAAAAGGGAGAAAGGCCAAAAAGAAAAAGGCCCAGGCAGCGCCGCCTGACCAGGCCGGCACTGCCAAAAAGGAACGCAGCTCCCAAAAACAGGCAAAGAAGAAAGGGGGGCTGTTCAACCTGATCGACCTGGTTAAGGCCGAACTGGAGCGTGCCGCCCGGGAAGCCAGGAAAAAGGAGGTCCAGGAGCAGACAAGGGAATCAGGGGACCTACCGGACTGGTCTGCTGAAACGGGACGCGAAGAAAGCACGCTTTCCCGGGATTTCTGGAGCAAGGAACCGTCAACCGAAACAGGGGTTGAACATGAGCCGCCCTACTGGACCGAACCGGCCGCTGAGGTGCCGCCCCTGCCATCTCAAGTTCCCCGGGATGACTCAGACATAACGGCAAAAGAGCTGGTACCCGGCCCCATACCGGGTACTGCGAATCATGCCCGACAGGTCAGGACCCGGAAACGCTCCACCCGGAAACAGCCGGTGAAGCTCGGTCACCTTTCAAAGGACAGGTTGAAGGAGGCGGTGATCCTGTCAGAAATCCTTGCCAAACCGGTGGGGATGAGAGAATAACCTTCAGGCGGCCGGTTTTCTTGCCAAAAGAACGCCGGCCGCTAAAATCATGCCACCCCCCAGGTACTGGAGAACCGTCAGCCCCTCCTTAAAGAAAACCCATGCCAGAATGACCGTCACCACCGGTTCAAGCGTGGACAGCATGGTGGCATGGACCGGCCCGATACGGGTCAGACCCTCAAAAAAGGTCACAATTGCCACCACGGTAGAGAATACCACGATCCCAAAAATACCGGCCCACCCTGCAGGCGTTGCCGGCAGATCTATCCCCTTGATACCCACGGCCAGGGTGTAAACCATTGCGGCGGACAGCATGATCACCGTGCTTGATGCCCGGACATCGGCCTGGGACATTACCCGGGTACCGGTCATAATATACAGGGAATAGATGAGCGCGGCCATCAAACCCAGGATGATCCCCAGGGGTTCCCCCTGCATCTCAAACCCGATAACACAAACCGTCCCCAACAGCGCCAGGATCAATGCGATAACTTCGGGCAGTGTGATTCTGTGACCGGCAAACACGGCAAACAGGGCGACCAGGGCCGGGTGAAGATACAGGAGAATGGCCACGGTTCCGGAGCTGGCATACAACAACGCGGTAAAAAAGGAAAACGACTGCCCGGCATACCCGACCGCCCCCATGAGAATGGTGATCAACAAAAGCCGCCCCCTGGGAATTGCGATCTTTTTAATCCGGATATAGGCCAGCATGATCAGGCCTGCAAGGGAGAACCTGAGGAAGAGTACGGTGATCGGCGTTGCACCGGCTGTATAGGCCAGGTTGGCAAATATGGCCATGGCCCCGAAAGAGGCCGCCGATATCAGGACGTACACGATGCCCAGCCTGCGTTGATTCATTTAAATTATCCTTGTCACAATATGTCATGATCCATGGGAACCGGTGAAGATCTATAGCAGAATTTCACCAAACAGGATACCTTTTTTACATGCGGCTACGCTTAAATCTGCGTGGTATCAAAGATCGGTTTATCCCCCTGCCCTGCTGTGATATATCATGCCCATGGCAGATCAAAAGACATTCAGGATCTCGGTCAACGAACTGGTGGAGATCACCTTGAAAAAAGGCAGCCTGTCTAGGACCTATGTCAGCCGGGACCGGGCCGTCACCGGCATTCACGAGCACAACCGCCTGCAGGAACTCAGGCCGGACACGTTTCAGCGTGAAGTCACGGTTTCCCTCAGGGTCACCCGTCATGACATCGACCTGGATGTCCACGGCCGCATTGACGGGGTCGAGACCCTGCCCGGCCGGGTGATCATCGAAGAGATCAAGACCTGTACCCAGGACCCGGCCATCCTGGCGGCCGCTCCCAAAGAAACCCACATGGCCCAGCTCAAGTGCTACGGCTACATGTACCTTAAAACTCAGGATCTCACCTCTGCCACACTCAAACTGACCTATTCCAATGTCCAGACCCAGGAGGTGCTGTCCCATGAACAGGAGGCAGACATCGAGACCCTGGAGCTGTTTTTCCTGGAACTGGCCTATCAGTACATCGATATGCTGTTCCGCCAGTCCTCCTGGTCTGTGGTCCGCAACCGCTCCATCATGGACATGCCCTTTGCCTATGAAGAATTCAGGCCTAATCAGCGTGACCTGTCCGTGGCCGTGTACCAGGCCATTAAACATGACCGTATCCTCTTTGCCAAAGCCCCCACTGGCACCGGAAAAACCATTGCCACCCTGTTCCCGGCCATAAAATCCCTGGGCATGAACCAGACCGACCGGATTTTTTATCTGACCGCCAAAACCATTGGCCGGACCGTGGCGGAAAAAGCGCTGAATGACATGAGAAAGCAGGGACTGGCCATCAAAAGCATTACCCTGACTGCCAAACAGAAAATCTGTTTTTCGTCGGATGAAGGCTGTGACATGGACCACTGCCCCTATGCTTCCAACTACTACAGCAAGCTTCACCGGGCTTTGGAGGAAGCGCTTGAATCCGATGCCTTTGACCGGGAATTCATTGAAGAGACCGCCCAAAAACACATGATCTGCCCGTTTGAACTGTCATTGGACCTGTGTCTCTCCTGTGATGTCATTATCTGTGACCTGAACTATGCGTTTGACCCCCGGGTTTACCTGAAACGCTTTTTTGACAATAAAGCACAGCACATCACCTTCCTGATGGATGAGGCACATAACCTGCCGGACCGACTCAGGTCCATGTATTCGGCCCAGATCTCCAAATCCCATATCCTGGAGATCCGGAGAGCCATCAAAGATGATGCACCCAAGCTGGCCGACATACTGACCCGGCTGAATACCCTCATGCTCGAGATGCGAAAAACCTGTGAAAAACTGCCTGATGAATTTCAGAGCAGCGACACCCCGGATGAACCGTTCATGGCTCTGGTGCGTGAATTTACCGTTCATGCCGATGCCTGGCTTGACACCCATGGCAACTCCCCGGTCAAGGACCCTGTCATGGACCTCTATTTTGAATGTTATGGGTTCCTGGTGATCTCAGAGTATTTTGACGACCATTACCGGTTTGTCCTAAAAAAGGAAGATACAGACCTCACAGCCAAATTGTTTTGCATTGATCCGTCACGGATCTTTTCCGAGCTGATACAAAAAGCAGGGGCATCCATCCTGTTTTCCGCTACCCTCTATCCGTTTGAGTACTATATCTCCCTGCTGTTCAAACCGGAAATCGAGACCACTACCATCATGATCCCCTCGGCATTTCCTAAAGAGAACCTGCTGCCCTTGATATTTCCTTCCATCAAAACCACCTACCGGGAGCGTGAACGCTCCATGGCAGATCTGGCAGGGCTGATCCGTGAAACAATTATTCAACAGCCGGGAAATTACCTGGTCTTCTTTCCCTCCTATGCCTACATGGATAAGGTGGCCGGGATCCTGGAAGAGGACCTGGAAGATCTGCTGGTCCAGACGCCCCAGATGAGCGAACCGGACAAGGAGATATTCCTTGAACAGTTCGCCCAAGACAGCCAGACCACTGGATTTGCCGTCATGGGCGGCCTCTTCGGCGAGGGCATCGACCTTGAGGGGGACCGGCTGGTCGGTGTGATCATTGTCAGCGTGGGCATCCCCCAGGTCAACCCCGAGCAGAACCTGATCAAGACCTATTATGACCAGACCCTGGGCAATGGATTTTTCTACGCCTACCAGATGCCCGGCTTCTGCCGGGTACTCCAGGCAGCCGGGCGCCTGATCCGGACCGAAACTGACAAGGGGATGGCCCTTTTCATTGACCAGCGGTTCATGCGGCCGGATTACCTGAACCTGTTCCCCCAGGAGTACCGCCACGCCCTGAACATCTCCTCTTCAAAAGATCTGCTCACCACCATATCCGACTTCTGGTCCCCTGACCCGATTTCAGAATAAATTCAAATTAGATGAGTTTTTCCTTGACATCACCCCCCAAAAAGAATATAAACGCTTCTGTTGTTTGGGCCCAGGTAGCTCAGTCGGTAGAGCAGGGGACTGAAAATCCCC
>QZLA01000232.1 GCA_004796375.1 Desulfobacteraceae bacterium
GATATCCCCTTTGCCGAAACGCATCATGAGCAGTGACAACAAGCCGTAGGCAAACAGGGCTGCTATGAGCAGCATGACCCAGGTTCCTGTACGTTTACCCGACAGCATCCAGTATCCCTTTCTGCTGGTTCTCAAACACCACCGCATCCTGTTCTGCCACAGGATACCCCCCGTACCATACCCGGTCAAAAAACCGCACGGTCTGCCCAAAAGCGCTTACCAGTTCCGGGTGTTCGTGGGCCCGGCGAATCAGTTCAAGTTCATAGTCCCGGTTGGATTTGTGAAAGGCCGTATCCAGGAGATGCCGGGCTGAAAGTCCGGCAAGGGTGCCAAGATACATGGCCCGGATGGCCAGGCGGTATTTTTTCTCAGCCATGAGCTCCCTTGCAAGGGTCATCCACTGGTCATGGGGCAGGGCCTGGGGGGTGATCTCTTCATCGGACACATCCACAGCCACCGGTTCCGGTTCTGCTTCAGGCGGGGTCAGCCGGGATTTCTTCCGGCGGTACAGGATAAACACCAGGACCACCACCAGGATACTGATCCCCATGATGCCGTAGAACAGGTACTTGGGGGTTCCTGTCTCAGGGGGGTCCGGTTTGATATTGACCGGCTCCTTCATCCGGGGCATGAGCCGGCGGATAAATTTCCAGATCGCTTCAAAAAAGTTATCCACTGCCTCAACCACTGCTTTCACATAGGGTTTGAGCCATTTAAAAAAGGAGATCACCCAGTTGGTGGCTTCTGTCTCCTTTTCCGGTATGGGCATTCGCCACTGGTACTCCCGCTGGGCCATGACCCGTTTGACCTGGCGGTCCAGATCACCGGCATCGATCCTGTTCTCACCGGCCGGTTCTGCATATACCGGGGTCGGCACGCTGCCTGAAGCCCGGGCCGGCTGAGAGCTTCCGACAGCCAGGCCGGTCAAAATAAGGCTGCCCAGAATCACCGGGCCTGCGGCCTTTTTGGTGACCGCCTTGAGGCCGGCCATCAGGTCAAGACCGGTGGACATGGCATCCCCGTAAAACCGCTGGAGGATAAACATTGCCTTGATCACAGGATCCAGGCACAGGTAGGTCAGGCAGGACACAATCATCAGGAAGGTGGAGTTCAACGGGTTGAACCCGCCCATGGTGAACCGGGTTTCAAAGGCCGTAAACATCTTGACCAGATAGGGAAGCTGGAAAAACAAAAGGCCGACATTCAGGAACACAAACAGGCCGAACGGGATCAGTATCAACAGGGCCAGGTGGTTGGTCCGGGTATACTGCCGGCCGATGTCAAAGCAATGCCTGACCTGGGTCCTGATGCGCATCGGATGGCGGTAGTCGCACACCAGAATCATCTGGACCATGCCAAAGGTCCAGACCAGAGGGATGGTGATCAGGGCCGCCACCGGCAGAATGATCAAAGCCGATGCGTGGATAATGGTCTGGATATAGATCATGCGCAGCACAGACCGGGGCGTCCACTGGCTGATCCGGATCTGTCCCAAATGCTCATACACCTTGACGGCAAACAGGGACTGGAAACTCTTCATCCACACAAACAGCCCGGCCATGCCCAGGGATGCTGAAAAGCAGTATTCATGGGAAAACGCCCCCTTGCTCATATCCACTGTAAAATAGAGCAGGCCGAGACAAAAGGGTCCGGTCCCGAGATAATACCAGGCCAAAAGTCCTGCCGGCAGGGACCGGACAAGACCGATTGCCTCTTCGATCATACCCACCGGATGCGCCCGTTGACGGGATCCTATCCTGACCAGAGGTTCTTCCAAATCGTTCCCTCATGGAATTCTGCCGGTATTCTGAGTAGAAACCGGCCGAAGGTGTAGAATGACAACCAGATCACCAGCATGCCTGCGGCAAACAGGCAGGCGTGAATCAGTTTGGACCACCCCGAGGATGACCGGCGCTCTTTTTGAGACAGTGCGGAAAGGCACACCGCACACACCACCCGGTCCTGGTGCTCGGTGATGCATTCGCGGCAGAAATACCTGCTGCACTCCAGGCACAGGGCCACCGCCTCCCGGTCCTGGTGGTTGAAACACCGCTGGCGAAGAATGGGTTTCATGATCTTACCGGTTCTGGTCTTTATAAAACAGGAACAGGCCTGCCGCCCCGATCATCATAAGGATCGACGCCTGGACCGTGTTCAGCCAGAACATCCAGGGGGTCCCAAGCACATCCATCTTGGAATACACCTTGAACATCTCCCACTGGTTCTGGGTCTGGAACGGATCCAGCTCTGAGGCCATGGTCACCCATCCCACCACGGTTTCCACATAGCCGATCACCAGGATCACGAGATACGCGCCGGCCGACGCCCATGTGGCGGCCTTGACCGTTCCGGAAAGCCCGGTTCTGGTCTGCACGGCACCGGCAACCACGGCCACGGCAAACCCGGACAGCATCCAGATACTGGCAAATGCCAGGAACAGGGGCGGCCGGTAAACAATGGCCACCGCGATCAAGGCACCGGAAATCATGGTCATGGGAAAAGAGATGCGGTGCCAGATCAGGCTGCCCCCGGTCTGTTGCACCCGGGGAATTTTAACCCGGGTCCCGGGGGTAAACTGGTCGTCTTTTTTGAAGTATAATTTGTTCCGGGCGTTTTTCAGGTTTTCGCCGCCAAGTGTTCCCTGCACCTTTTCAATGGCCGGCACCAGGATTTTCATGGCCTTGTTCACAATGCGGGAGGCATACAGGGAGGGGATCTTCTCCTTTTGGACCCGGGTATGGATCCACACCTCGCACGACGCTCCCTGGGGCGCGTTCATGATAAAGTACACCAGCATCACTGCTGAGATGATCCACAAAAACACGGACAAGGGGGCCATCTCGCCGGGGTAGAGAAATGCGCCCCAGACAGACAGACCGATCATCAGGACCAGCAGGATCGAATTGGTGATGGTGGCCTTGCGGGTCTTGATGATATTGATGGCCTGGATATCCTTGAAATAATACCGTTTGTACTGCTCGGAAAACCCGGAGGACTCGATGGTCAGCAGGTGGTCCGGGCTCAGGTAGGCCGTATCCCTGCCCACGATGATCCGCCGTCTTTTGCCCGGCAGTTTTATGTATGTTTCAGGATCCTGTGCCATATCAATCAATCCCACTTATTTGAGACAAAGAAATACACCAGGACACCCCAGGCCGCGATCTGCATCGCCGACACCAATATCGCCACAACAAACCGCAGCTTTTTCCGGCGCGGGACGATGCTTGACATGGAGTTCCAGTGCCGGATGGAGATGTACAGCCCGGCAGGTGCGGTGATCAGGCTGAAAAACCAGAAGGGAAACAGGACCACCGGGAACAGGGCAAGGCGCACGGCCAGGGCATCGTACAAAAAGCGGCTGTTCTCCAGGTTCTTGATGGTCTTTTTTTCTTTCCCTGCGGACATGCAGGAAAAACAGATGTGCTCACCATCCATCTCCACATCGCACAGGGCACACAGGAACCTGCCGCAGGCATCACAGGCGATGACCGCCTGTTTGGTCGGATGGTAAAAGCAGCCGGCATCATCCCGGATCATGAGATTCTCAGATTCCCGGACCGCTTCGGTATCGTTGACCGCCTCAGGAAACAGCCAGGTCTGGTTTTGGGTCTGGCAGACCGGACAGGGTAAAAAACTGCCGGAGTTTAATCCGGCAGTTTGTATCAATGCATTGCATTTGGGGCAATAGATCATGGATTATTGACGTACGACGCGGGTATTGCAGATCCTGTCATGTAATCCCCGTTTTTGGGAATCAAATGCGACCATCAGGTACCCGATACCCAGGATCATACCGCTGAGCAGTTCCGCCCAGAACCGGCCGAATGCCCGCAGGTAGGAAATCGAGGTATTTTCACCGGTCACCACCTTGAGCTTGAAGGCCATCTTACCGGGCGTGGCGCCGAATTTACCCAGGAACCAGGTGATATAGAAAACATTGAACGCCCACTGGAGCGCGGCAGGGATCATGGCCAGGGCCATGAACGAGCCCAGCTCCTCCGGGTTCATGTCCGGATTCATCATATTGGGAAGGATAAACATGCCGGCTAGAAAATTAATAATTACGCTGACCACCGTGATAATAATACCATCAATGATCTTGGCGCCGACCCGGATCCAGAACCCGGCATATTCCATATCGCCGACCGAGACACCCTCCTTGATCTTCTGAACAAAAGCAGGCTTACATGCTGCACAGACAAGGGACCCGGAAAAGTCTGCCAGATCGTCATTGGGAAATGATTTGCCGCACTGGGAGCATGCCGATGTTTCCCCCGCCTTGGCCTCACCGCCGTGCAGTTCTTCAAGCTCTTGTTCCAGCTGCCTGGCCATCGGTTTCTCCGGCTTGGGTTCCGGTTTCATTGCTTTCATCGCCTTGGGCAGCTTTACTTTTTTAAACGGGGTCCAGTCTTTCAAGGTTTCATTCCAGACCAGGGTCTGGGCATCAATTCTCTTGGTTGCGACAAGATTCATGAAATCCTCGTCTGACACCGGCCCGACTCTCTGTCTGTTGACCACATAGTACCAATCCATTCCCTGTTCCTTTCCAGCTGAATTAAAAACCTTACTGCTCTGGTTTTGTAACCAATGTGATTTAACAAATCAAGAAAAAATCCAGAGTAATCCAATTTGTTAAATCTTTGACCATTGATCGAGCCCGATTCATGTGTTACTTTATTGTTCAGACACTCACCTTTTTCTAAGGAGAATCTTATGCAAATTTCCATTACATTCAAAAACATGGACCCTTCCGACGCCTTGAAATCCACTGTTCAAGACAAATTCGATAAACTCGATAAAATGCTGGACCGGCCTGCAGATGCCCATATAGTCTTATCCAAGGAAAAGATCCGCTATATTGCGGATATCAACTTCTACTGCGACAAACTTAAAATCCATGCAAAAGAAGAATCGGAAAACATGTATTCCGCCATTGACATTCTGTCAGATAAGGTGAAGTCTCAAATCAGAAAACACAAAGAAAAGGTCCGTCGCCACCTGTCCGGCGACAAACAAAGCATCAAAACCAACCCGGAACAGTTTATGGAATCGGAGAATGCCACTGCCTGACCCTTGATCATTCAAGGTTAAGGATCATTTCGCCGGAACCTGAATCCACACACGCGACGAAATAAACAGACACGCTTCCTGGTGCCCGGACGGCACCGGGAAGTTTTCTGCATTGCAGTTGAAACCTGCTATCCCCGCTGGATAACCGTCAGTTGTTTTACCGGAACCAGTTCAATCTCCGCGTTGAGCCGCGGCAACAGGATTTTCAGGGTTTCAAGGGTGGCCTTGTAGGGATGACCGATACCGATGGCCCTGCCCCTGCGCCTGGCCAGATCGATCAGCTCGTCAAACTGGCCCGTGATATAGTCGGGATCCTGGATATTGTCCAGGAACACATCCCGGGTGGCAAAGGGCACCTGCATCAGGCGCGCGGCGCTGCGGCACTGGGAATCGTATGCTGTCAGTGAATCGATAAAAAACAGTTCCCGTTTTTTCAGGATGGTGAATATCTGGTTCATCTTGTCGGACATGGTGGTCAGCCTGGA
>QZLA01000150.1 GCA_004796375.1 Desulfobacteraceae bacterium
AATCAGTCCCTTGTTCAGGATGTCGTCGGCCGAAACGTCGGCTGCCAGGGCAGCATTGACAAGCTCGGTGAGTTTGGCGGCATCGCAGGCCACCAGGGCTTCGGTCATTGCATTGAAATCTGTCATTGGTTTTCTCCTTGGATTAAAGTTTTATTATATGTTTTTTCAGCGTTAAGTTTGGGGAATATCAGGCTCATTTTCCCGCCGCTGCAATAATCTCACGGGCAAGGACATCTGCGGCATCCACGGTATCAATGGGCAACGCTTCATCCAGTGCACTGAGTTCGGTACAGGCCACCACTGCAACGCGGACCCCTTTGCCGGAGAGATTGTCGGCAATCTTCTGGTATGCCTTTCTCACAGCGTCTCCGGTGTCCCCCTTTTTAACCCCTTTGATGACGACCTCCAGAAGGGCGGCCTGGTCTTCCGAGTCCGGCCAGATGTCTTCAAGGCCATGGGGCGAAAAGGCATCCCTGTAAAGCCGGGTCATGGCCACAGCAGGGGAACCCAATATTCCGATTTTTTTCTCCAAAGGGTATTGGGTCAGGATGTGACGGGTCACCTGCTCCATGATGTGGATTACTGGAATGTTTACCGCATCCTTTACCCGGGGATAATAGTAGTGAGCGGTATTGCATGCAATGGCAAGAAAATCCGCACCAAACGCCTCCAGGCGCCGGCCCATGTCGGCAATGGCCGGGCCGGGGTCCTCGCCGTGTCCTTCGATGATGGCCTTTATCCTTGAGGGCACCTTGGGGTTGTTGTCCACGATGCACCGGATATGATCGGCATCATCCAGGGCCGGTGTCAGCCGGATGATACGCTGCATGAGGTCGACGGTGGCCTCTGGTCCCATGCCGCCAATGATCCCGGCAATTTTTTCAGTCATATGTGAATATCCTTGCTATGGGGTATTCTTATCATGGGTTGTCCCTGATTTGCAACGATCCGGGGCTTGACCGCCCCGGACCGGACGGGTTTCTAACTCCTGAAGGTGTCGAGGTAGGCATACAGGGCCGGTGAACCTCCGGTATGGAGAAAGAGCACATTGCTGCCTTTGGCAAAGGTGTCTTTCCTGACCTGGTTGATGAGGCCTGCGGCTGCCTTGCCGGAGTACACCGGGTCCAGCAGTACGGCCTCGGTTTTTGCAAAAAGGGTGACCGCTTCGATCATACTGTCCGTGGGCAGGGAGTAGCCCGGCCCTACATAGTCGCCAAAGCATACAATGGCTTCCCGGTCAATGCCGCCCCGGACGTGAAGGCGTTCTGCAGTTTCAACGGCGAGTTTATACACAATCTCCTCCTGAACCTCTTTGGGCCGGGACACATTCATGCCGAAAATGGGGATGTTGCCGTTTACCCCGGTCATGCCCACGGCCATACCGGCATGGGTTCCGGCTGAACCCGAGGGGACCACCATGTGATCGATGGAAAGCCGCATCTCGTTGAGCTGGGCCATGATCTCTTCGGCGCATACGGCGTAGCCGGTGGCACCGATGGCATTGGAGGCACCGCCCGGGATGATGTAGGGGGTTTTACCGGCAACAGACAATTCGCCCACTTTTTTCTGCATCTCTGCCATCATATCTGATCCGCCGGCAACCACGTCAATGCTCTTGACATCCAGGAGTTCAAACAGGAAGTTGTTGCCTGAGGCCTCTTTTTTGTATGACCCGGCCACACGTTCCTCCAGGACCAGGTGGCAGTCCAGTCCCTCTTTGGCGCACCAGGAGGCGGTGAGGCGGCAGTGGTTGGACTGAACCGCGCCGCAGGTGATGATGGTGTCGGCACCGTTTTCCATGGCGTCGGCAATACAGAATTCAAGTTTCCGGGTCTTGTTTCCACCGGATGCACCGGGCAGCAGGTCGTCCCGCTTGATGAACAGGTTGACGTCGCCGCCCAGGACTTTGGAAAGCTGCGGCATGGGTTCGATGGGAGTAGGGCCTTGAAGGTAGTTGCGTCTGGCAAATTGGGTATAGTTCATTGTTATTCCTTAGTTGTTATAATTCAAAGATGGCTTCCACTTCAATATCCGCACCGAGCGGCAGGGCTGCGACCTGGAATGCGGACCGGGCCGGAAACGGTTCA
>QZLA01000253.1 GCA_004796375.1 Desulfobacteraceae bacterium
AATCATGTATCGAACGGTCAGTGCACCGAACGACCAGAGAGTACCTGCAAACAACACAGCACATAGCGCTTTTGAATATTCCTTGGTTGGCATATGGCCTCTTAAAAACTTTCACGAGTCATTAAATCCATCATACATACGGCATAGCAGATCGAATTACAATGGTTATAAATTATTAATACGGATCAATGGTCAGTGATCTTCAGGCTGGGCTTTAAAACTGTTTAGAAAAAATTACTCTTCTGAAATCTCGCCAACAATCTCCAAGATGGCCTGGTTGAGTTTCTCAATGATATCATCCGAAACAGCCCTGCTGCAGATGATATATCTTCTAGCGCCATAGGGAATGTCGTTGAGCTGCAGAAAAGACAGGTCGTTAGTATTTATCCCTGCGGATTCTGCAACGGCTTTGATCTCTTCAGGCGCAAAAAGGATATAGGACAGCCTGCGGGCACCCAGCATGCCCATTAACAGTGTCTGGGTGCCTACGATCTCCAGGGTGTTGACCGCGTGCTCATTGATCAGCGCATCAACCACATCCCCATAGGAGTATCCCTGGATGTGACCCAGGATGAACTGCTTATCATTCAGGACGTCCCTGAGGGTTTCATATTTTTCAAAAAGCTGTTCACTCTCCTTTAAGCAGACCATGACAAGCGGTTTGTTAACATAGATCGGGCGGGTATACTTTGCATATGCCTCTCTTTTTTTCGTCCTGAACCACCCAAGGGATGCAATGGGTTTCTGATTGTTTTGTATGCTTTTCAAAATCCGCTTTGCAGGCAGGCTCTTGTATTCCGTTTTAACCCCGGCCCGACGGAATATGTTGTCAGATAGCTGGAGAAGAAACCCGTCTGGTTTCCCTGTTGTGTCGGTGTAATAGTAGGGCGGGAACTCGATGTAGGCGACCTCAAGGTCCGAGCAGAAGCCGGTCTGGACCCAGAAAAAGATCAGTATGCATATCGAGGTTATGGTCAACTCAACAAATGATCTCATTTTTTGGAAGGGCTGCATTTATGATTTCGGCCTCAGGGTTGATTCGTACACAGAAAATTATCATTCAGATTAACAACCGGAGGCATCTATTGCAACAAAGATTTAATGATCCCCGGGCAGATTCCCGGTTCAGGATATCGAATTCACCCGGTTGACATATCCTTTGATATCGCACTTTCGTTCAAGCCCTGAAGCAGCCATGTACCTTATTTTTCCGAATATGGGCCGTTCAAACCAGGCCCGGTCATGCAGGCCGAATATCCAGCCGGCGCCTGCATAGGAATTGGGATCCCTGCCGTCCAGGAAATAGGCATTGTTCAGGCCTATGATCGTATCATACGCAATTTCAGGTGTCCGGCTCCATTCAAGTATCTTCTTGCCCCAGTACATCCTCATGTGGTTATGCATATAACCCGTCAGGATCATCTCACGCATGGCAGCATTCCAATATTCGTCATGGGTGCGGCCCTCGATGAGTTGGGGTTTGGTGTATAAATGCTCCCGCGTATCGTCTCGATGGTCCGCCAGCGTCTTTTTCGCCCAGGCAGGAAGACCATCCAGGGAGTCATAGGATGGATTGAAGTATACAAAATTGGCAGCAAGCTCTCTTCTGACAATCAGTTCTTCCAGGTAGGATGCTTCTGATTCAGGATTTATGGTCGCATGCGCTTTGATTCTCAGGGCCAGGTACACGGGTGAAATCTGGCCGAAATGAAGATACGGGCTCATGTGTGAAACATCCCGGAATTTGGGTTCATTACGATGATCCGCATATTTCGGGAAACTCTGGTTTAAGAAAAGGTCAAACCGGGCCTTTGCTTCCAGGTTGCCGCCCGTGAAAATAGGGGATACCGGCAGGATGGCGTTATTGATGCCCAGGTCAGACAGAATAGTTGGTATGTTTTCAAGGTCCATACCTGTCACCTGGAGCGCCAAAGAGGAATGTTTGACATCAATTTGATCCACCGGTATGAGGTATTGATCCAGCTGCCGAGTGATTTTCGGCCGGATGGTGTATGCGGCGTACTCAGCCTTGCCGGATACCTGATCTATGGGAACCACGACATCGGTTTCAACCTGAACAACAGGGCAGTCTGACTTTTTTGCGACTTCGGTCCGCCAGGCAACCTGGTGTTTCAGGTAGCCCCGATCACAAACTATCATGCAGGCTTTCCGCCCGATATCCAGTACAGTCTGAACCGGATGGCCGATCCGGAAGATCATCCGGATGCCCCTTGCTGAAAGGATTTCTTGGGTTTCCTTCAGACCTTCAAGCATAAACGTGTAGTGTCTCAGGTTGGCGTCCGGGTAATCCGGTGTCAGGCCGAATACCACGATCACCATTTTATCCTGCCGGTTTGCCTCGATGATTGCATATTCCAGGGCATGGTTGTCTTGAGCCCTCTGGGACTGCTGCATCCAGTAAAGGACATAGTCACCCCTGATAGCAGAGGCTCGATTCAGCTTTTTTATGCGAGTATCCTGAATGGTCATGTCTGACCGTTTCTGCGCTCATTGTTCAGAACAGGTAGTACAGGCGGATGGCGCAAGCCCGTGACCCATCGTTCCGGCCAGCAGGACAATCCGTGGGCGGCCCGATCATTATATGTGAGTTCATCCGTCATTTGATTTGCCCTTATTATCAGTTTAGAATTTTTGGTGATCCTTTTCAACCTGTTCGGCGCAGCGCCGGCCGGAGAGCAGGGCCCACTGAATACCCGGCACACTCTTGTATTCTCCACAGGTGTAAAGGCCGTCCCGGATCTTATTAAATCCTTTCATCGGACTGGAGATCGGTGGGGACTGATCCGGCAGGGCATGGGGAATGTGGTAGGTTTGGACATGCGCCCAGCCCTTGACGTGTTCGCCGAACCAGCCAGTCAACTCTTTGCGCACCTGTTTTTCCAGGGATGGCGGATCCATGGACAGTTGTCCCAGAACAACAACAGCGATCAGGTGTCGTCCGGAGGAGGAATATGAGGGTGCATTAAGCGTGGGTACGGCAACGTTGTTCACAATTCCTCGGGCCTCCCCGTTCAGAATCAGAAAAGGTTTGTTGATCGGCGGGGTCTCGGAAGAGAAGTACAGGCAATGCTCACCCCTGGAAGAGGAGTGAGACCGTATGTTTAACAACCGTTCTGTTTCAGGTCCCTGGGTTGCAATAACTATGGCCCGGGCGTTGATGCGCTGACCGCTCGACAGGGTTACGCTGTGCTCATCAATGGATTCAACCCGGGTGTTCAGGTGAATCTGATCCGGCGGAATATCATGTGCCAGCCGGGCCGGGATGTCACCCATCCCTTTTGAAGGAAGCGCAGCATCTCCTGATGCAAATACATTAAAAAGGTATCGGAAGACCCTGCTTGAGGCATTGATATCCGGATCAAGACAGGCGCCTGCAAAAAATGGTCTGAAAAACCGCTCGATGATTTGCTCAGAAAAATGATATTCTCTTAAGAAGTCGATGGTGCTCATGTCAGGTGTTTCAAATATCCGGTTTGATCCTTTGAATCGATTCTCGGCAAATAGCCGCAACATTTTTAACCGGTCTGAAAAGGTTCCGATGGGGGCGGTCAGCGTACTCCAGATATTTGAAGGGTTTCGAACCGGGTCGGAGATCAGAACCATCCGGCCATCCAGCCTGACAGCCACACCAGGCCCAAACGGCTGCAGGTCGAGTTCGTCAAGATTCAATTGACGCCTGACTTCAGGGTATGCCGTCTGGAGAACCTGAAATCCACGGTCAAGGATAAACCCATCCACATGGTCTGATATTATTCGTCCACCAACGCGATGACCGGATTCGAGAATCAAACACTTCATGCCGGCAGAATTGAGATGCCGGGCACACGACAGGCCGGAAATGCCTGCACCAACAATAATGATATCCGTGTCTATGCTGCTCATTTGAAGTCTCCGTTAGAAAAAGAATACCCCGGTATCAAACAATGAAAGGCCCTGTAAACCATCACAGGGCCTTTGATCCATTGAATGCGTTTCACTGAAAGATGCGGCTGGTTATCAACCCCCTACGTTTCCGCCTTCAAGGTCTCTCCAGGCTCTGTCCACGCTGCTGCCGATGGTTCCGAACAGATCGTCCAGTTCGTTCTTCATGGGGGACCAGTCTGATGGGCATTCAGTGTTTAATTGGTCTACGCGGGCCTGCGCAGTGGCGACTTCCTGTTCAATCTGTCCAACAAGCGGAAGGATCTTTTCTTTCTCAGCTGATCCATAGGCGTCTGCTGCCCTTTTCATTGCTTCAAGTTTTTCTTTCCAGGCGCTTACTTCGGCCAACATGGCTTTACAATAATCTTTGACTTCCATGATCTTTCCTCCAGATTTAGGGTTTTGGTACCTTCCGGGAACTCATAATTCTATCCATGCTACAAACGGGGAGGGTGAAATGTTGATATATGTCAATTATCCAGTGATGATCCGGCAAGCAACTCAGAAGAGTATGAATAAAATTATATTTTGAGCATTATACACAATTGTCAGAGCGTTGTAATCTGATATTCAAAAAATAGTTCCCCCGGTTCTATTTCCATCAATGCTTTCGTCATTCACTTAAAAAGAGGGCAGAGCCTCAAAGAGGCTCTGCGGTTGTCCTATAATTCACATACCCCGTTTTTATAGCCGTAGCAATTGTCTACATGGTATGCGATGACCAGCAATGCGATTATAATTGATATCATAGCCCACCTCCGTGTTCTTTCGTGTTCTTCAAGACTCTGCCTTTTGAATTACCCTGCAACATCAATCCCAGGATCGCATCCAAGGTTCTTATCAGGGGCGTCACATTCAAAATTTTTGTAGCGGGTATCCACATGGCCGTCTTCTCTTTCTCTCTCATTTTCGACATAGTCTTCAAATCTTTTTTCAGTCATTTTATCACCTCATATATTGGGTTTTATTACTTGCTTCAATGAGCGCTAAAACTCGTTTTTCATGATCATAAGTTAATTCCTGAAAAGACCATTTCAATACTTATGTAAAGTGGGTTTAATGATAGGTGAAAACTATTATTTGGTGGATTTAATCTGCCGCCCCCCCACACACACTTGGGTGGGCATGGTTCCTTAATGACATTTTTGCTTAAAATCCTTGACCTTAAATGATAATCAATCGTATGGAATCTATAGGTGTGATATTGATTACTATATGGAATATACAATATGCTTAATGATCATCAATTCCCAAGGCAGAAAAGGTTTTTCTTAAAGACGTTTGATTTTGACAATATCAATTTTATTGATTTATTCGACAGCTTTGATCAAGGCATTCTCATGACGGATGAGAATGGGGTTTTGATTTTTTACAATGATGTGCTGGCAAGAATTGATAACATGGATCCTTCAGATGCGCTGGGGACAAAGATCACCGACTACTACAGGTATAATAATGACAGCAGCACCTGCATGAGGGTGTTAAAACACCAACGTCCGATTATCAATTATGCATTGTCCTACACCACAAAAAACGCAAACGTGGGAAATACGATCCACAGTGTCTTCCCATTATTCAGGGATGGTAAGATTGCCGGTACCATCTGTTTCGTAAAAGATTACAACATACTGGAAAGAAATATTCCGGCGTTTCTAAATCCAAAGAATAATCAGGAGTTTGGTAAAGGAACAGTCTACACCTTTGCCAGCATTATCGGATCAGACCCCAAATTCGTCAATGCGATCAAAACCGCCAAGATGGCTGCCAATTCACCGTCGCCAGTGATGCTATATGGTGAAACCGGTACAGGCAAGGAGTTGTTTGCCCAGGCCATTCACAATTTCCACCATGATAAGAAAAAACAATACGTGGATATAAATTGTGCGGCCATACCGGAAACACTCATGGAGGGCCTGTTGTTTGGAACAGTCAAAGGCGCATACACCGGAGCAATTGACCGGGCGGGCCTGCTTGAGGCAGCCAATGGCGGTACTATATACCTGGATGAGATCAATTCCATGCCTCTTTCACTTCAGGGGAAGTTGCTCAGGGCACTGCAGGAACGAACCATTCGAAGAGTGGGGTCGCTTGAAAATACCCCCCTGAACTGCAAAGTCATCTGTTCTGTCAATGAAGAGCCTCAAAAGATGGTAAAAAGCGGTAACTTCAGGATGGATCTTTTCTACAGGCTTGCAGTTGTTTTTATTGCGATCCCTTCTCTGAGAGAACGACTCGTTGATCTGGAAGAGTTGAGCCGTCATTTCCTTCAAAAGTACAACAAAATGATGGATAAGAATTTAAACTATATTTCCGAAAAAGTGATCGATTTCTTCTGGAAGTATTCATGGCCCGGGAATGTCCGGGAGTTGCAGCACATTATAGAAAGTGCCGTGAATCAAGCCGGATACAATGACGAAATCTTGCAGCTTGAACATTGTCATCTGGCGAATCTGTTGGGCAGTTTAACTAAAACAGATGAAGGCAGCACTGGTGACGCACTGAACTTACAGCAAGGATTTGCAGACCCCCACCAGGCCTGGGAAAGGGGTAATAGCACACCGCTTTATCCGGCATCCAGCGTTATAGATGAAAGTCGAATTACCCAGGCCCTGAGTAACAGTAAGGGGAATATTGCTGCTGCGGCCAGGGAACTTCATATTTCAAGACAATTGTTGAACTACAAGATCAAGAAGTTTTCCCTGCGTTCAGCCGTGGATAACATTCGGGCATTATCCAAATCATGCATGGATTCATCAATTCCTTGAATTATATGTTTTTACGGACCAATTCATCGCGTGTCCCAGAGTCATGTTCCAGAAGAAAATAGAGAATGGTTCCAATGATCAGAGACATGGTCGGCCCGGACCAGAATGCACTATCCCATAGCTTGACATAATTCGCAGACACCAATGCCGCTCCCATTACTCCGGCGATCCCCCGTTGGATATTGGTCGTGCAGATTGAGAATGCGAGATATACGCAGAGATATCCTTGAATCAGCAGCGTAAGCCCAAATCCGATCAACTTCCCGGGCAGGATGAACTGAACCACGGGATAAAACACCATTGCCAGGCTCATGCCCCAGAAAAGGGATGATGCACCTCCCCAGTAGGATGGCTGCTGGACCGGTGTTGCGTGTTTATACCGGTTCACCACCAGGGCCTGCCCGCCGGTCCATTGGGGGCCGCACAAGGGGAGAAACGGCACGGCCAGTCCCTGAAAAATATTGCGGCCTGCAGTGATCAAATGATTTCTGGGGATTTCAAAAACAATTTTTTCGTCCTTTCGGCTGTTATTACAGTCATCTATCATAGTTTCCAGAACCAGGATGTCTCCAAAAGCAAGAATATAGGCAATAACAGCAAGGGATACAGCCGAGATCCAAAGATCCGGTGAGGGCAGTCCCACGCCCAGGGCCGAGAAAGAAGACAGCATTTCTCCAAGCGGTATGGAAATAAAAACCCGTTCAAATACGCCGTTCGGGAGTGGAATCTCACCGGTGATCAGGCCAACGGCATAACCGATGACAAATCCGGGTGCGATGCCGAAACCGGCAATCCAGGCAAAGACATTGCTCCGTTTCCTGAAGCGGATCGCCCGGGTCGAAAAAAGGATGAAAAAACTACCCAGGGCGGCAATGCAGAACGACAGGGGAATTTCTCCGAGAAAGGGCTGCCCTGGATCGAACACCCGCATCAATGAGGCAAACCCTGCTCCCAGGAGAATACCTGCCCGCATGGAAACCGGGAAATTCTTGATAATGTGCTTTGTGATACCGGTGACACCCAGTACCAGAAATATGACGCCGACAAGAACCTGAAGTGCGATCAATGCCTGAATCCGCTCAACGCCGGGATCGTACCCTGTAAGATAGGAGATGTACAAGGGAACCCCGGCCGTAATCCATCCGGCAATGGAGGGATCTCCAAATGATGTATGAAACAGATAAAAGAAGTTGTTGATCACGACCATGAGTACAGCCACCTCAATCGGTATACCCAGTATTTTCACCATGGCCGCAGTGATGCCCAGGGGCACACAACACAAAATCGCACCCTGAATAAAATCCTGGTATTCAATTCGATAGTGGATGAACGGAAGACGAAGTTTTAACGGTCCTGCAGCATATCCGGTCTCTTTGGGTTTCATGATGATCTGTTTCCCCCTTGATTGATGTCAGAATCATTGATCCATTTGCTTATCGTTTGAAAGGTTGAGCAAGAAGAATGCCATGGGTTTTCATGGATCAATGGCCTTCAAATAGTATAAAGGGGTTGAAACGATACACAAAAGCGAAACAAATTTTCGAAAATTTTTTCGCTTTTTCGAAAATTAATTATCCAATTTGAGTTTCAGGCAGATATGAAAAGTACGGGAACCCTTCCTTTTCAGACCATTCGCTTACCAGCAATTCTCTGGCCTGCCTTTTGCTATCTAAACACTTGAAATAGAAGATTTTGCGTTTTGCAAACACACGTTTAATTCACTCAAGGAGCGATATGAACAGGTTATCCGACTTAGAAATCGCTGATCAAATTAAGCTGAAGGCTCGAAAAATCGGGGTCGATCTATGCGGGATCGCTAACGTATCAGATCTTAAAACCGCCCCGTCATTCATCTTGGCACCCCATATGCCGGATTCCGGAAAAGGCGTGGGAAGCAGGCAGGGTAAATTGGGGTTGGGCCCCGGAGAAGTCTCATGGCCCGAAACTGCAAAATCTGTATTGGTTCTGGCCGTTTCACACCCGGAAAGCGCGCCTGAAATGGATTGGTGGTATGGCAAGAAAAGCCCGTCAGGTAACAAGATATTGATGAATGCGGCAAAAGCACTCAGCAGCTGGATACCGGAAACGTTTGGCATCAATACCGTGCACTTGCCGTACCACGTTGAACACGGTGGGATTTATCTGAAGGACGCCGCCGTTTTAGCAGGGATAGGATGTATCGGAATGAATAATATTCTCCTGAGTCCTGAATACGGTCCCAGGGTAAGACTGAGGGCATTGACGCTGGACAGCACCCTGCCGCCTGACGGCCCCACAGATTTCGATCCATGTATGGGATGTAAATTATATTGCGTCAAGGCATGTCCCCAAAACGCTTTTGAAAATAAAGTCTTTTCCAAAAAAGACTACTATCTGGACCATCTTCCCGGAAGAACAGGACATTTTTCACGCCCGACCTGCAATACCCAGATGCAAAAAGACGTTGAGGAAGCAGAACACCAACAGGTCGAAGGTTTTGATGAGCCGGTAAAGATTGTCAAGTACTGCCGCCAGTGTGAGCTGGCCTGTCCGGTAGGTAAAACAGAATAAGAAACAGGAATATAGTTTTTTACTGACGTTAAACCATTAGAAAGGAGAGATTGATGGAAAGTACCAAAGGAATTGACAAAGGTGTGTTCTGGCCTTCAATTATTTTTGCTTTTGCCCTGAGCATTCCTTTAGCTGTGTTCCCTGAAGCCGGTAAAGGGGTTGTTGACTGGCTGTTTGCGTTCTGTACAAAGCAGTTCGGGTGGCTGTTTCTTCTGTTCGGACTGGGCAGTGTGTTGTTCCTGATCTGGCTGGGCGCCGGCAAATACGGTAATGTCAAACTGGGTGCGCCCGATGATGAGCCGGAGTTTTCAAAACTCAGCTGGATCGGTATGATGTTTTGTGCCGGCATCGGAATCGCTATTGTCAACTGGGCATTTGTTGAGCCGATCTATTATATTTCCGGTCCGCCTCTCGGCCTTCCAAAAGGATCGGATGCCGCCAGGGAATGGGCCGGCATGTACAGTCAATTCCACTGGAGCATCACCCCGTGGGCGATCTATGCGCTGCCGAGTTTTGCCATTGCCTATTGTGTACATGTCCGCAAAAAGAATTTTCTCCGCCTGAGTGCCGCCAGTGAGGGCGTTCTGGGTGATGCCGCCAACGGGTGGCTTGGAAAGCTCATTGATGTGATTGTTGTGTTTGCACTCATCGGTGGCGTTGGCACATCTCTGGGGTTGGCCGTTCCGCTGGTGACCACCTTTTTTGGCAGTATGTTCGGCCTGGAGGATTCCTTTCTTGTCAAGCTGATCATCCTGACGATCTGGACCGCCATTTTCAGCCTGAGTGTTTACCGCGGGCTCAACAAAGGCATCAAAATTCTAAGCGACATCAATGTTGGCCTAGCGTTTATATTGTTGGTGTATGTCCTCCTGGTGGGGCCGACCGTCTGGATCCTGTCCTTATGGTCCAACAGTTTTGGCCTTTTTCTGGATAATTTTTTCAGGATCAGCCTCTGGATGGATCCCATCGTAAAAGGCGGATTCCCGGAAGGCTGGACCGTATTTTACTGGGCCTGGTGGATCGCATACGCACCGATGGTAGGGTTGTTTGTCGCGCGCATTTCCAAAGGCAGAACCATCAGGGAACTGGTGGTCGCCCAACTGGTATGGGCCAGCCTGGGCTGTATTCTTTTCATGTCCATCTGGGGCGGATATGCCGTCCATATTGAAGCCACCAATGCGATTGACATCAAAGCAATCCTGAGTGAAAGCGGCATTCCGGCAACCGTCCTGGCCTGTCTGAAAACCATGCCCATGAGCGGCCTGGTCGTTCCAGTGTTTACCATTCTGTGCTTTATCTTCCTGGCGACGACACTGGATTCTGCTGCATATACACTGGCCTCAATCACAAGTAAAGATCTGTCCGGTAATGAAGAACCTGCCAAGTGGAACCGGATTTTCTGGGCGCTCTTGCTGGCGTTTTTTTCAATCGGACTTCTGCTGGTGGGCGGCTTAAAAGTGGTCCAGCTCTCTTCTATCGTTGTCGCACTTCCCTTGATGCCGGTTTTAATCCTTCTTTGCTTCTCTCTATTGAGATGGCTCAAGGAAGATTTTGGTGAATCACTGGATAGCCAGGTCCAAACCGTTGACTACACTCAATCGGATATGCAGCCTGCCTTGGCTGCAGAGGAGTTTAAAAATTAGAATTGAATAAATGAAAACTCCCCTGGAAAGATTATTTTCCAGGGGAGTTGAAACCAAAAACCATATTTACCTGCCTGATTCTTATCTCGTTAGCAGCCCAGTCCTTTATTTTTGAGTGATTTCTCAAATCTCTTTTTCGTAATTAAAAATAAAATCGGGAATCTGCTCTCCTTTGTGGTCCGCATATCGGAGAAGCACCTGTTTCATTTCATCAAGGGTGTCCCTGTCAATCCGGGGAGGTTTATGGGACGCAATGAGTTCCTGTTTTCTTTCCTGGCACCTTTCAAACATTTCCTTGCTCCCGGTCTCAACATACCTGTTGTAACTGGTACGGCCGATAATATCCCGGGACGGCATAAACAACTCCTTTTTGAACCAGTTAAAGGTATGGGCGGAACCCAGGATACCTGATGCATTATGCTTGTGTTCCTTGATCAGGTCTGAGGCAAGGGTGTCCGGTGTCACTGATATACCTCCCAGAAGTCGTTGAATCATCCCGCAGACCTCGTTATCATATACCATTTTTTCCATTGAAACGGCGCCCCCATGGTCCAGCATCCCAACCCCCCGGATCATGTTTATCCCGCCAAGTGCCCCCAAGAGCATACCGAAACCGGATTCCGTTGCTGCCTGGGCGTCAAACATCTCGGCATCGTTCCTACCGCAATTCGCTGCTGTGGGAATCTTCAGATACTGGCCGATCTGGGCATTGTTTGCCACCGCCATCATCTTTGTTTCTATGGCACCTTCGGCATTGATGCCCTCGTTCATGTCAAGCGCTGTGGCACCGCCGCCGTATATGATCGGCGCTCCGGGCCGGGTGCACTGGCTCAGCACGATGCCGCTGAGGCACTCTGCCGTATGTTCCATCATTGTCCCGGCCATGGTGACCGGTGTGGTCCCCCCGTTCAATGGGATGGGAATAATCATAAGGGCAATATTGTGTTTGGCACAGTCAATCAGGTTTCCTGCCGATGTCGTGGTCCACATCAGCGGGGCAGATGGGTTGGCAGCCATAAACACCCTGGGTTTTTCCTCCATCTTCTCCCGGCCCCCGGCCAGTATGGACAGAAGATCGATTTCAGCAAGAAGGCCTTCTATGGAGAATGCACCGCCAAACACGGGTTTTCCGGAATAGACCAGGGTCTGATGAAAGCGGATCACGTCACACAGGTTAATGGGCACATCGTTGGGAACCACACAGGCCGTAATGCATGAAACGTGTTCAAGGCAATCCACCAGCCTGATAATATCCACCATGTCTTTGGTATTTGAACTCCGGATCTCCCGGGTATCTGAATCCAGCAGATAAACAGGAGCGGAATCAAGAACAAAGTGGGTCTCATCCCCTTCAAGCCTGACAGTTTCCTCTCCGTCAAAGTTGAAAAATTTAAGAGAAGAGGGGACCGTTTTCAGACATTTATCTATCAGATCAGGGCAGATTTTGGCCACCTGGTCGGCAAAATCGACGTCGGCGCCGTGATCGCTCAGGATTTGCAGCCCCTCTTCATGTTTGATCTTGACGCCGCAGGAGCTCAGCAGATCATACGCCCCGGAGATAATCGTTTCCACATCCCGGATATCCAGCATGGTCAATTTGGGTCTAAGGATCATGGTTGTCCCTCCTGTTTGCTATTGAAATAGCTTTAATGATTCGGTTGATGACGCCCTGAGTTTAACAGAATATTCTGATTCAGAAAAATGTTGTTTTAAAAACAAGATCCCTAACCGCTGGGGTCAATCTGAACGGGCCTGTCTTGGCTGATTTGCTGTTATCGCGTCCTTTTCGGTCTTTTCGGTCTGGGATTTCCTTCACGGAATGTGACGTCCCGGAACAATGTGTTGTTCTGCTCATTGAGCTCATAGACCGCTTTACGACTGTCGGCCCAGACTGAAACCCGGTAGGTACCGGCTGGAATGTGGGGCATTTCAATGGGCACCCATTTTCCCGCTCCGGGGCGAAGAAGTGGTAAGGCGAGGGTGCGATTGCCTTTGATCGAGGAAGGGATTAGAGACTTTCCGGTTTTCGGGGTGACCGTAACATCGACTTTCAATTTGGTCTTGCCGTCATAGTTCGCTTTCCCGATGTTTTTAATCATTGCAGATGCCTGGACAAGCTTCTTCCCGTTTACCTTCTTGGAAAGATAGGCATATTTGAAATCCTTTACAACAAGGTCCGGATAGATGGGTCGTTTATCGACAAACGTGAGGGTTTTGGACCAAACATTATTGCTTTCATCAAGTTCCTTAATAAGTTTTGATTTGTCCACGGTAATTTTCACATACCAGCTGGGGCCGATCATATGGGGAATTTTCATCTTGAAGGTCTTGATTTCGCCTTTTTTAAGCGGGGGTATAGAATAGGATTTGTTATCTGCTCTTTTCTCCTTTGTATAGTAATGGCTGGCAATAAAATCAACATTCACTTTCTTTTTGCCATTGAAAGTCGCTGTCCCTTTATTCCCGATGGATATCGACATTTCAACCAGGCTTTTTCCATTTCGCTTCTCTGAAAGGTATTTATAGGAAACATTTTTCACGTAAAGGTCGGGAGCGGCCGCCTTGGGCCATCGGGCCGGGATCACTTTAGAGATCTGTTTGGATAGTTTTACCCTACGACGATCGGTTGATCGTATTTTACAGGCAAAGCGGTGCTCTCCTGGAAGGGCGTTCCAATAATGCTCAACCATGTCCCAGGACTTGGCCGAAAATACGTCAATTTCTCTACGTTTCACCAATTTGTTATCGATATAGAGGGCGGCTTTAATCGGAATCTTTTGATCATTGACCCAGGTACATCTGACCCTCACCCTTTCACCGGCATATAGATTGCCCTGGCCGATGCTTGAAACCGCCAATGACGTGATTTTAAAAGGCTTCTTTTTAGCATTGAGATCGCTAATCGGTACCAGCAATATCATACACAAAAATGAAATCGTTAGTAAGGCCCTTAATCTAAGCATTGAATTCTCCTATCTCCCTTGAATATATTGTTTTGGCAGGAATTCGGATCATCGAAAACACGCCATTCGACCTTTACTGCGTATTGTGTAAGAAACGAACTGTAATCAAAGAGAAACGAAAAATCTGGGGACGTCTTCGTGTTGTTTTTTATGGCTTTATCCATATCAACGAGTCCTGAGCAACTCTTCCGGTTTTTCAGCCAGTTATGAACTATACCGACATCTCAATATCGCTTAATCACCCTGAAATCAACTAAATATGGCAATTCTTCAAGATTCTTACTTAATTCTAACCAATGCTGTTTTTTTAATCCAAGGACTCACATAAATAATGGCTTCTATATATTGGGTTTGCTATTGAAAAGTAGACTTTTCTGGTACAACAAGTAAGAAATTATTATCGATATGATGTTTATGTCCCGCCCCTAAGCTGTAAAATAAATCGGACAGGAACACGACTAAAAAAAATGAAAAAGTACTTAGAATGGCCAAAGGAAAGGTCCAGGGAGAAAACGGGGCAGCAGCACTTTTAGGTGTTCACCCCAACACCCTCAGGAATATGATGAAAAAATTAGGTGTCCCATATGGCCGAGGGAGTCATTTCATCCTTTTCAAATATAGGAGAGCCTTAATTATCACTCAGATTTTTAATGCAGACCCCGGCACCCTATGTTGTGGCTTGAGAATTTGATCAAAAGCCACTGATCATCATAGCTGTCGCTCGAACCATCCAGGGAAGCCACCTTCCGTTTTGACTTGTAATATTTAAATTCGATGTCAATTTATTCGCTGATTGCCATCTTTATTGATTTTTCTGTTGGAAAATGTTTATGTCGACCCAGTTTGAGTCTCGTATACCATTAGATTTGTAATGGGATACAGGTTTATATAATAACTTGTTAAATTTCTTATGATTTTTAAAAGCGTATCTAAGCTATCGGCTGTAAGAGTCGTATTCATTCTTGTCTTTCTGATTACCCTCTGCTCTTGTTCAGGTCTTTGGTATGTTGGTTTTTTAAACAAAATACAACCCCATAAGATAGAAAACCCAAAGTTCCGTGTCCCTCACTGGCAAAAACGTGATCACCCCTCTGCAAATCAGATTTACAAACAAGCCGAAAAATTCGAAGGCTTAAACAGTTTTTTGATAATTAAGGATGGAATTCTTATAGCAGAATGGTATGCAAGCGGTTTCGACAAGGAGACACCAGGCAATATTAAGTCGGCTTCAAAAAGCATAATATCTGCACTTGTAGGTCTTGCTTTACAAAAAGGGTATTTTAAAAGCCTAAACCAGCCTTTGTTTGAAGTTTTACCAGAGTTTTTCCCACCTGATGATCATATCAAAAAGACCATCACGCTAAAGCATCTATTGACCATGTCAGCCGGGTTTCAGCACATAGAGAATGTCCATAATTATGTTTACTTAAGCAGCGATTGGACAAAAGGTATATTACAGCTGCCAATGATGCATAAGCCAGGGGACAGATTTAATTATGGCACTATTCAAACCCATCTATTATCAGCGGCCCTGACCAAAGCTAGCGGAATGGATACCTTAACTTTTGCTCAAAAGCATCTCCTTGATAACCTGCACATATCCATCAACAGGTGGGATAAAGCCCCTGAAGGTGTCTTTTTTGGTGGTTCAGAAATGTACCTCACACCCAGAGATATGGCTTTGTTTGGCCAACTCTATCTGAACAATGGTCGCTTTAAAGGTAATCAGCTCGTGCCCGCAGCGTGGGTAGAAAGCTCCCTGAACGTCTCTTTTGAAGACGCATGGGCCGGTGCTGCATATGGATATGGTTGGTGGCTGAAAAAATATTTTGGATACGATACCTATTATGCGCAAGGATATGGCGGGCAAAGGATCATGAATATACCGGACCTAAATATGGTATTTGTAACAACGGCAGACTACCCTCCACTTTTCCATGACCACAGGAAGCGAGAGCAGAAAATTGAGGATCTCATTGAGTTTGCATTACAAGTGACGTCTTCCCTGAAAACCGGGGAGTCGGTGTCGCACCTTGAACAGTGAATAATAAAGGATTACAGGGGCTTTTATTATCCACAAATGAAGGGACACGCAACACTCAACATACACCGGATTTTACCGGTGATGTTGAGTGTTATATTTCAAAATGAATAGATAAGGGTGATACAGAATAATTTCAATATCACACGTGATAGAGCGGACCGTCGAAAGATAGCCACTCTTAAAACTCACCTACTAAACCCTTCCTTTCGCAGCAGGCCCCAGGCAAATTTATTCTGGGTCATATGGCCCGTGAGACAACTGAGTGTTTATGGTATTAATTTTTTCTCTGTCCCTCCGATATGTTTCGTCGGGATGGGGAAAAGATCAATACCGGCACCCGCCAGGGGAGCCGGTATGTATTTTGAGGTTGGGAAAATTTGGTTAATGGATCACCAGGTCACCGGTATTCAGGAAATGCTCCAGTCCCTGGATCACCTTTTGTATTTCGGCATTTTCTTCGGGCATGGCTTCTATTATGGCGTTGCCTTCCTCGTTGAGTGCGGTAAGGGTCATGTGCCAGGTGCCGGTGGAGGTGCCGTCCCCGTCGTCTGCCAGGGTGATTCTCATGTGCATGACAAGGCAATTACCTATGATTCTGACGATTTCCACCTTTTCGTTGAGAACATAATTGGTGAAAATCCAGAGGCCTTCACCCACTGAATTTTCCGGGGAGGTGCGGAAGATGCAGTCAGGCTCCACGTAACCGGTTGTGGTGTATACCAGATCGCATTCCCAGCCGTTGATCCAGTCCAGTTCCCGGGTGGGGCAGAGCTGGTGAAAGACCTTTTCCCGAGGTGAGTTGAACTTCTGGGTGCACACCTGGATTTTCCGTTTCATTCTGTTTCCTGTTTTCAGGTATTCTGCTGCTTTTTTCTCTGATCGTTGCGTGTTCAACAGTTTTCTCCTTTTTTGTTTTTTATAATTATCCGGCCGCAGGCGATGTAATGGTTCCTGTGAAGGACCTCCGAACCCTTTGGGATCGGAAAGGAGCGGCTAAAAATGCTTTAATTTTTTTTTGTGATTGGGTTGTGTCCATAACTCCTCAGTTTTTAGATACTAAACTCTACGGTTAAATTTTTTTCATATACCTGTTTTATGTTAAGCACCTTCTTTAAAGTAGGTTGATGGATCAGAGTATAGTATCTAAAAACAGACGTGTCAAGATCGGGAAAGAAAAAAATGAGAAGCCTATCGGTTGGTATGCAGGTCTTTGATCTGGTCTGGCAGTTCCAGGATCTCATCCATGAACCGGTCTATGATCGCAAGTTCGTCATCCCGGAACTTGGAGATCTTGTCCATGAATTTTCCGTCCACGGTCTGACTGATCCTTTTGTACGCCTGGAAAAGTTCTTTTCCCAAGGGGGTAAAGATGAGGGTGAGTTCGTTTTTCAGAAAAGGATCTTTCTCCTTTACCAGGACACCCTTTTTCACAAGCCGGGAAATTGTCTGGGAAACCGCCCCTTTTGTGACATTCAGCATATCGGCCATATGGGAAGCGTTGGTGGGGGTCTCGTTCATCACGAGAATCAGGTGGATCTCAGACGGATAAAGTTTCAATCCCCTGAATTCAAAGATATTTTTTTTCCCCATGAAAATGATCTTGTTGATAAGGGCACTGAGCTTCCGGTTTACTTTATCAGGTCGGGTTTCCATTATTCAGGATATAGTTTCTAAACTCAGTTTTGTCAAGGGTGTCCTCGGTGGAGGTTCGACTTGACAGGTCAGGGTTTAGCTGCTAAAAACATATTTTTGTATTTAGTATCTATACTCAAAACAGGAGAAAACTCATGCTGGGAATCGGCCTGGATTTTGGCACCACCAATTCAACATTAGCCCTATTTGACGGCAGATCTGTTTCATATGTCGGTATAGACAATGAAACTGCCGGCGTTGTCATGCCTTCTGCCAACTATATGGACCGGGATTACACAGCAACCATCGGAACCGAAGCCCTGGAGGACTACCTGGCGCTCAACCAGGGACGGCAGGTGGCTCTGGAGGCGGTTTCCTTGGGCAGTATCCGTGTGACCCACGGGGAGAGCAATCTACTGCAGGGACGGGATTGCAACGGTGGCGACACCACGATGGCCGTTGACATCCATGCCAGGGTGGACAAAAGCATGCCCGGCCTCCTGCTCCGGGGCCTGAAACGGTACCTGGGCATGGGGAGCATTAAGACCATCGACATTTTCGGAGTCAACTACAATGTGGAGGCGTTGATTACGCCGATACTGGCACATATCCGGAAGCAGCTGTACAACCGCCTTGGGACCCGAGCACTATCCATCCACATGGGACGCCCGGTGAAGTTTGAGCGGGACCCTACCGGCGGAAACCGGATCGCGGTTGAAAAACTGCGTAAGTCCTGCCGCTATTCCGGCCTGCCGGCGCCTGTTTTTTTTCCCGAACCCCTGGGGGCTGCCCTCAGCTTTATGGGAGCGTCATCTCTTGAAAGGGCGAGCCGGTTCCTGGTGTTTGACTTTGGGGGGGGCACCCTGGATCTGTGTGTTGTCCGGACCGGACCCCACGGATTCCGGATCCCGGCGACCCATGGCATCCCCATAGGCGGGGATCACATCAATCAGTTTATCTATCGGATCAAAATTTTTCCGGAATTGGGAAGTGGACTGAGGGTCCGGACAGCCTTGTTCGACACTGTTTCAAAGGTGCTGTTTCCCTTTAAAAAATTTGAAGATGCCCTCCTGAACTGGCAACAGACCTATA
>QZLA01000259.1 GCA_004796375.1 Desulfobacteraceae bacterium
CGCTGAATTCGGATTTAGTTCGATCGCCTTCTTTGCCTCTATAATAGCCTGATGATATTGCTTTTTTAGAAAATACAACATGCTCAGTGTCCGATACGTCATGAAATCTTTTGCACCCAGCCTGATTGAATCCTGGATCAGTTTTTCTGCCTGCTCAAGGTGACTGCTTCTTGACTCGACGCGATGCATAAAGATCTCATCCAGGTAGGTGGTTGCCAGAAATTGATATGCGGCACCCTAACCGGGATCAAGTTCGATGGCCTCCTGCGCAAAGCGCCGGGCCTTGAGTGTGTCCCCGACCGTCCTGTTCGGCATGTGCTTGTACCCTCTGAGCAGCTTCTCATAGGCTCTTAAGCTGCGGGTCCTGGTCGCAGACAGGCGGCCTAACTCTGCCGCAGAAAGCTCTAATTGCAACTTGGCAACAATATCCATGGTAATTTCATCTTGAAGCTGCAGGAGATTGACCATCTTCCTGTCGTAACTTTCAGCCCGGAGATGATGTCCCTCAATTGTATCAACCAACTGTGCCGTGATTCGCACCTGTTCACCTGACTTCTGAACACTGCCCTTTAAAACATACTTCACGCCCAGTTCTTCAGCGATCTGTCGGATTTTGACCGACCTGTCTTTATAAGAAAACGTTGAATTGCGAGCAATGACAAAAAGATGGGAGGCATTTGACAAGGCAGTGATGATTTGCCCTGTGATACCGTCACTGAAGTATTCCTGATCAGGCGCATTGCCTATATTGGTGAAGGGTAAAACGGCAATACCAGTTGATAGTATCCACTTGACTGCTTGTGATTTGGGTTCTTCACCTCGGAGTTTGTTCTTTATGTGATCAAAGACATTCCTTGAGATGCACACGCCGCCAGGTTCAGCCAGGATATTGTCGCCCGGTGCATTAACAACCCGTCCGGAATATTCCCGGATTTTGTTCGACATCATGCAGCGCTATGCCTTGATTGTCTTTATCGTCAGTGTTTCATCCTTTCGCATGAGAACACTGTACCCTTTGACATCTGCGCTGAGTATGGCACTGAGTCTTCTCGTAACTTTCTGCGGGTTTGACATTTAAACCTCTTTGGTTTGCTGCGATGGTTTAAATATTCCGGTATTCAAAAAAGCGCTATATCTATCAGGAATAGGATTTGATTAAGACAATAGGATATCAATTCATGATGCAGGTCTGTTAAAGGGAAATATACAACTTTGCTGAACAAAGGGTCAAGAGATTACTTGACTGTTAAAAATAGGCAAAAGACATAAGTGATGTAAGACTTGTTTACGACTAAATACTGATTATTTTAGAATCACTGTTTTTTATCCATAATGATTTAGCCATGATCACCATCACAGAAAAAGGGAGAATCAAATTGAAAGTTGTCGGGTTTAACGGAAGTGCAAGAAAAAAAGGGAACACAGCCTGTGCCATGAACACGGTTTTCTCAGAGCTGGAAAAAGCCGGTATTGAAACGGAAATGATCCTGGTCGGCAAGGAAAAAATCCGGGGATGTGTCGCCTGCCACGGCTGTGTAAAAAATCAAAACGAAGCCTGCGCCTTTGATGACGATCCGGTAAATGAATGGATTCAGAAGATTAAAGAGGCAGATGGCATTCTTCTGGGCTCTCCGGTTCACTTTTCCGGTGCCGCAGGGACAATTAAAGCCTTCCTTGACAGGGCCTTTTTTGTTTCTTCAGTCAACGGCGGCCTGTTCCGGCACAAAGTCGGTGCGGCTGTTGCTGCCGTCCGGCGGTCCGGAGGGATATCCACTGTGGAAACCCTGAATCACTATATCAACTACTCCGAGATGATCATGCCCTCTTCAAACTATTGGAATGTGGCCCATGGGCTTACTCCTGGAGAGATGGAGCAGGATGGTGAGGGAAAACAGATCATGGAGGTTTTAGGCAGAAACATGGCCTGGATCATGAAGGTGATCGAACACACCAAAGACCAGATTCCGGCGCCGGAACCGGTTGCTAAAACCATGACCAATTTCATCAGGTAATATAAACCCCGTGCCCTGCTGAACCTCTGATTCAGCAGGGTTATCCCTAAACTCAACCCGCCGTCCTTGATGGTCATGTGAAAACTGAGATCATCTCATTTTGAGAGGCCTGCCGCCTAACAAAAAGGTTTCTATTTAGCGAAAAATCTGTAAGTATCTTTCAGCGTCTTATTTTTACCCGTGGGGATCCGGACCCGTATGGCACACCGTGAAAAAAAGCACCATCTGAAAAAAAGAAGCTTTTTTATTGGTTTTTTGGTGATTCTCACTCTGATCGCCTCCGGAATCAATCACCCGCCTGTATCTATCCGCATCATAAGTACAAACCTTTCCCACAGGGTAGTGCTGCTCGATACGGTTGAAACCAGATTAAAGCTCATTATCGGATTTGCCATAAAGGGCCGCCTTCCTTCAGGCCCGGCAGGTACGCGTGCATCTGCCCGGTTATCCCAGAATGGATTCGAGCGCGCCTCTTTTTTTGTGCCCAAACTGGATCATTTGGGTGGAAACCTGGTATTTTACCTTCCCTATGATGTGGCGCCGGGCGACTATGATCTTAGAATTGAACTGACTGATATCTCCTCAGAAGAGACCATTGCCGTAAAAACCCATACCGTTGAAAACATCGAAACCATCCCTGTCAGGGAAACCAGATCTCGCAGCAACTGGAGACAAGCACCGTCAATTCCCTTAAAAAATCCCCGGGATGAATCCCTGGATGCAGTTGCTACACAAAGCGATATTGAAAGAGGCTATATTCTATGGCAGCGAAATGCATTGCGGTATGTCTACCCCAACTCGACACCCAACACATCTGATGTGATCTCTGAGGTTTCGGTAAGATTGGCAAAAAATGAGTATGAACCCATTACTTTTTCCTTATATGCATTAAAAGCTTTGGGCCAGGTGGATGTCAGTGTTTCAAAAATCCAGGGTGAGACAGGACCTCCTCCTGTTTTGCAAAAAATATGTGTCGTAAAAACCGTTCCCCGTGCTCTATCCAGGCAATCGCCCGGATCCGGTTATGAATTAAGACCCCGCCTTCTTGAAGCGGGTAACTCTGTTCCCCTGGATGCCGGTCAATCCCAAAGATTCTGGCTCACCATCCATGCAGCCAAGGAAACCGCACCCGGGAAATACTCTGGAACAATCGCCATCACCACCGGCTTTGGAAAAACCGAGATTCCATTGAGTATAGAAATTCTCCCCTTTGCCCTGGCTCAAAGACCGGATAAGGAATACGGATTTGAAATGACCTATGTGTTCCAGGAAATGACTGCTCAGGATTTAACGCCAAAACAAAGAGAGAAGATATACCAGAACGGGTTAAAGTATTACCGTTCTTTTAAAGAGCATGGCCTTACGACAATCATTCCGCACTCCCCTTTTGTTTTCCGGCGGCTGCCGGACGGCAGTCCTGATCTCAGGGACCTTGAGGCCGCATTGAACGCATTTATTGAAGTCGGGTTTACCGGTCCCTTTATTTACTATTGCGGTCATCTGGTCCAAAGTTCAAAACCGGGCTGGGCAGGTTCAACCCTGGGGTATGATTCAAAATATCACCCGGTATTAATGAAAGAGATCATAACCCATGCCAGGCAGAACTTCCCTGGTATAAATGCACTGGACATGTACTGGATGCCGGGCGATGAAGTGCAGGATAATGCAGATGGCCCGGACCGGATTCGGATCGCTGGAGAATTATTGACCTCCATATCCGAGATGAATGAAAAAAGTGCCATCTCTGTCTGGGAGAACACCTCCTTAAAGACAGATATAACATTTGGTGATCCGAAACCTCTGAAGGGAGAACACTGGCAATACCCAAACGGACAGACAACCCTTGTTGATGATGCCCGGAGCATGAGAAAAGCTTTTGGGCTCAATCATATCAAAACCCATTACGTTGGAATCGCCCCCTGGACATTCCAGACATCTGAAAACGCAGCAGGTGATCCGTACACGGATCTCGATACTTCTCCTGCAAGGGTGGAAGTGATGGTGGCCTATCCTGGAGTGGACGGCCCTGTCGCCACGCCTGAGTATGAGGCCATGCGGGAGGGAATTGACGATGGTAAATATGCATATCTGCTTGAAACCCGGATCGAATATGCCATGAAATCGCCGGATCCCATGCTTCAGGACTATGGGATTCAAGCCCAAAAAGCATATCAGACCATGCTCGACCGTATCGAGACGGCTACGCTTGAGGAGATGGACCAACACCGGCAGACCATGATTGACTGGATCATGCGGATCGGGTCCTGCCCGGGCAATAGTTTTGGGAATTAGTTCGTTTTAAGGTCAGCGCTCATCCAACATCTTTCTAATCTTAGCTGCTAAATCCTTTTTCAGGACCGGTTTTTCAAGATATTCACTGATACCCATTTTTTTTACCTTTTCAGGATTCAAGACGTCACTGTAGCCCGTACAAAGTATCACCGGCAAATCCGGCCTTACTTTTCGAGTCTGTCGAATCAGGTCTTCTCCTGTCATTTTCGGCATTGTCATATCTGTGACCATCAGATCAACATCGTGTGGTGCGTTTTTAAAGGCCTCATATGCCAGAAGACTGTCTGTAAACCCTTTAACGTTGTAACCCAGGCTTTTAAGCATGATTTCACTGAAATCCACCACTGCTTTCTCATCATCCACAAACAGGATCTGTTCATTCCCTATGGGTAGGGAATCGAGCTCCTTTTTAGTGTCACCCGATGATGAATTGTCTTTGATCACAGGAAAATACACCAGAAAACGAGTTCCTTTTCCAATACTGCTTTTTACTTCAACATTGCCGCCATAATCTTTGATAATGCCATGAACGATAGAAAGCCCAAGACCGGTTCCATCTCCTTTTTCCTTGGTTGTAAAATAGGGATCAAAAATCTTTTCCAAGTTCTCTTCTGATATTCCATGTCCGGTATCACGGACTTCCAGCTCCAAATAGTGACCTGGCTCCAGGAGCATGCTTCCTGACAAATTGTTTTCGTATTGTCGTGTTATGGCTTTCAAATTGATAGTCAATACCCCGCCTTTGGGCTTCATGGCATGGTAGGCATTGGTGCAAAGGTTCATAACAATCTGTTGAATCTGGGTCGGGTCGGCCAAAACAGGCTCGCAATTCGGATCGATATTGCTTTTGATCTCGATTGTTGTGGGTATGCTTGAGCGTAGAAGCTGCAAAGCTTCCTTGACAATCAGACTTATCTTCAAGGGCTTTAATTCCCGATCCTGTTTCCGGCTGAATGTCAGGATCTGTTCAACCAGTTTTTTAGCGCGGTGCCCTGCCACCAGGACTTTATCAAGGTATGAATATAGCTGACTTTCCCTTGGAACTTCAGATAGGGCAATCTCGGAATACCCAAATATGGCTGACAAGATATTGTTGAAATCATGGGCAATACCGCCAGCCAAAGTTCCGATTGCCTCCATTTTCTGGGATTGACTGAGCTTTTTCTGCATTAGTTCCTTTTCAATCTCGGCCTTTTTTCTCTCTGAGATATCATGCCCTTCGGGTACAATATATATCACTTCACCATTTTCATCATGAACAGGTGTCAAGGAAAAATCTATAGTATGGATGGTTCCTTTTGAGTGTGGATGGGTCGTTTCAATGTTGACAAGATTACCTCTACTAGCAATTTCAACACTATCTTGGATTTGACGCTGCAATTTCTCGGAGTGGGCCCAGTGTGGAAGCTCCCATAAATACTTACCCTCAATGTCTTTGAAATTAACCCCAACCATATTACAGACATTCTCATTTGCCATCAGCAGTTTGCCGTCAGGTGAAAGCAGTCCCGTTAATTGGAAACGGTGGTTGAAAATTGCTTTTAGACGTTTTTCATTGGATGCTAATTCTTCTGTCCGATTGCTGACTTCTGTCGCTAACTTTCTGTTCCAGAAAAATATCAGGCCAATGAAAATCAGGCAACCGCCCCCGATCTTCCATAGCAGACTGTAATCCATGGGTTTTTCATAGGTTAATGGCACCCATTGATTGTACATGGCTTGCAGCTCTGCCTCGGAAATAGCGTCAATAGCCTTTTGCAGAATATTCCGAAACATCGGCCAATCCTTGCGCACCCCCATACGCTGTGCAAACGTAAAGGGCACCTCTCCGACCATGTTGATCTGCAGATATCCCTTATGGCTTATCAAGTGTCCTGTGGTGATGACGTTATCGACGTAGACAAACGCATCGCCATCCAAAATAGCATGGATGCCTTCCTGGGGGTTATTCACTAATAGCAGCTTTAGATCCGGAAACTTATCCACCAGGTAGTCATGAATCGCATACCCTTCTACCACGGCTACCTTCCTATCGATTAACAAGTTCAGATCGGATATATAGGTGACCCCTTCTTTGGCAAAAAGCCCTGCAGCCATATGTATATAGATATCAGTGAACAGAAGATATTCGTCTCTCACAGAGGTTTTGGCCACGCAGGAAAACATATCAAGTTGTCCCTGCTTTGCCCGGTTAATCAGCTCCTGCCAGTTCTCGTGGACAAATTCAAAACCGACCCCGAGTTTCGGAGCAACCCAGTTAAGAAGATCAATTGAAAAACCCTGATAGCTCCCATCATCCCCTACAAATTCTATCGGACCCCAGTTTGGATCAGCTCCCACACGGATCACCGGATGCTCATTGAGCCAGGCCCGCTCTTTGGCAGTCAGCTCAATTTTTCGTTCTAAAACAGGTTCACCAATTGGTAACCAGCGTTTCTTGATCGCAAGGTGCTCCTGTCTTGATATACTGGCAATGGCTTTATTGAAAATATGCAGGAGCATCGGATCATCATTTCTTAACCCAATCCTGGCAAGACCTACTGGAGGAGTCTCGGCCACAACTGCATATTTTAGATTGGTATAAAACTTATTGCTAAGGAGGGCATCTACCTGTGCAAGATCGGCGTATAAGGCGTCAATCCTATCAGTGGCAAGTAAATCCAGACCTTCCTCAATGTGGTCAACCTCTACGATTTTACTTTCCGGATACTGATCTTTTAACAGGTAAACCCTGGAGCTGGACTTCCTGACAGCAATTCTCTTCCCTGAAACATCATCAAAGCGCCTGATTAAACTGTAATCCCCCTTGGTCACTAAGACTTGAGGGAAAATGGAATATACATCTGTAAAATTGAGATAAGGCTTTCTATCATCCGTTGCATCAGCATTTGGAATTCCGTCAACCATATGATTCTTAGCGTCTTCTAGAGCGCCGTTCCAGGTGGTATGCCCTTTAAAGTCAATTTGAATGCCGATACGCTTTGCCAGAAAACGCATGTAATCGATATTAATACCCGCAAGCTCACCTTGATTGTCTAAATAATATAGTGGCGGTGCCGTGGTCGGTACAGAGAAGGTAACCTTCGGATGATTTTTCAACCACGCTTTTTCCGAAGAGGTCAATAAAGTTCTTGCTGACGTCACTTCTATCTGCGTCCATTTTCGAACCACTTCAACGATCATCTGATCCCCGATTTTGGACAATCCTTTGTCCAAAATGCTGACCAGTTCCGGCCAATCAGCCCGGATGCCGGTGACAGCCCTGACCAGGTGGGATGTATCGATAAAAACCGGTTCAATGCCACTTAAAAAATTTTGTGACAACAAATAATTATCAAAGTTCAAACCGAGGGCAATATCCGCTTTGCCTTCCAACACCATGGCCATGGCATCCAGCGGACTATCCACCTCGATAATCGTCAGGTCATTCTTTATGGGTGCAATCAAATCTTCAAGGAATTTTACCGCTCGCATGTGGGCGACGCGCTTGCCTTTAATGTCATTAAGGTCGTTGATCTGGAATGGGGCATCCCTCTTACCGAAAAAGACAGGCATCGCAGAAATAAATCCGGCTGTCTCAGACAGACCGGTACTCTTGGCAAGGGCCGGAATGCAGTTAAGCAATCCATCTATATCACCCTGTTTTGCCTGTATGATAATTGAGTCCCATGGCCCTAACTTGATTTTGATATCCAAACCGGTCAGATCTTCCAACCGGTGAAAGATATCCGGCAGGATACCGGTATGATTGCCTGCTGAATCCTGTATCAGTAATGGCTGCATGTCTGGGTTGAATCCCAATGTGATTGTGGGATGTTCTGCAACCCAGGCCTTTTCTTCTTTGGAGAGAGGAATATCTGCTGCATGCAAGGCGGGAGCCCACAGGAGAAAAGAGATAAAGATCCCTGTATAAATAACGCACATGATTAAATCACGTTTACGAAATATCATGCGTATGACCATGGTTTGATTTTTGGTTAGGTTTCATAATCACATGGGAAGAGATGAAGAGTCAAATGGAAATTGTAGAAATATCCAGGTGCTGAATTATCATATACGAGATTTTTACTTGAACCAATAATACTTAAGCAAAAAAAATGTCTTTTTTGTATCGGACAGATAGTTTTGAGGACGTTCAAAATTTTGTGTCCGTGAACAGAAGCTGATATATAAGGAGGCTTCAAAAGGAGAACTGACATGACTGATGACAACACCGAATTTGATTTTCAAAAAGCACTCAAAGGGATTCAAGAAGGAAAGCCCTTTACCGGTAAGGACGGTGTCCTGACCTCACTGATTAAAAATCTCGCAGAAGCCGCTCTTGAGGCAGAACTGGATACCCATCTCGGACAGGAAGTATC
>QZLA01000238.1 GCA_004796375.1 Desulfobacteraceae bacterium
ACCGGCGGATCATGGGGATTTCAGAAGACTGGGGAACTGCTGTGACCGTCCAGTCCATGGTTTTCGGCAATATTTCCCGTCAGTCCGGATCAGGCGTGGTTTTCAGCCACAGCCCCAGACTGCCGGGGGATACGGTACGGCTCTGGGGCGATTTTACCATTGGCAACCAGGGTGAAGATGTGGTCTCCGGGCTGGTGAAAACCCTGCCGATTTCAGAAATGCAGCGTGAGCTTGAAGCCAGGGATTCAAAGGTCAGCCTGGAAAAAAGTTTTCCCAGGATTTACGACCAGCTTAAACGGGTGGTTCACCTGCTGGTTTACGATGAAGGCTGGAACCCCCAGGAAATTGAGTTCACTTTTGAAGGAGAGCAAAGTGATGATCTGTATATCCTGCAGGCCAGGGACATGTCATTAAGGGACCGTAAAAAGATTGTCGATTTTGATGTGGACCCGGAGGTGCTGGCCCAGGCCTATCTGGGCCAGGGTATCGGTGTGAGCGGCGGTGCCATGAGCGGCCGGATTGTCTTTACGCTCGAAGAGATTGACACTCTTCGCAAGCACAGCCCTGATGACAAACTGATCCTGCTGCGGAATAATACCGTGCCGGATGATATCCTGGAAATCGATGCCTCGGACGGAATATTAACGGCCCGGGGCGGACTGACTTCCCATGCAGCCGTCGTCACCTATAATCTTGGTAAAACCTGTGTGGTGGGGTGTGAAAATCTTGTTTGCAATGAGCAGGATAAAGAGTGTATGCTCAATGGCGTGACGCTTGGAACAGGCGACTTTATAAGCATTCACGGCCAGAAGGGCTCAGTATATAATGGTGCAATTCAAATTAATTGAACACAACAGTAAAAAATGAGGTAGACAATGTCTAAGATACTTGGAATCAACGGACTGGGAAGGATCGGAAAACTTTCTTTGTGGCATCATGCAGGCCGGAAATATTTCGACACCCTGGTGATCAATGTGGGCCGGGACGTGGGAAAATCCTTTTCTGATATCGTCCATTATATTGAGCGGGATACAACCTATGGCCGCCTGGAAGCTTTTTTGAACGGCTACCAGGCCACCTCAGTAATTTCGGATGTGAATGAAGCCAACGGGACCTTAAGCGTGAACGGGGTGAAGGTAAAAATTCTGAGAAGCCACAGGGACCCCAAAGATATTGAATGGGGGGCCAACGGGGTTGATCTGGTTGTGGATACCACCGGCCGGTTTCTCGACCCCAACCAGAGCGGGGATGCTCCTGGCGGTGCGATCCGGGGCCATATTGAGGCGGGTGCACAAAAAGTGATTGCATCGGCACCATTCAAACTCAAAGACGGGGCAGCAATGCCTGAAGACGCCGTAACAACGGTCATGGGCATCAATGACCAGGATTATGACCCGGTCCGCCACCAGCTGATTTCCAATGCTTCGTGTACCACCACCTGCCTTTCCCATATGATCAAGCCGCTGATTGATTATTTCGGTATCGAACGCATCCTGTCCGCATCCATGGCAACGGTTCACGCAGCCACAGGCTCCCAGCAGGTACTTGACCGCCTACCCAAGACCAAGGCAAAGGATCTTCGGAAAAACCGGTCGATCATGAACAATATCATCCTGACCACCACCGGCGCAGCCAAGGCGCTTCAGCTGGTGATACCGGAGATGGCCACAGTCGGATTCATTGCAGAATCGGTCCGTATTCCGACAGCCACAGGGTCATTGATCATCCTGGTGATGAATTTCCAGGAAGAACTCAACAAAAAACCGATCAGGAGGGATCTGGTCAATTCCATCTATGCTGAGGCAGCCAAAAACAATGTCAACGGCTACCTGGTCTATTCAGACAAACAAAATGTCTCTTCAGACATCATCGGCACGCTGCGGGCGGCTGCAGTGATTGAAGGGCATGAAACCCATGCCAGAACCGGGGCCATCAATATCAATCTCGAACATGTCAGGGGGATTGACCAGGGAGTCCTGGATACCATCAAAGACCATGTCACCAGCATTCAGGTCACCCAGACCGTGATTTACGGCTGGTATGACAATGAAATGGCCAGCTATACCAATATGCTCGGCGACAGGACCGTATCCATTGCCGAGGCCATGCACTAGAATTCTGATCCGGGCTGCGCTCTTCTGGATCGCAGTCCTTTCAGCCGTTTTTTTCGGGTCGGCAGCCGCTGCCAGCCCTGCCAGCCTTCCCTTTAAGGTGGGAGAGCAGATCGAGTACACTATTTCCTGGGAAAATGTACCGGCAGGGACCGCCTGTTTCAGGGTCCTGGATCACCGGGTGGTGAAAGGGGAAAAGACCTGGCATTTTGAACTTACGGCCCGGTCAAACCGGTTTGTGGATATTATTTACAAGATCCGTGACAGGCTGGAAAGTTTCACTGATGCGGATTTCTCCCGGTCAGTGCTGTACAAGAAAACCCAGACCGGGCGGGCAGATAAAAAAGTGGTGGTCTGGTTTGACTGGGAGAAACGGACTGCCACCTATGCCAACCATGGCGGAAAACGGCCGTCCATTGCAGTTCCGGATCAGACATTTGATCCCCTGGCGTCTTTTTACAAACTGCGCACCCTTGATCTGAAAAATCAGAATGCGCTTTTTTTTCCTGTGTCTGATGGAAAAAAATGTTTTATCCAGAAAGGGGAGATTCTTAAGAAAGAATCGCTCACCATTGCCTCCGGCACCTATGACACCTACCTTGTCCTGCCGTCGCTCACGCATTTTTCAGGTGTGTTTGAAAGAAGCAAAAATCCCGGGGTCAAGGTATGGGTCTCTGCTGACAAACGCCAGATTCCGGTCCGGATTGCCATCAAGGTCGCGATCGGATATGTATTGTTTGACCTGGTTTCTGTCCACTAAACCGCTGCAACAAGGCTAAACGCCTGTGGCAGCCGGTTTAACAAAAATCCCTTTGATCCTTTCTGCCAATTGGGATGTCAATGCTTTAATATCTTCAATAAGCACATAGAGCGTAGGGACCACCACAAGGGTCAGGACCGTGGAAATGGCGAGGCCGAAGATGACCACAGCAGCCATGGAACGCCACCACTGGCTCGACTCCGATGCGGTGGACAGGGCCATGACATGGAAATCATAACTCACCCCCGTGACCATGGGCAGCAGTCCGAGGATGGTGGTCACAGCCGTAAGCAGAACCGGCCTCAGACGGGTGGCTCCGGCAGAGACCACAGCATCGTGCAGCCGCATACCACCGGCCCTGAGCTTGTTGGTATAGTCGATGAGAACAATGGCGTTGTTCACCACCACACCGGCAAGTGAAATCACGCCCACTCCGGTCATGATGATACCGAACGGTGATTTAATAACGGTCAGGCCCCAGAAGGCGCCGCCCAGAGAAAGTACCACAGAGGTCAGGATAATGGTCGGCTGGACCACGGAGTTGAAAAGGGTCACCAGGATCAGGAAGATAAGAAAAAGCGCAATAACAAAAGCTCTGGACAAAAATTCTTCAGATTCTTTCTGATCTTCGTTTTCACCGGTGAACTTGACCAGATATCCCGGGGGGATGTCCAGCGCTTTGAGCAGTTCTTCCGCCTTGGTCCGTGCGACAGTACCGGTGGTTTTGGTATCATCCACATTCGCCTTGACCGTGACGGTCCGGCTGTGGTTTTTCCGAATGATATCCCCGAGAGTGCCTTTGTATTCAATCTTTGCAAGGGTGGTCAGCGGTACGATCTGGCCGTTGGGGGCCGGGATCATCAATTTTTGCAGGACATCCGCCACTCTCCGGTCTGACTTGGAAAGGGTAACAGTGATGTCGTAATCATCATCGCCTTCGTAATAGGTGGAGACATCCAGGCCGTTATATGCAGTTTTCAAGGCGTTGCCAATGGCTGAGGTGGTCATGCCGAACAGGGCCGTTTTCTGGCGGTCGATTATGACCTGTACACTGGGGAAGCCGCCCTGGTAGTCATCTCTGACATCTTTGACATGGGGAATGGTTTCCACAGCTTTCCGGATTTCTTCTGCCAGCCGGCTCAAAACGGTAAAACTCGGGCCGGAAATTTCAATGTTGATGGGCGGCCCTGTGGGCGGGCCCTCCTGCTGCTGGTCCACAGTGATGCTGACCCCGGCAATGGATTTAACCCGTTTTCTGAGTTCATCAAGATCATCTTTGGTCGGGCTGCGCCGGTCTTCAAACCCGAGGAACTGGATGCCGATATGGTTGGGCAGGTTGTTTTCAAACACCCCGCTGCCGGCATTCTGGACCGCCTTGGTGTATATGTGTTCAATATTGTTGATATTGCCCGGGGCCATGAATTTTTCCCCTTTGGCGGTTTCATGGGGCTGAGGCGCGAGCGCAGTTCTATAATCCGTGCCGGGCGGGTGCCCGGTGATGGCGGTTTCGATCTCCTTGATGGTCCGGTCAATATAGTCGAGATCCGCACCTTCAGGCGGGTCAATGTTGATATAGGCACTGCCCGGATCGAGCGGCGGAAAGAGCTCCACTGGTTTTTCAACCCCCAGCCGAAGCATCCAGATCTGGAAAAGCAGGACCAGAACACCAAAGGCTGCCACCAGGACGGTGAACTTGTGCTTGAGGGCCATGTTGAGCAAGCGGGCATAGGTTTTCAGGAAGATGCCTTTGATTTCCACTGGATTTTCCCCCTGTGCCGCCAGCTGAGCTGCGGTAAGGGTTTTGCCCCCGGCAGGCCCTGATTTCATGACAAAGACAGAGAGTGCCGGATTCACCACCATGGCGACAAACAGAGAAGACGAAAGTGTGATGATCAAGGTGATGGGCAGATATTTCATGAATTCTCCCATGATGCCGGGCCAGGAAATCATGGGGAAAAATGCTGCCAGGGTGGTGATGGTAGACCCGATCACCGGCCAGGCCACTTCACCTGTGGCTTTCATGGCCGCCTCAATCTTGGGCACGCCCTGCTGCATATACCTGAAAATATTTTCAATGATCACGATGGCATTGTCCACCATCATTCCCAGAGCCAGGGTCAGGGAAAAGAGAACCACCACATTGAGGGTGATGCCCATGGCATGAAGGATGGTGAAAGAGATGAACATGGACAGCGGGATAGCCAGCCCCACAAGGATAGCGTTTCGGATACCCAGGGCAACGAAGAGGACGATCACCACCAGGAGCAGGCCGGAGATAATATTGTTTTCAAGGTCAGCCACCATCATTTTGATGTCTTTGGCCTTGTTCATCAGTTTGGTGATGGTGGTGTTTTTTGGAAAGGTCGCTCGGGCCCGGTTAACGATTTCATCCACTTTTTCCGCAATAAAGATAATGTTTTCGCCTACCCGTTTTTTCACCGAAATATTGATGGAATCCACACCATTGAGCCGGGAGATGGACGTGGCTTCCTTGATGCCGTCGATCACCGTGGCCACATCCTTTAAATAAATAGGGCGGCCTTCATGGGTGGCAACCACCAGGGCAAGGATTTCTTCCGGGGTTTCAAATTCACCCGGGACTTTGAGCTGATAGCGCCCGTCACCAAGGGTGATGGCGCCGCCCGAGGTGTTCTGGTTCTCGCTGGAAATGGAATCCTGCAGCGATGTAATGGGAATCCGATAATAGGCCAGTTTGTCCGGGTCCACTTCAATGCGGATTTCTCTTTCTCTGCCACCGGTGACCTCGACTTCCAGAACCCCTGGAACCGCTTCAATTTCATCCTTGAGATCGTCTGCTATCTTTTTCAGTATTTTCGGGCCGGCCGGTCCGGCAAGCGAATAGACCACAATGGGCATTTCCGAGATATTGACCTCAAAAACAGACGGATCGTTCTCAAGATCGGTGGGAAGATCGTTCTTTGCTTCGTCCACCTTGTCCTTGACTTTGGTGAGTACATCATCAATATCCGTGCCTGGCAGGAACTCAATGCTGATCTGGGAGAGACCCTGGGCTGAAACAGATGAAATATTTTTTACCCGGTCCAGGCCTTTGAGTTTTTTTTCAATCTTGAGTGTGATGGACGTTTCAATGTCTGTTGCAGAGACCCCCCTGTATTCGGTCTGGACAAAGACAAAGGGAATCGTGATATCGGGTTCGTTCTCCCGTGGAAGAACATTGTAGGAATAAAGGCCCATACCGATGATAATCAGAGCAAGAATCAGGACGCTGGTCCGGTTCTTGATGGCCGCATCAGAGATAATCATCTGTTCAAGTCCTTAATGTCTGAAATGGTCCGGGTGACATTGACCTTTTCCCCGTCTTCAATAAGGCGGTGTCCCACCACCACCACGTTCTGGTTGGGCATCAGCCCGTCCTTGATCTGGATTTTCCAACCATCCATGAATCCGGGCAGCACGGGCTGGAACCTGACCATACCGCCGCTTTCAACATAGACCCCGACCGCTTCATTGTAACTGACAAGAGAATACATAGGAACGGCCAGTCCCTGTGAATCCTGGTTTTTAATGATCTTCACCCGTGCAAACATGTCCGGCAGGATCTGTTGATCCGGGTTGTTCACCCGGATTTCAAGGTTATACAGCCTGGCAAATGAATCTGATGTTTTATAAAGGTAGTGGAAATGACCGGTGTAGATTTTTCCGCCCAGCGCATCAATGGTCACACTGAATGTTTTCAGTTTTCTGACCGCATCCACGTCTGATTCAGGGATGCCCACTTC
>QZLA01000244.1 GCA_004796375.1 Desulfobacteraceae bacterium
GCCGCACTTGCGTTGGCAATATCCAGCTATGGGTATATCATGGAGAACGGCAAAGTGGTGATTGACGGGACAGCCGGCGATCTTGTCAAGAATGAGGATGTCCAGGAGTTTTATCTGGGTGCCTCAGGGGATGACGGAGAAAACAGAAGTTACAAAGACATTAAACACTACAAAAAGCGTAAACGGTGGCTGTCATGACTGCGTCAAATCCGTTACACCAATTTACACTGCCGCAAATGCTCAGGGAGCACGCAAGGAAAAAGCCGGATACAGTTGCCATCCGCCAGAAAGACTTTGGTATATGGAATCCTTACACCTGGAAAGAGTATTACAGATTGTCAAGGCAGTTCGGCATGGCCCTGCTATCCATAGGGTTCAAGAAAGGTACGCGCGTGGCTGTCCTGTCTGAGAACAGGGTGGAATGGGTGATTTCCCAGATGGGTGCCGGTATTGTGTCTGCGGTGTGTGTCGGTGTCTATTCAACCAGCCCCAGCCCGGAAGTATCTTATGTTGTCGGACATGCCGATGCCCAAGCCATTGTTTGCGAAGACCAGGAGCAGGCCGATAAAATATTTGAGGCATTGGACGATCTGCCCAAGCTCAGAAAGATCATCGTGATTGATATGCGGGGCTTAAGGGAGTATGACAGTGATCTGATCATATCATTTGATGAATTTCTGGCACTGGGCCGGGAATTCGAACAGCAGCATCCGGATATGGCCGATTCCCTGCTGGATGAGCAGCGCATGGATGAAGAGGCACTCATGGTGTATACTTCCGGTTCCACAGGAAAACCAAAGGGCGCCATTATTACCTATAAAAATATCCGTGCAGGTGCGTGGGGTGCCATTGAACGGCTGAAGATCGACCGGGATTCAACGGAGTTATCCTACCTGCCATTGTGTCATGTGGCCGAGCAGTTTATGACCAACTTCGGCCCGATCTATGTGGGTGCACTGGTGAACTTTGGTGAATCCATCCGAACGGTGCAAAAGGATTTAAGAGAGGTTGCCCCCACCTATTTTCTCGGGGTGCCCAGGATCTGGGAAAAGCTCCATTCCGAGGTGGTGATAAAAATCAATGAAGCCGGCGGATTGCGCAAATGGATTTATGACCGGGCCATGAAAACCTGTGGGCCGATCCGTGAAAAAAAAGCTGCCCAATGGCATATGATTGACAAAGCAAAGCTGATCCTTTTTTACTGGGTTGTTTTCAGGGCGCTCCAGAATTTTATGGGGTTGAGACGATGCAGGATCGCTGCCTCAGGCGCCGCGCCCATCGCACCGGATGTGTTCAGGTTTTTCAGGGCCGTGGGGGTTCCGATTGTGGAAGGGTACGGCGCAACCGAACTGTCCGGGCTGGTCACAGCCCATAATTTATCAAACGTTACCCCCGGTACGGTTGGAATCCCGGCGGCATGCGCTGAATTGAAACTGTCCGAACAGGGCGAAATTCTGGTCCGGGGAGACCTGGTATTCAAAGGGTACTATAAAAACGAGGAGGCCACCCGAAAAGCCATTGTCGATTCCTGGTATCATACCGGGGATGTGGGTGAATGGGATGAAACCGGCAACCTTCGAATCGTCGACCGGATGAAGGATATCATCATCACCGGCGGTGGAAAAAACCTGTCTCCTTCTGAGATTGAGAACACCATGAAGGCCAGCCATTACATCAAAGAGTGCATCATCATCGGGGAGAGGCGGAAATTTGTGTCCGCACTGATCATGATCGATTTTGATGCGGTTGCATCATGGGCAGAGCAAAACAAGATCGCCTACACAACATTCAAAAGCCTTTCTGAAAACCCGCAGGTTTTCGAACTTGTCCAGGCTGAGGTGGCAAAGGCCAATAAGAATCTTGCAACGGTCGCCAATGTGAGAAAATTTCATTTGCTGACCAAAGAGTTGGATCACGATGACGATGAAATGACAGCGACCATGAAGATCCGGAGATCCAAGATCTATGAAAAATACGATGCTGAAATCAATGCCATGTATTAATCGTTGGGCAAAGGACTTATCATGAAAATACTTGTCGGATATAGAGGCGGCGAAGCCGGGCGCCAAGCACTGATCCTGGCCCGGGATTTTGCCGTGGACAAACAGGGCCTGGTATATATTTTGAACTCCATGGTCGGCGGTGCATCCGAAACAACTGCTGATATCCGGACAGCAAAAAAGAATCTTGCCTATGCGGAAAAACTCTTGAAAGACAGTGGCGTAGACTGCCAAACCATTGAGAGTGTAAAAGGACTGTCACCCGGTGAAGACATGCTCTTTTTTGCATCGGAGAAGGACATCGATCACATTTTTATCGGCGTCCATAAAAAGTCTGCTGTGGAAAAGGCCCTGCTCGGCTCCAATGCCCGTCATGTGATCCTGAATGCCCCGTGCCCCGTAACCACGGTGACGTTCAAACCAGACACGATGACGATGGCAAAACTGTTAAAAGACAGGCACATCCTGGTTGTTGATGATGAACCCGATGTCCTTGAAACCGCCCGGGAACTGCTCGGTATGTGCCGGGTGGACACCGCTGATTCGTTTGAGGCAGCCCTGCCGCTTTTGAAAGCCAATCATTATGATATTGCGGTTCTCGATATCATGGGCGTCAATGGGTATGAACTGCTGGAGAGATGCAGAAAAAAGGCTATACCCGCGTTGATGCTCACGGCCCATGCCCTGACACCGGAAAATCTGGTTGAATCCATTCAAAAAGGAGCAGATGCCTATATCCCAAAGGATGAATTACCAAATCTCGACCAGCATGTCGGTGATGCGGTAAAACATGTGATTGCCGGTAAAAAAGGTGCGGGTGCCTGGATTTCCAAACTGAAACCGATTTTTGACAAGGCGTTTGGCAAAGGGTGGCAGGATAAGGAAAAAGAGTTCTGGCGCTCAGTAAAATAGGAACCCGCATGATGTTGAAACATGATAACTCACTGATTTGCTTTTCAACGTTCTTCCAAAGCTGAAACCAATTCGGGCGGGTTGGCCAGACAACCTGGAATTCCCCGGAGCCCTTCACAGAAAATGAACTGGAGGACAAGTGACCTATTCTCTGGACAAATCACAAAAAGCCATACAGAAAGCAGCGTTTGAATTTGCCAAAGGAGAGTTTGATGGTGATGCGGCTCGAGAGTCTGACCAAAAGGGCATTTTCCCTGAGGTAACCTGGAGTAAGGCGGCTGAACTGGGATTTATCGGAATTCACCATCCTGAAAAATACAGTGGCGGCGGCTTGGGACATTTGGAACATGTGTTGATTGCAGAGGTGTTCACTACCAGCGATTCGACATTGGGCGCAGCCATCATGCTGGCGGGGTTGGCGTCTGAATGGATCGTCCAGTTTGGAACAGACACACAAAAAAAAATGCTGCTTCCCGAGATTTATGAGGGCCGGAAAAAAACGGGCATTGCTCTTGACGGCATTCCCTTAGGCAACAATGACGATGGTGTGTCTTTTAAAAATGAGAATTCTTCAGACCACTCTTTGATAACCGGTGAACTAAAACATGTGATCAATGGGAAAGATGCAGAGATCGTGCCGGTTCTGTGTTATCATTTTGAAGGCGGCAGACTCACGGATAAGTGCAGCATGCTGCTTTTAGACGGCAAATCACCCGGGATCACCATGGGAAAAGAGTATTCTCTGCTTGGCCTGCGTGCAACCGGGATGACCAGTTATTTCCTTAAAAACGTAGGATCAAATCATATCCACATCTTTACGCCTAAAGATAATCAACTTCTTAAAATCCAATCTGCATTTTATCTTCTAATGGCCGCCCTTGCACTCGGCACCGCCCAAGGGGCATTTGACAGGGCGATGGCCCACGTCAAAGATCGGGAACAATTTGGAAAAAAGCTTGCGGGTTTCCAGGTGATACAGCACAAGCTGGCCAGGATGGCGCTTCAAATCGAACAAAGCAGATGTTTAACCTATATCGCCGCAAACCATGCAGATTCCAAAAAGGTTGACACCAAGATGCCAGTCATGGCCAACCTTGCAGCAACAAAGACTGCTGTAGAGGTGTCTTATGAGTCGATCCAGCTTCTTGGGGGATATGGATATACAACCGAGTATGATGTTGAGCGATGCTACAGAGATGCCAAGGCGCTGCAGATCCTAAGCGGCCATGAACACGAACTGCTTGATCAGGTATCAGCAGGGCTCATTGGAAGGCTTCATAAATAATGAGGACATAGCAAGAATGAAGACGTTGCCCTATACAGAGAGCCACCTGGCTTTTCGCAGCAGGCTTCGCCAGTTTCTTAAATCTGAAGTGACGCCCCATGTTGATCAATGGGAAAAAGACCACATGATTCCCAGGGAGATCTGGCGGAAGATGGGAAGAGCAGGCTTCTTATGCACATCTGTTCCTGAAGAATATGGGGGGCTTGGTCTCGACTTTTTATATTCTGTGATTGTCAACCAGGAGATGGCAAGAACCAATCATGCCGGACTGATGGCCTACCTGCACAGTGATATTGTGGTCCCTTACATCCTAAGTTACGGCCTGGAAGTCCAGAAAAAGAAATATCTGCCGGGTTGCATCAATGGAGACATTGTCACTGCAGTGGCCATGACTGAACCTGATTCGGGAAGTGATCTTGCGTCCATGTCCACATCAGCAGAGGAAATAGATGGGCAGGTGGTGATTAACGGCAATAAAACCTTTATTTCCAATGGGTTTCATTGTGATCTGGTCATTCTGGCGGCCAAAGATCCCCTGGTCAAATCACCGCACAAAGCGGTGTCGCTGTATATAGTGGAAGACGGCACTCCTGGGTTTAAAAAAGGTAATCTGATAGAGAAAATGGGCATGAGAAGCCAGGATACGGCAGAACTTTTTTTTAACGACTGCCGGATCCCAAAGGATAACCTATTGGGACAAAAAGGTGCCGGATTTGTCCAGCTGATGAAAAAGCTTCAGCAGGAGCGTCTTCTTGTTGCCATACTAGCTGTTTCCATGGCCAGAAATATGCTTGACTGGACTGTTGAATACTGCAGACACGCTTTGCAGAACCAAGAACCGATGACAAAGTCCCAGGCGACCCGGTTTGCCCTGGTAGAAATGGAAACCGAATTAAAAGTCGGGACGGCTTTTTTAAATGATTTAGTCATGGCGCACATGGAAAATGAAGATGTCACGGCCGAAACCTCCATGGCAAAATACTGGTGCTCGGAAAAGGCCAACGAGGTGGCAAACAGATGCCTGGAGCTGGTCGGACGTAAATCGGCCTCAGAAGATTGCCCCATTGTGCGGATGTGGCGGGATGTGAGGATCCATACCATTTTTGCAGGCACGAACGAGATCATGAAAAACATCATCGCAAAATCAATGAAACTATAACGGATAGAACGGTGAACTTATTGTGAATCAGGAGGTTTGATGAATATCCAGCAATGTACAGTGATTGTTTCCGGCGGTGCATCCGGTCTTGGTGAGGCAGTGGTCAAATATGTGACAGGCAAAGGCGGTAGAGCAGCCATACTTGATTTGGATGCGGTCAAAGGTGAAAAACTGTCCGCAGAATTGGGGGATTCGGTGATCTTCTGCAAAACAGATGTCACTGATGAAGCCAGCGTAGAAAAGGCAATCTATGAGACGATAAACACATTTGGAAGCATCCATGCGGCCGTGAACTGCGCCGGTATTGTGGCACCTCGCAAGGTGATCGGTAAAGATGGCCAACCCATGCCCATTGCGTTTTTTAATCAGGTTATTCAGATCAATCTGATTGGAACCATGAATGTGATTCGGCTCGCTGCTGTTGAAATGCTGAAGAACACCCCTGGTAAAGACGGGGAAAGAGGTGTTGTGGTGAATGTGTCATCGGCTGCTGCTTTTGAAGGCCAGACCGGGCAGGCTGCCTACAGCGCATCCAAAGCGGCGATTGTGGGGATGACCCTGCCCCTTGCCAGAGAATTTTCAGATGAGGGGATACGGTTTGCCACCATTGCGCCAGGCCTTTTCATGACGCCTATGATGGCAGATCTTCCCGAGAAGGCGCAATCGGCACTGGTCCAGATGATGCCCTTTCCAAAACGGCTGGGTCATCCAGAGGAATTTGCAATGCTCGCAGCCCAGATTATTGAAAATCCAATGATTAACGGAGAAACCATCCGTTTGGATGCAGCGCTGAGACTGGCATCCAAATAATGAAGGAGCACACATGAGAAGAGTTGCTGTCATCGGTGGCGGGCATACCCGGTTTGTCACCCATTCACCCAATACAAGTCTGGAATTGCTTGCTGAAGCATCAATGGATGCCATTGCCAATTCCAATATCAGCCCCAAAGATATCCAGGCCATCAACTGCGGTAATGTGCTGGGTGAATTTACTGACGGGCAGGGAATGATACAGTCCTACCTGGCAGATGATATCGGGTGCAACCATGTTCCGGCAACCCGGTTTGAGGGGGCCTGTGCCACAGGCACCATAGCGGTCCGGGATGCTGCCATACAGGTGGCCGCCGGCGTCTATGACATCATGCTGGTTGCAGGTGTTGAAAAAGCCACGGCAATGGATACACCCCTTGCGACCCGGACCTTTGCCATGTTCTCCGACAGCCGGTATGAAAACCCGGCCGGATTTACATTCCCGGCGGTATTTGCCATGCTGTGTCACCTGTATGCCAGCCACTATGATATCCCGCTGGAAACACTCAAGGAACAGATGGCACAGGTGTCTGTCCAGTCCCATTATTACGGGGCAAGGAATCCCAATGCCCAGTTTCAAAAAGAGCTGACCGTGGAAAAGGTGCTCAACGGCCCCATGGTGACCACCCCGCTCCAGCTGATGGACTGCTGCCCGTTTACCGATGGCGCTGCTGCCGTGATTCTTGCCTCTGAAGAGATGGCCAGAAAATTGACCGACACACCGGTCTGGATTGCGGGCACCGGTCAGGCCTCTTCCGGGCATCTTGCCTCCCAGTCCAGGTATCTGCCCAGAATCCGGGCAAGGGAACTCTCCGTAAAACAAGCCTACAAAATGGCAGGTATCGGCCCTGAGGATGTAGATATCTGTGAACTTCACGACTGCTTCAGCATCGCCAGTATCATTGCCGCGGAAAGCCTGGGGTTTGCAGAATTCGGTAAAGCCGGTCAGCTGTGGGAAACCGGGGAAACCAAAATCGATGGAAAGATCCCCATCAATATATCCGGCGGACTGAAATCCAAAGGACACCCCATTGGTGCGACCGGTGTTTCCCAGGTCTATGAAGTCTCCAGGCAGCTTCGCGGTGACCTGGCAGATCAGGGGCGCCAGGTTGATGGTGCCAAAGTCGGCCTTGTGGATACCCTGGGGGGTGACGGCGTCATAGTCAATCTGGTGCTCAAAAGAGACTAACCCGATATTCAGTCTAACCGGTTTTATGAAAGGATATCACAATGAAATACAAAATCGATTTTCAAACCTATAGTGATGCGCTCAAAACCAACAGGCTGCTTGGACTCAAGTGCACATCGTGCGGTGCTGTTACCTGCCCCCCCAAGATGGTCTGCCAAGAATGTGCAGGCACGGAGCAGGAGACAATTGAACTGAGCGGCAAAGGAGAAATCAAAACCTTTACCACCACCTATATCGCATCCCTGGGTCGTCAGGTTGAAGTCCCCTACACGGTAATCATGGTGGCCCTGGAGGAAGGGCCCTGGATATCCGGCAACCTCAATGAGATGGACCCGAAAAAGGTAACCATGGACATTATCGGCCGAAAGGTGACCCTCGGGCACAAGGTATTTCCCGGGGATCTGTATTCATCAAATGAAGCGGCCCGGCCCGTGTTCAGTTTCTGTTAATTTACACGTTAAACAAGGAAATCAATCATGAAAGATGTATTTATCGTCAGCGCGGTTAGAACCCCGGTGGGAAAGCAGAAAGGGGCGTTGAGAAACTATATGGCACCGGAACTGCTGGGTCTTGTTCTTGATGAGGCACTCAGGCGGATCGACCTGGATCCGGATATGATCGATGATGTGATTGGCGGGACCGTCTACCAGTTAGGTGAACAGGGATTCACACTCGCCAGAATGGGTGTCCTGGCGTCAAAACTTCTCCCCCAAACGATTCCGGGGATTTCAGTGAACCGTCAATGCGGAAGCGGTCTGTCTGCCATACAACTTGGACATGCCATGATTGCATCCGGAAATATGGATACCGTAATAGCTGCCGGCTGTGAAGTGATGTCAAAATATACGATTATGTCGGATCTGAACGGTGAGCTCTACAATAAGGAACCCATGGGCAACCCGTTTGGCCCTTATTATACCGGGAAGTACGGCCCGGCCAATCAGATGGTTTCGGCACAGAAGATTGCCCACAAATGGGGTGTCACAAAAGAAGAGTGCTTTCAATTTGCCATCAACAGCCACCAGAAAGCCCAAAAGGCAACAGACGCCGGGTACTTTAGAAAAGAGATCCTGCCGGTCAAAGGTCTTGATAAAGACGACAATGAGATCCTTCAGGAAAATGATGAAACCATCCGTCCCCAAACCAATGCCAAGATCCTTGAATCATTAAAAGTACTCCCGGGGACGGACTGGTTAACGGTTGGGTTGTCCAGCACGATTACGGATGGGGCCTCGGCCATGATCCTGATGAGTGAGGAAAAGTTAAAATCCCTGGGCCTTGCACCCATGGCACGGGTTGTGGCCAATACGGTGGTGGGATCTGATCCTGAGCTGATGTTAACCGGACCTATCTATGCCACACCGAAACTGCTGGAAAAAGCCGGCCTTGACCCAAAAGAGATTGATATCTATGAAATCAACGAGGCGTTCGCCCCGATTCCGCTGGCCTGGGCAAAAGCAACAGACACTGATCTGGAAAAACTTAATGTAAATGGCGGAGCGCTGGCACTTGGCCATCCGGTGGGGAACACAGGATGCCGGTTATCTGTTTCAGCCATTCATGAACTTCACAGAAGAGATGCCCGGTATGCACTGGTTTCCTTATGTACCGGCGGTGGTATGGCTCCGGCAACGATCTTTGAACGGGTTTAAGGAATGAACAGATGGGAGGTGTAAATGGATGATAGCAACGTATTTGGCCAGACGATTGTGAGCAGAAGGAAAAATTATGCAGTCATCCGGCTCAACCGTCCTGAAAAAATGAATGCATTGAATCCTGATTTGTTTGCCGGTATTGCCCAGGCCATTGACGATGTGGGAAATGATGAAACTGTCAAGGCGGTCATTATAACCGGTGAAGGGGATCACTTTTCAGCAGGTGGTGATGTCAAAGAGGATATTGATCCACTCAAGCACATGACCATTGACGAGTTCAAAGCCTATTTCAAACCCATTAACCAATTGTATGTGGATCTGTATCACCTCAGTAAACCAACGATATCCGCGGTTAATGGGTATGCGCTTGGGGCAGGCCTTGAGCTTGCTCTGTGCTGTGACATCCGAATTGCCGCGGATAATGCTAAACTGGGAGAATATTTTGTGCGCATGGGTCTGGTACCTGAAACCGGCACATGCCTCCTGCCCAGGATAGTCGGGCCGGGCGTTGCAAAAATGATCTGCTTTTCAGGTGATGCGTACCCTGCAGACCATGCACTCCGGATTGGCCTGGTTGATCAGGTGGTTCCGCCAGGGGAGCTGATGGCATCCGCTGAAAATCTGGCAGAAAAACTGTCCCAAGGTCCTGCATCGATCCGGTTGATTAAAGAAGCCATCAACAAACTCGGATATCTTCCCCTTGAGGAATCGATCGATCATGCACTGCAGTACCAGTTTGCTGCTACAAGGACCCGGGATCACAAAGAAGCCGTGGCCGCATTTATTGAGAAGAGAAAGCCTATGTTTAAAGGACACTGATTCATGTTCAACAGGTTAGAAACGAATCGGAGATGTGTGTCCATTTCTAAGGAAGAGGTTCAGGCACAAACAGTTCTCCCCTGGCATTTAAATCCTGAAGTATCATAGCGATGGTCTTCGCTCCATCACCCACGCGGGTTACACATGTTTCATGGTCCTCTGATAGTTTATAGGCCATTGCTGCTTCGAGGTCCGTAAAGTCAACACCGGTCATTTCGAGGCATGAGTGTCCGCCAATGCTTCCGGTCAACTCCTTGATCAGACGCTGGGCGGGCAGGATGGTGGGAATCAAGCCGTCAATTCCTGTTTCCAGGTTTTCTCTTCCTACCAGCATACCCAATATCATCATACCAGCAGTATGCACCCCGCAGGTCAAAGAACTCATCATACCACCCTGCATGGCACCACCCGTACGGAGCACCATTCGATTTTCCAATTTCAACGCCTGCATAAACGCCCAGAGGATACTCTGGGTACAACTATCGTATTTTTCAAGGTAAGACATGGCGCGCGTTTTCATTTCTTCTGGCCACTCAGGATCACAGGGTATTTGGCCGTTCAAGGGATTAATGGCTGATGATCTGGCATTTGCTGTCATATTTTCCTCCTTTTATATATTTTATAGTTTGACAACATTCGAACTTTTAAGTTAAAATTTTTTCAGCAAATTAAATGCTAAAAAACGTTTTCAACTCCTCGATGAGGATTGGATCGACCCAGCAGGCAATGTTCTGCCCTCTGCGCTCGGTACGAATAATTCCCACCCGGCGAAGTTCCTTAATATGATGGGAAACCGTTGGCTTGCCTATGTCAAGATCTTTGCCGATCTCTCCAACAAACATGGCTTCCTCAGCACCTTGTTTATCAAAAAATGCAGGTGTTCCAGGGTGGCAGCAGGTAGTCAGCTTCATGAATATCTTCAACCGGTTAGGATTAGAGAGGGCTTTAAATATATCGGCCAGAGCGTCAATTTTGCCATGCATTATATTTTGATTGTTTGACATATGTCAAACTATAGCATCATCATTCATTTTGTCAACTGTAAATATTTTTAATCCTGTTTAATTTTCGTTAAAAAAGTATATTTTTGTTCGTAATGGTATGAAATAACAGGAGTCTGCATGTCATGCCTGCCGTAGAGGAGCTACCTGTAATCATCAAATCCATCTTGGCATCAGGACAGGATACCCGCCAGATCGTGGAAACAAAAAAGGCGTTACGTGAAGATACGTAACGCCTTTTACAGCTGGGTCCACCCGCAAACGGCCTATTGACCTATTTTTGAACGGACACCGGTAAGCCTTTTTACAATGCGTTTGCTGATTACGCCATTTTTTTAAGTGCTTTTTTCAGCTTTTTGATTTTAGCTTGCTGATTGGCAACTTTGGCTTCTCTGGCTTTCATTTCTTTTTTGATTGATTTAACTTCTTTTTCCATCGCTTTTGCTTTCTTTGCTGCTTTTGTCATTTTACTATCCTTTATCAATGTTGTGTGCAAACAAGCACGGTTATGACCATCGGCACTTTTGATAAGGGCCGATGCTTTCAATAATCGTATTTCACAAGACCACCGGCAAATGGTCGAGATGATTTACGAGTCTTCCTTGATTTGATTCTTTTTTAAAAACCGGCCAATGAACTTCCGTATTTCTCTGGCCGCACTGGTATCCAAGTCCTCACAAAGTGCGACAAACCGGTCACGCTCCTGACTATTGATACGGATTAAGAGCTGACCGTCCTTTCTATTCTTTTTTTTCTTATGGGCCATATTGGTTTATATCCACCTTGATGATTAAGGCTATCACTTTTATATACATAATATATGCAATATATATACATATTTTCCGATACTGTCAAGCATAAGTCACTATTTTTATTTTCAAGTTTCAGTCGGTTAACGGGTGAAAACTGTAACCTACCTCTCAAGGTATTTTTTAAAGAAAATGAAGCTATTGGATGGTTGACCAATGATTTGGCATAGTCAATGAAGATTTCACACCGGCTTACCCCATCAACTCCCGGACATGGATCACACGACCGACACCGGATGCCAGATAACGTTTCCCATAGGCTGGGGCCAGGATGTTTTCCGCCTCAGTACCGGTGCAATGGCTGGGCGCCAGGTATTTCACCCCCATCTCCTTGAACCTCCCGGCAATTTTTCTGATCCGGTGATTCAGGCTGCTCATCAGGTGGAATCCCCCCATAACCAGGAGCACGGGATCCGGTACAAGCTGACAGGCCCGGGCAGCGATCTTTTCAACTCCGGGATGGGCACAACCCGTAATCAAGATACTGCCCCCCTGGGTTCTTAGGATCAGGGACTGCTCGTGCCGCTTAATGTTCTTCATCTCGCCCGTGGACAGGCAGAACCGGGATATGACGGCTGGGTCGTCTACTTCAACTATTTGTGCCCCTGTCCGCCGGACCAGCTTTTTAAACACCGGGCCAAAGGAGGATATAAGCCAGACCCGGACCTGGGGACGCCTCTCCAGAAAAGCCGCCAGACCACCGACATGGTCCGGGTGGTCATGGGAAATCACCACGTCATCAATACTGCTCGGCGCAATGCCCGCACGAGAAAGGTTCGCCATAAGGATCTCGCCGAACTGGCCCGTATCAAACAGGATGTTTTGCCCCGGCCCCTGCACCACGCATGAAAACCCCCAGTCACTCTTCATGGCCTTGTCTGAAACCAAGTTGTCATACACTACGGTGAGGGTCAGGTCCCTGGGATCAGCTTTTTGCGTTTCTGCCAGAATAGTTGCCACGGTTTTTTCATCAGGAGCCTGGGCAGTGCATCCGGGCAGCAGCAGATTCAGACTGCAGCCGGCAACGGCAGCGGCCGCTAAGCAGCTGCCGGTCTTGATGGCCTCTCGGCGGGTCATGGGTTCCTGTGACGTTGGATACATGATTCCCTCCTTATGCGTAGAGAATTAAATTTATGGATCTATTTCCTTATAAAAGGTGAGCTCCCATATGCATTTCTTCTCATCATACCGAATGATGTATTCCCCATCATCTGAACCAAGAAATTTGAAATACCTGTGATCAGGGGCCAGCCACATATCCAGGATGTTTTTCACAGTGATCTTTTTATCATGAATAAA
>QZLA01000179.1 GCA_004796375.1 Desulfobacteraceae bacterium
TCTGTTCCATAAGATATTGGATAACCGCTTTATCCAAAGGGGATTGGTATGCACATTTGATTACCCCTGGATTTTTCTTAGAATATTCGATCAGTTCCGGCAAGGTCTTGTATGTTTTTTCTTTTAGAGTGATTAAAGCATTCTGATACTGTGCAATCGCGGCAAGGTATCTAAAATCTTTAATTGAAAATTCCACATCCTGAACCAAGGGATTCCAGACAGGGATTTCAGAAGCTCCCATAAAGAAAGTATATCCATCCGGAGCTGCATTTTTTAAAAACGTTGCACCAACCGTTCCGCCCCCGCCGGTTCTGTTGACAACCACAATAGGCTGTCCGAGCTCTTTTCTGAGCGCTTTTGCAAGAACCCTTCCCATAGTATCCGTTGATCCCCCGGCTTTATAGGGAATTATCATTGTGAGTGGTTTTGTCGGAAAAGAGTCTGCCGTTGATATCACTGGTAGAATGAGTAAGACTGCCAAAAGGATAAGAGATAAAAAGAATAAATTGGTTTTTGTTGTTTTCTTCATTTTGAACTCCTTTTTAGTATTATGACTCATCACTTTGATCAGCTTTAATTTGATTTTACAAGCTGTCAAAATTAATTTGTGCAAGTCTCACCCCAAAAAACAGGTCCAAATAAGCTCTGTGAGAAGTATGTTGGGTTGTTGAGTTATACCAATAACCCAACATGAAAATGCTGTCAAGCATAATTTGAAATTAAACTTTTCGAATCAAGGGATTTCTATCAATCAATTGGCCCAAACTCGCCTTTTGGAGGGCTACTCCATCTTGAAGTATTGCCCATATTTTGAATATGAAAATATTTAAGCAAATCCAATGGACCTGTAACGTTTTGAAATCAAGCTCAAGTTGTAACTTTTATTCTGAAAATCTCTTTCAATAAATTTGAAAATCACAACGGGTGGTACTTGTTGAATCCGACATTAACCGATATTTCTTGGTCACTGAAAGCAAGGACTATGTTTTCAACTCGGATACAGTTACCGGGAATTTTTATCGGTGTTCAATTGAGACGGATTATCCGATACATGAAATTTTGAGGGATAGAAATGTCAAAGATATCATTTGAATACATGATGATTTCGGATGAAAAATGAGGCAAATAGTCAGGAATCAAGAACCCCGGAATATGTCTATCATCAATCGCCGAAAGGCTTGCTAAAAAATGCGTTTACTTCTTCATCCAGTGCTTACCAGATGGTTGAATCATCAGATGAAACATTTCGGTGTCATTGACCGTTTAAATATTTTTTTTGGTGACACAAGATATGGGATGTCGAAATCCGACATTTTTGGTCTTCTGAGAGGGGCGGTTAGTGTGGGCTATCTTTCGTTAGAAAAGAGCGCTCAACAATACGCCAACAGTGGTCTGTGATGAGGCAGGCTCTCATATTCCGGAATTGGAAAACTGGTATTTATCTTTCTTAAATTGGGTTGCAGAATTACGGAGGACTAGGCCCAAGATTATTCAGAAACTTCCGCAACCCTTTCAGCCAGCTCATCTATGGCAGTTTGCTGCATTTCAATGGTTTTTTTCTGCTCTATGATGTAAAGCGTGAGTTCCTCGATTTTTTCCAGCAGCTTCATTTGAAAATCAACCACCTTCAATGACTTGTTTTTCATTTCTCCATTGGAGGGAACGTTGGGAAGATGGCCGTTCTTAGCGATAAAAGATTCCAGTTCTGACAGTGATATTAACTTGTAATCCGGTTCAAAAACGTAATCCGGAACAACGGTGCTGCCCACGTGAATATCACCTTTGAGAAGAAGGTCGCCTGTGTCGGTAATTCTAAGCACGATTGCACCCGCGTCATTATTAACAACGACCCGATCCACTCCCCAGACGGATGTTGCCAGAGAGATAACGAAAATACACAACGCAATACCGATGATGGATTTAATCTTCATGATTGTCCCCTTTTCAATATAGTCGTTGACCCAATATCCAGCCTTCAGATCGCCTTGCTATCTATCGAGTGGTGCGCACAGGCCATGCGTAGACGGTATCGGTAGACTTCAACACATTGATCGCAGCTCCGTTATACAAATATATGGCCTTTGCGTTTAGCGGATTAACTTCGTCGCTTGTGCCCGACCAGTAGTTACTCGACTGTACGTTACTAAATGGTGGCATTGATGTGCTTGCACAGCCTGTTCCCTGAGTGTCTGTCAAGGCAGGGCTTTGGCATCCCAGTCCAAGGGCTCTATTGATGGTTGCGCTCCACTCTTCCAGTGTTGGTAAGCGCCAGTCGCCGGGTACGGAGTTATCCGTCAATCCGCAGTCCCCGTGTTTGAGGCCAGAAGCGGCGTCATTCGCATCCGCATATGCTGATTGGCCAAAACAGTTGGCATTCTGCAGCCAGGTCAGGCCGGTTACCGTATCTGTCACGGTGCCGTTGCCGCAATCCACGTAACGATTTGTGTTGTCAAAACAGGGTGGATCGGGTCTGGCGAACTGGTTTCCCCCATCAAGAACAAGCTTCCCATCCTTGTAATAGCTGGCGGATATCATACCCGCCATCGCTAAAATCAGAACAACGGTCAAGATAATTTTACCCAGTTTTTTGCTCATAATTCCCCCATGGGCAGCGGTATATTATGGTGGTGCATCGTCATCTTTGTAAAGGTATCGCTGGGATATCATCCAGCGTATTGAGTCAGCAGTAACTCCGGAAGTCAACTGGATAAGACATAACCACTTTTAACCTAAAAAGCAATGATGATTGCAATAAGCGAATTTACAAATTGAATATTGATAGTCCCGGTTAATCGTCAAGCAACAACAGCTGTATCCAGGTTATGACTATCCGTTTGATTTCAAGTTTGGATGCTGCCCAGAACCCGGGACAGTTAATATAGTTCCTGCTTGAACAGATCCCTATGGGTGAGGGCTGGCCCAGTGTGCCCGCCATTTGATAGCTCGCCGATCCCATGGCAGTTCCGCCGCAGGATAAAACAGATTTTTCCATTGTATAATTGGGACTCGACATGGCAGCAATAGCAGGTGCTGCAAATACCAGCATAATGATAAGAGTTCGTATACTAGTAAGTGTTTTTTTTCGCATGGCATATTTATCCTTATTTAATCGCTTTCTCCTATGCGTGTTGCCAGTTCTTCAGCAAATGAATACACTATTTCCGCCTGGCCAAAGTCCGTTACTGGTCCGGGATAATTAATATCGGTGTATTTATATTCTTGGCATTGCCAATCATTGGCCCAGTCCAACGGATCAAAGAAGAAGCCGGCATTCGACCATAACGTTGTTGCTGTCTGTAAATAGGGATCTCCTGGGTAATTCCCGGCCGGATAGCACAGGCAATTTGTTTTGCTTGCATCCTCCCATTTCCAACAATGTCTTGAACTCATTATGTTGTCCACTAACGGTTCGCCGATAGCACTATTCACATGGCCAAGCCCAAATATATGCCCCATTTCGTGTATTTCGGTTACTCGAACACGATCAGGGTCATCGTCGAGAAACCCGTTGCCGTCAATGTCTCCTAATGCAAGAGCTTCATCTGAAATTGCATGCCTGAATATCATGTATGGGGCATTTCCAATATTCCTGTTTGCCCCGCTGCTATTGGGATGCCAATAGTAATAAATGTTTATCGAATTTGGATCTTGTTGTGGAAAAGCATTATAAATATCCATTTCTGATGAACTGCCTGGTAAATTCCCGTTATATAGGAAATCGTATAAATCTGAAGTCGTGAATGTGTCACCGTTTGCACAATCCGCCCAATCCACGGCACAGTTTACTGCAGATTTAAAGCTAAAACGAACCATTTGCTGTCCGTTTTCGTTGACAAAAAATCCGTTTAATAACTCGACCAAATTCCTGCCATGTGCAGCAAGTTCAGTGGCGGTCATCAACGGATTCCCAGACGCATCATTTCCAAAGGGAGTTCCTACGACACAACGGGCGGGGTCTACCATATTGATAAACTTGACTCTGAAGCCCGGGGCTCTTGCTGAAAAATTCGACCCGTTTTCAGCATGAAACCCTGGCTTAAGAATAATCCTTGGCGCACTGAATCTCACATGGTCACCGCTTTCGACAACCACATCGCCGTATGTTCTTATGTACTCAGTACGAGCAACCCATGTCCCATCCAGAATCGCATGGTCCACTGTGCTTTGAGTAATCCACTCGGTATAAAGACCACCTGACATCTCTGAACCGCGCGGGATGTGCCTGATATCTACGGTTTGTGCCGAAACACTTTTCGAAAGCACGATTATTAAAACCAATAAAACGGTGGTGCAAAATACCCCCCTGCTGTGAATTGTGCTTTTGATAAACATCTCTCTACCTCCCTGCATGGGAAAAATCGTTAATAAATGGATAAAATCTCCTCTATCTGCTCA
>QZLA01000239.1 GCA_004796375.1 Desulfobacteraceae bacterium
AAATAATCAGACGATTATGAACCGTTCAAGATGAAATTCAACACTGGACAAATCGGATTGTTTTTATATCCTGAACCCTGCCACTCCAATACCTCATCAATCGTAATACCATCATCAGTATCAAAATAAGCCATATCATCTAAGTAGTAGTCAAGAGAGGTCGCCCCCCCTAGAATCATTTTCCAATTCATATACAGGCCCATACCCCACATGATATCACAAGTCCCTGGTATGAAACTATCAAACAAAGTCTTCACACCCTCCTGTTCTTCAGCAAGAACACCATTATTGTACAAGCGATAATAACCATTGGAAGATTTTGTCCAGTAAATCTCAAGCACAAAAGAATGCCAGGCACCTTTCTCCAACGGCATGTAGTAGGTATTGCAATCAGGTTCAGCACGGAATCTAAATCTGTGAATCTCATCTTTGGATACTAGACGATCATTAAAAATACCCCCGCAGCCACCACAAATATCATCGGCATAATCATCGTTGCAAACTTCACAAGGCCATGTTTTCCATTGACCAATACCGTAGCTGTTCCAGACATAACCGACACCCACATTAAAATCGGACGGAAAAAATTCCTTCCACGCATAAATATAGGTCTTCTCCCGTGTGTCCATCCTGTTGGCATGGTATTCTGCACGAGTATATCCGTCTACTGAAACAGAGATTAACAAAGCTTTATCAGAAGGATTCGCCTGCGAAGGAGCAGGATTGTCAACCACAGAGAAAAATTCCGGATGGCTCACACCGCCACCAGTACTTTGAGCAAATTCAGTTCCCACATCAGGGGCCTGACTACCGGCCTCAAACGAAGCTAAGAAGCGAGGTGAAATGTCATCAAGAGAAGAACGTGTCAACCGAAAATCATCAAGACGCACCACACGATCAGGATTAAGCGTATTCGACCAGCCCCTGGCATAAAACCGTACGCTCGTAATATCATGCCAGCCGGCAGGGGTATTGTTCACAACAAAAACATCTTTGGGAAACACAAAGCGTTTCCAACCGACAAAATCAGTTCTTATCTTTACATAATAATCTCCACCACTGCTATAAAATAGCAAAGTAAAGCGTTCATCAACAATCGCAAGTTCATTGTACACCCAACCTGAGATATACTCACCGCTCGATAAATCCAACGGATAATCTGCATTCATACCAATACTGGAATATAGACCATGATCCCAAACAAGAGAACCTGTTCCTTCTATGAATGTACCTGTATCGATCGTTCCTGCAGACCAATCGTTTGCATTATCAAAAGATGAGATAATTACATCCGAAACATCCTGACCCGCATCAAAGTCCATGGACGCTGCCCATACCGGGTCTAAAGCAAAAAGAAAAATCAAAGTCCCAAGCCACAGTGAACAAATGTACTTTCGGAACATGACAAGATGATTCAATAACATGCATAACGTATCCATAGGTGCGTTCTCCGGTTGCTTCTGTCATTTTGAGCTCGATGTGAGCAACGAAATCAAATGCAATAAAAGCGCCAGTATTGCATACAACTGAAAGATGTTCCCATGCCTTGTAATTTATACAATAATGGGGTGTCAAGCACTGAGTATATCGGCGTGTTTCTGTATGATAATTCCTACGTGTGTGTAGGGTTTTAAATACAATTCAGATTTCCTTGCTTTACTTTTACAGGGCGTTTCTTTGGTCTGTTGTCAATGGCGGTCAGAAACGATGCAGGCGTTTTTTTTACCCTTGCTGATTTTGGAGGATAAGGAAATTAACTGACGAGGCTGATTGAAAATTTGGGATAGTCCAATTTAACTCCCCGAATCGGCTAAATGGTATTTTCTCTTGTCAAAGAGAGTTCTACCACAACTCGGAAACAATCTATTCAAAATTTAAACTAAGCATTTGTCCTCGTTGCAGGCAAGTCGCGCACTGTCTCTATTGGTATGGATAGGAACATTTTCTTCTTGCAAAAGGGGCAAAAGATTTCTGCAAGATTATTTTGATCCATAATGGCTTCCGGATGAAAACTGATTTCAAATTGAGTCATTCCCGGATAACTACAGTTATTGTTTTTGCACTCGTATTTAATTCCCATTTCCATTTACTCCATCCAATGTCTTTTATTGAATTTTGTATTTTGTATTCAAAATTCAATATATAAACTCGGAATAAAAGTCAATGACTTTAGCAAATTTTTTCACCTAACTTTAACCAGATTATAGATGGGCTGGTGCTGTCTTAAGGTCGGATTCAGTGCAAAAAACGATTTCTTTTGTTATACCTTCTCAGAATTTCAAGGATTTTCGAGGTGTTACTTTGTTCTGGTCTTCCTGACCGAATTAATGACGGGAATATCCTGGAAAAACACCATTGTCATACACCTCGTTATTACGCATTTATGGCATGTGGGTATCATATGAAAAATTGATTTTTTGGGCATAGTTCGGTAAGAAATAACCTGAATTATACCGCTACAATAATTTTTGACAGGAATGAAATGGCAGCATATTTGGTTATACTTATCTCTGCATTGATTTTTTATGCGCAGATCCCCTTTGCGGATGCAAAAATTCCCTATGCATCCATTGATTTTGAGCATATCACAGCCAGAAACGGCCTTCCAAGTCCCGTTGTCTATGACATGATCCAGGATCGCCATGGGTTCTTGTGGTTTGCCACGGGAAACGGTGTCAGCAGGTTCAACGGATATGAATTTACCAATTATACCGCTAATGCGGGTGATGCCCATTCCATTGGAAAAGGGCCGGTCGTCCAGCTTCTTCTTGACAGCAGGAATACCATCTGGGCCACTTCTCTGAGCACGGGACTTTATCGGTTTGACGAGGAAAACGACCGGTTCCTTTTTATCCGGCATGATCCTGAAAACACCAACAGTATGCCCAGTGATACCGCCTACAGTATTGATGAGGATGCATCCGGGAATTTATGGATCAGTACCCTGGATGCCGGTATTGTCCGGTACAATCCCGATACCAAAGTGTATACCCGGTATCAGCATGATCCTGACAATCCCGATTCACTGGCATCCAATGCAACCGTGGCAATATTCTGTGACAGTCAGGGCCATATCTGGATCAGCACTGTAAAAAATGGTTTCATGAAATTTGATCCCACTACTGAGAAATTTTTGCATTACCTGCCCGGGATGCCCCATGCGATTAGTATTATTGAGGATCAATTTAATGACATCTGGATTCCCACGATGGGGCACGGCGTCTACCGTTATATCAGGAATGAAGATCGGTTTGTATCCTATGTCCATGACAGCAATGATCCAAACAGCATCAGCCATAATCAGGTGATTAAAGCGTTTGAAGATCGCAGCGGCACCGTTTGGCTGACCACCTGGGGCGGCGGCTTCAATATCTATGACAGGGAGAATGACCGCTTTGTGTCCTATAAGCATGATCCGGCAAATCCATTCTCAATCAATCACAACAGCACATGGGGGGTCTATGAAGATCATTCCGGTGTGATATGGGTGGGGACCTATGGTGCCGGGGTCAATAAGTTTGACCGGAAAAAAGAACGTTTCAAGGTCATGCGTCACTATCCGGGACAGCATAACAGTTTGAGCCACAGCTCGGTCAAAACCATTCATGAGGATGGGGACGGCATTTTCTGGATAGGCACCCTTGGCGGGGGGATGTCGCAGTACAATCCAAAGACCGGAGCGTTCCGGCATTTCAAACATGATCCTGCCAACCCCAACAGTATTACCCACAACAGTGTATGGAACATTGTTGAAGACTTCCGGCAGAATCTATGGATCGGCACGGAAAACGGGCTGGACATGTATGACAAGGAGCGTGATCGGTTTTACCATTTCAAAGCAGACAAAACTGATCCTAACAGCCTGTCAAGCGACCTCATCCGGTCGGTGATGATCGATGACCAAGATCAGCTCTGGGTCGGAACCCAACTCCATGGTGCCGACCGCCTGAACTTAAAAGGGATTACGGATTTTAAAAAGGTCCGCTTTGAAAATCTACCGGTTATCGGCGGTCACAATTCCGTATTGTTCCAGGATTCTGATAGATCTGTGTGGATTGCCAACCAGAACCTTTTTCGGTTTGACAACACCAAAAACCAGTTTGTTAAATGGGAGTTTCGCCCCGCAGATCAGAGGATCGCTCCCCAGGGATTAATTACCCATATTGCAGAGGATAAGGATAAACTGCTCTGGATCGGGACGACATCCAGTCTGTTCAGTTTGGAGCGTAAAACAAATGAATTAAAAAGATATGGTCCGCAACAGGGATTAAATTACGCCTCCATTGCTTCGCTCAGGGTTTATCCGCCCGATCATCTATGGATCAGCACCAGGAAAGGCCTGTCTGTAATGGATTTGGCCGGCGGAAAAATCAAAAACTACGAGCTGGGCGTATTCAACAGGGGGGCTGCACTGACTGCTGAGGACGGGAATCTTTATTTTGGGGGGATACACGGGATGGTATCGTTTTCACCAAATAAAATAACAGATAATCCCCATATCCCCAATATCGTTATTACCTCTTTTAAAAAGATGAATAAGGAGTTTGATACCGGAAGTCCCCTGCCCCTGTTAAGAGATCTGAAACTCAGCTATGAGGACCGCTTTTTTTCCTTTGATTTTGCCGCACTGGATTTTTCAGACCCGGATAAAAACAGATACAAATACAGACTTCTAGGGTTTGATGACAATTGGGTACAGGTGGACAGCAGCCGGCGGTTTGCCGCTTATACCAACCTTGATGCCGGCAATTACCGGTTACAGGTTCTGGGTTCGAACAATGACGGGGTCTGGAATGACAAAGGAATCTCCATTGACATCGCCATTACCCCGCCCTGGTGGGAAAGCAAATGGTTTTATTCTGCCGTCATTCTGCTTATCGCGATTATCGTTGCCCTGACAATCTGGTACGTGCTCCGCTTACGGTTTGAAATTAATGAACGTCAGCGGGTTGAAAAATTCCTCCGGGACAGCGAGGAAAAATACAGAGATGTGGTGGAAGGCACGACCGACCTGATTACCTGTGTGGATGAGAACGGGAATCTGTCTTTTGTCAATTCAATGGCAAATAAAATCTACGGCCTTTCCCCGGAGCAGTGCATCGGCCGGTCCGCGTTTGATTTTATCCATCCGCTAGACCGAGAGATGACCGATGCATGGTTTTCCGAATGTGTTACCGCCCGTTTAACGGATGGAACCATTGAAAACAGGCATGTGAACAGCCAGACCGGAGATATGTTTATTCTCCTTTGGACCGCCAATTTTCATTACTACGATGATGGTCGGATTAAACTGGTGAACAGCATTGCCAGGGACATCACTGAACGAAAGAATATGGAACAGATCATCATACAGTCGGAGAAAATGCTCTCCGTGGGCGGACTGGCTGCTGGAATGGCCCATGAAATAAATAACCCGCTTGCAGGTGTGATTCAGAATGCAAGCGTAATGTCCAATCGTTTGATGAACAAAGAAATGCCGGCCAATATCAGAGCCGCTGAATCTTTAGGCACGAAAATGGATGTCATTACCGGGTTCATGGAATCCCGGGGCATTCCCCGTATGATCCGGGCGATCACTGAATCAAGTTCACGGATTGCTTCGATTGTGGAAAATATGCTCAGCTTTGCACGAAAAGGCGACTCCTCATTTTCCGGTCACCATCCTGAAGAACTCATGGATAAATCCCTTGAACTTGCCGGAACAGATTATGACCTGAAAAAACGGTATGATTTTAAAACCATAATCATTACAAAAGAATATGAGGCCGAACTTCCCCTGTTTGCCTGTGAAGGAAGCAAAATTCAACAGGTTCTGCTTAATATTTTAAATAATGGAGCCCATGCCATGTTCACCAAAGCCAGTTCTGACAGCAACTATACTCCCCGGTTCATCCTCAGGCTGGCTCACAACCGGGATACTGACATGGTTGAAATTGAAATAGAAGACAATGGAACCGGCATGGACGAAAAAACCCGGAAAAACATCTTTGAACCGTTCTTCACAACCAAACCGGTTGGAGAAGGCACCGGACTTGGCCTTTCAGTTTCCTATTTTATCATTTCTGAAAATCATAACGGAACCATTGACGTGCTGTCCGAACCAGGCAAGTGGACAAAGTTCATCATTCACCTGCCGGTGAAAGGCAAAGCAAAAAACAGTTAATCCGCTGTATCGACCATTTTGGGTGAGCTTTTTGTCTATTATCGAATACCGGCCTTGAATCTAAAATAGAGAATACTGGCTGAAGTATTGTTGGTGGTCCTTTCAGGCAGATCAGTGTAACCCTCCCCCACATTTGTAGATGAAAACCGGGGATTTTCCATTGAATGGGAAATGTCCGGGCATGAGAGTATTGTCCGAGTCGGCTGCCCTCACTGCGGCGCATGATTGGGCAGCGGAGATATTGATTTCATAATATTCTCTCTTTATGGACACGGGCAGTAGTTGGAAGAAAAAGTCACGCTCATGGCTTCAAAGGACAGGTTGTATACCCAGACGGAGTTCACCGGATCCCAGAGTTGGCAATCGTAGTTCAGGTCCATGTCCAGCCGGTACAGGGAATTCGGGCGCATGCCATCGGCGGTTCCCCATGAATTGAGCATGATCCAGTAGCGGTTTGACGGATTGTTGTCATTATATCCCACACAGGTGACAGCGTGCCAGCCGCCTGTGGTTGTATAGGTGCTGCCGCAGGAGGAATCCGAATTCCAGAGTGTTGTTTCCGGTTGGTTACTCCAGAACGTTACTTTGAAATTATCCCAGGATGCCGTATCAGGCAGACCGAATCCCAATACCACCGCACGGTTTTGGTGGAGCACATTTTTGATATTGTTGATGGCCACCGTCTGTCCTACTCCCCGGGTGGTGATGCGGTACGCGGACATTGCCAGAACCGGGTAATGGGGAAAGGTGCCGATGGAGCCGCAGCTGACATCACATGCGGCATCGGCATCTTCAAACTGGGCATTGATGTTGGACCATGGAACCAGGAATCCAACGCTATTATAGAAATCAGCCAGATCCCAAACCGACGCGCCTGCACAGCAGTTGATGCCGAGAACACTGTCAACGCATGAATTGACGTGTTGTACGGAAAGCCTTTCGAACACGTTGTGCGATACATGAAGCGCCACTGCCAGGGTGGTTGTACCGGCCCATTGCCAGCAGTTTCCGCAGTTTCCCTGATTGTATTCTACAGGGATGTAATTCACATGATTGAGGATACTGAATGAACCCTGGGGTGTATCCAGAGCCTCATCATAGTGCACTTCCGGCCCCTGATCATACCGGGCCTGCCATTCCAGGAGCGTGTCTGTGTCCACCTTCATTATGGCATATTCTCCGGCAACGGCTGCAGAAACCGTCAACAGCCAGGCTGCATTGAGTACCAGTATTATTCGAACCATTTTTACGTCATCCTTTCCCAGTGATCCACAGGCTATAATCCACCGATCCATATGTTGATTACTCCACTTGTCCCGTGGAACTCTTCCATGGCCTTACCTACCATTGCGCCGCCGGTAAAGTGAGAGGCGGCCATGGCATGCCCTTCCACAGAGGATGTTGTCAGCATCTCTCCAGCCTGCACCGGACCCACCACCAGGCAAGGCACTGAGCCGGCCAGGGCCACATACTGTCCCGTTTTTTCGCTAGCCATCTTCACTGCAGGGCGCGTGGAAATGACACCCGCCAGTGCCGTGTCGTATGCCATCTGGCATGGAGCGATACCTTCAGCAGTGAGGACAACAACAGTACCAGGCTCCATATGTGAAACCTCCTCATATTTCCGGACGATGTCCCGGTCACCTTCACTGATGTCCATGGCATTGACCACGGCATCCAGTTCCTGTTCATCCAATCGATACAAGGGATGCACCGGCAGTTTTTCAGCAAGGTCTGCACTGGGGCAGATGTAATCCACGGTGGCCCGAATCCGGCCGTTTACATCGAGATCGTAAACAGCCGATGTCCCGTTAACCGCCACTCTTCCATTCTGCATCAGGGTGATGCCTCCCCCGTAATCGCCCTGTGGCGCAATTCTCAATCGATCGCCACCGGCATTGTCGTTGAAAATATGGTGCCGGACCTGGGAGGTGCTGTCAAAAAATCGGAGCCCTGCATCGTTATTGATATTTTTAAGAAAAATAAATCCCTTGTTCCATGCTGAACCATCTCCGGAAATTTCCAGGGGTGCCCCGGGATCTGTGGTTCCGATCCCCACGTGACCACCATTGAAGTACGTATTTCCTTGGCCGCCGATGGCAGTTGTTGCGGTATCGTCCCCATCGAAAACATAGATGGTGCCGGAGCCATTGGAGTTCTGCCTGACTCTGAAGAGGCGTTCATTATCACTGCTCTTTACCTGCATTCCGTCGGTGTATCCGCTGGATTTCACCTCAAAACGGGCCCCGGGCGTTTCAATCCCGGTCCCGATCCCGACATTCCCGCCGGACTCAATAAACATACGGGTTGTCCCTTCGGTCTGAAGGTGCATGTCTGCCCAGCCTCCGCCAGCGTTGGCATTGAGTCTAAATCCACCACCACCGGCATGGGTGATTTGACCATATAGCGCGGGGTAAGTGTTGCTGAAAGAGATACGGAGTCCCCGTTCCTCACCGTCTCCAAACAGGTGGAGGAGCTGCTGGGGAGAGGTTGTCCCGATTCCGACATACCCTGTGATTGAAATATGACCCGGGAAAGCGCCATCGTTATGGGGTTGATCATTATTATCCAACCCATTTTCAATCTCTGGAGTGATATTGGTGAAATAATCCTGATCCAGGACGTAATCGCCGCTTTCTCTATCCAGGCGGTCCGCGTCTGCTGCTTTTATCGTGAATACGCTAGGATCCATCTGTTGATCCGGACTGAAAAGTTGGGAGCCGTTCACCTGGTCGTCAAACCAAATCCGCAGGTAGAGCGGTTCGTTTTCGAAAATGCTTACGGTCAATTCATTCATGTTCGTGATTGATGTATCGCCTAAGATGCAACTGAAGAGCCCATCTGTCACCGGGAGCGAGATTGCTGCTGAAGGCGGATTGAGCCCATCATTTGACCAGTACTGAACCGTCCCGGCGTTGTTCACAATGGCAAAGCGAAATAATCCTGTCCCGGAAAATGGCATCAATTCAGATTCTACCAACCCTTGGTAGTTTATCATAACCGGAACTGCTCCAGTCGGTGTGTTCAGCAACAACACACCCAGTAAAAGAACAGAACAAAAAATACGCTTGTTTCGCTTCATGATCTTATCCTCCTTTCAATTATCTCTTCCGGAATTAACTTCACTTCACCGGAAAATCTTCATTGACCGGGACCCACAGCATTTACGGGACCTGTATTGAAATTACCGATTTAAACCTTTGGTTGTGTTATGGTTTGACTATTTGCGCCATGCCCTGGGCTTTTCAGGAACTCTCTATCACAAAGAGGGGGTGGGTGTGTATTAAGGGAGGCTCGGCACCGGTAGTCCAGTGCCATCTTTTATACCCGCCAACTTTTTAACACCCTGTTGCTGATTTTGTGCTTGGACGGTGCAGGCGTCATTAGTGGCAATCGTTTTAAAAGCAATACACAGGATCAATACGGTCAATAGCGTGATGTTGAGATTTCAATCGTATCCCCTTGGAGTTACAGGGCCGACTCATTCATGGTTATAGGACAGGAAGGCGATTTTTGTCAAGAAAAGTATCTGGGATAGGTTGTTTTATCAGCTTTATAGAAGAACTTGACATCACCAATGTATATGCTTTTGCGGGATCACCAGCGGGCTGTTTTCCGTTTTTGAAAGCGCACGGGAGTATAGCATACTATGCCCTTGGTATTTGAAGTCAAAAGAATACGGTAAAAATGATGTTGCCAGTTTTTTTGAACTAATAGAGCTTGTTGTAACTTATTGATTTTTAATACGATATTGGCTCGTGTGGGTGATGTGGAAAAATTTCGTGATTACAATTGGTTAAGCCCTTTCACAACATAAGCCTATCATCAGTCAGCCAAAGCCATGTTAATAAAGGTGTTCACTACTTCTGTTAAACCGGATCGCGTTGAC
>QZLA01000245.1 GCA_004796375.1 Desulfobacteraceae bacterium
CCTGGAAAGATTAGGATTGTGTTACAGAAAAGAATAACCCAGAACCTGGGTTTATTCAATCCATTATTTGAAAAATCCCGTACAACGCGCTCACACCCCGTATCCCTTCGCTTTTACAAATCAACTGGAACTACCGCGCATAAACATAGAACACGTTAAATTAATAAAACCCAAACAAAGCCTTTAATAACAATATGATACCCATTGTAAGCTCATTTCTAACCAGACGGCAACTTGACAATTTAATTAGTGTTCGATACATATCTGGATGGGTGTCATGATAACTTAATTGTCAATATAAAAGCGAATACCATGAAAAATGTTTTACAGCTCATACTCAAGCGCTGCAGCGCCAGCCTGGTGACTATTTTTATCATCTCCATCATTATTTTTATCGGTGTGGAACTGCTGCCCGGCGATGTGGCCGAAACCGTACTCGGCCAATCCGCCACAGAGGAAACAGTTCAGGCGTTTCGAAAGGAACTCAAACTCGATCTTCCGCCCCATATCCGCTATGGGGCCTGGCTTAAGGATTTTATCCGGGGGGATCTTGGCACTTCCCTGGCCAACGGCCGCCCCGTTTCTGACCTGATCGGCTGGCGGTTTGCCAATACCCTGTTCCTGGCCGTAACCACATCGGCCATAGCAGTACCCCTGGCCATATTCCTGGGGATGATGGCCGCATTTTACAGGAACTCGCTATTTGATAATCTTTTGTCAACCACCACCCTGTCCTTTATTTCGTTTCCTGAGTTTTTTGTGGCCTATATCCTGATCAGCCTGTTTTCCGTTCAGTTTAACCTGTTTCCCAGCCTGTCCATTATTGATGAACATATGGGGATCGGCCAGCGGCTCTATACGATTATCCTGCCATCCCTGACACTGACCTGTGTGGTCACGGCCCATATGATGAGACAGACACGTGCTGCCATCATCAATGTGCTGGCCAGCGCCTATATTGAAATGGCAGATCTGAAAGGGATCCGCCGCCTGAGAATTATCATGCACCATGCGTTTCCCAACTCGCTTTCTCCGGTAATCAATGTGGTGGCCGTCAACATGGCATACCTGGTTGTCGGTGTTGTCATCGTCGAGGTTGTTTTCGTCTATCCGGGTCTTGGACAACTGCTGGTGGATTCGGTGGCCAAACGGGACCTGCCGGTGGTGCAGGCATCCGCTTTGATCTTTTCGGTGGTATACATTTCACTTAATCTTTTGGCCGATGTTTTGTCCATGCTGTCCAACCCCCGGCTGCGTCAATCCAGTATTTAATCACGAGGTGTGCAATTGCTCAGATTACTTCAACAATCCCCCCTCTCCGCCAGAATCGGTATCGGAATCGTTTTGCTCAATATCCTCGTGGCCCTGTTTGCCCCACTGATCGCCCCGTATGGGGAAACCAGTGTGGTGGGTGAGGTCTGGGAGATGTTTTCAGACACCTCCTATCTCGGGACTGACCATATCGGCAGGGACCTGTTTACCCGGATGGTTTATGGTGCACGCAATACTATTGCTCTGGCTTTTATCACCACCATGATCTCTTTTCTTTTTGGTTCGCTGCTTGGATTTCTGGCCGCCGTAAAAGGCCGGTGGGTCGATCAACTGCTGAGCCGGGCCGTGGACATTATCATGGCGTTTCCGACCCTGATCTTTGCACTGATGGTCTTGTCCATTCTGGGATCCTCCATTCCGGTCCTGGTCTGCACCATTGCCCTGCTGGATTCCACCCGGGTGTACCGGCTGGCCCGTGCCGTGGCCATGGATATCGAGGTGATGGAATATGTTGAAGCGGCAAGACTCAGGGGTGAAAGGACTTGGTGGATTATGAGGCAGGAGATCCTGCCCAATGCCATGCCGCCGCTGGTTGCTGAATTCGGCCTGAGGTTCTGCTTTATTTTTCTGTTCATTGCATCCCTGAGTTTTCTGGGACTCGGCATCCAGCCGCCGCTGGCCGACTGGGGCGGCATGGTAAGGGAAAATGCCGGTGCCATCACCTTCGGGATCTACACGCCGCTTATCCCGGCAGCAGCCATCGCGCTTTTAACCGTGGGGGTCAACCTCGTCGTGGACTGGTTCCTGCATCTGTCCAGTGGGCTCCATGATTAATCATAAGGAAGATTTATGGAAGATTTACTTGAAATTAAACACCTGCATATCGAAGGATTTTATGAAAATCAATGGCAGCCCATTGTCCGGGATATCAGCCTGACCCTGAAAAGAGGTGAGGTGCTGGGCCTGATCGGGGAATCAGGGGCTGGGAAGTCCACCATCGGCCTGGCGGCCATGGGTTATACCCGGCAGGGATGCCGGCTGGCCAAAGGTTCGATCAAAATTGAAGGCAGTCAGCTGTTTGGGGCTGATGAAGAAGATCTCCGTTTGATCAGGGGCTCTAAAATCGCCTATGTGGCACAAAGCGCGGCTGCATCCTTCAACCCCTCCCACAAGGTGATCCGGCAGTATGCCGAAGCGCCTGTACAACACGGCATCATGAGCTACAGCGAGGCTGAAAAAGAGGCCTTCAAGATTTATGAACGCCTGTTCCTGCCCAACCCTGAAAAAATCGGATACCGGTATCCCCATGAATTGTCCGGAGGACAGCTCCAGCGTGCCATGGTGGCGATGTCCATGTCCTGCAAGCCGGATATCATCGTCTTTGATGAGCCAACCACCGCCCTGGATGTTACCACCCAGATCGAGGTGCTTGCAGCGGTCAAAGAGATCACCGAGAAGATGAACAAAGCTGCCCTGTATATCACCCATGATCTTGCTGTGGTCGCCCAGGTGGCGCACCGCATCATGGTGCTGCGCAACGGCCGCCTGGTCGAGGAAGGTGAAACCCGCCAGCTGATCAAAAAACCCAAAGAAAAATATACCCGTGAACTGCTCAGCGTAAGGACACTGAGGGAGGATAAAAACACCTCCGACCGGACTGATGTCATTTTGGAAGTCAAGGATGTATCTGCCACCTATACGGGATATGATAACGTGCTGGAAGATATCGACCTGATTGTCCGCAAGGGCAAGACCGTTGCCGTGGTGGGTGAATCCGGCAGCGGTAAGAGTACGCTGGCACGGGTCATTACCGGTCTTCTTCCCGCTTTGAGTGGTGAGATTGAATTCCAGGAAGAGAAACTGCCGCTTGAACTCAAGCAGCGGCGCAAAGATGACTTAAGGAAAATGCAGATGGTTTACCAGATGCCTGACACGGCACTCAACCCCAGGCATACCGTGCGTAAAGTCATTGGGCGGCCCCTGCAGTTTTATTTTGGACTCAAAGGGAAAAAAGCCGAGGAGCGCATCAAGGACCTCTTGACCAAAATAGAATTGGACCCAGATACCTACATCGACCGGTTGACCACGGAGCTGTCCGGCGGAGAAAAACAAAGGATCTGTATCGCCCGCGCCCTGGCGGCAGAACCTGACCTGATTATCTGTGATGAGGTGACCTCTGCCCTGGATCAACTTGTTGCAGAAGGGATCCTCGACCTGCTCCAGGATCTTCAGAACAAGACCGACGTGTCTTACCTTTTCATTACCCATGACCTGGCCACGGTCAAGGCCATTGCCGATAAGATTGTCATCATGCTTGAGGGTAAAATCATCGAACAGGGAGAAAAAGAGAAGATTCTCACACCACCCCACCATGAATATACGGACAAACTGCTTGCATCTGTTCCGGAGATGGATCCGGACTGGCTGGACAACCTGTTAAACGAGCGATCCGATTCTTTCATATAACAAACCTTTAAAAGGAGAAAAACCATGACAGATCTTTCAAACTTAAACCGGTTGTACAATGAAAACAAAATCTCACGGCGTCAGTTCATCCGGGGATTGACTGCACTTGGGATTTCCTCAACCATGATGCCGGCGCTCCTGTCTTCCAATGCGTTTGCGGCCACGCCCAGCAAAGGCGGGCATTTCAGGCAGGCGATGACCGGTGCGGGCACCTCAGATTCCCTTGATCCCGGATTACTGCTGGCCAACCATGCGATCAACTTCAGCTCCCAGATCAGCAACTGCCTGGTGGAGATCGATCACAATTTCAAACCGGTCCCGGAACTGGCCGAATCCTGGGATGCCTCGCCAGATGCCAAGACCTGGACATTCAAGCTCAAAAAAGGGGTTGAGTTCCATAACGGTAAAACCATGACTGCAAAAGATGTCATTTTTTCCATCAACCACCATCGAAAAGAGGATTCCAAATCTGCGGCCAAACCCTATTTGAAAATCGTAAAAGATGTCAGACAGGATGACAACCATACGGTCATTATTGAATTATCAGAGGGCAATGCAGACTTTCCGTTCATCATGGGGGATTACCATATCCGGATCTATCCTGACGGGACGTCCGGTAAAGATTGGGAAAAAGGCATTGGTACCGGCCCATATATCCTCGAAACATGGGAACCCGGGGTTAAGGGGATCACCAAGAGAAATCCCAATTATTTTAAAAGCGACCGCGCCCACTTTGATTCCGTTGAAACCCTGGCCATTGCAGATGTCAATGCCAGGAGCAACGCCTTGAAAACCGGCAGGGTCGATGTGATTGACCGGGTGGATCTGAAAACCGTTCACCTGCTCAAACGGATGCCGAAGATCAATGTCACTGCCGTGACCGGAACCATGCATTACTCCATGCCCATGCTGGTCGACCAGAAACCCTATGATAACAATGACGTCAGGACAGCACTCAAGCTGGCGGTCAACCGGGAAGAGATGCTCAATAAAATATTAAAGGGATATGGTGAATTAGGCAATGATCATCCCATTTCATCGGTCAACCGGTATTTTGACAAAAACCTTGCCCAGAGATCCTACGATCCCGACAAGGCCAAATTTCATATGAAGAAAGCCGGCATGCTGGATCATACGTTCAACCTCCATGCGGCGGATGCGGCATTTGCCGGTGCAGTTGATGCGGCGGTTCTCTACCAGGAAAGTGCCAAGAAAGCCGGTATCAAGATCAAGGTGGTCCGTGAACCGGATGATGGCTACTGGTCCAATGTATGGACCAAAAAAGAGTTCTGTATGTGCTACTGGTCGGGCCGCCCGGTTGAAGACATGATGTTTTCCGTTGCCTATGCAGCCGGCGCACCCTGGAATGATTCCCGCTGGAATCATGACAGATTCAATCAATTGCTGAAAACAGCACGGGCTGAACTGGATGACAGTAAACGGCAGCAGATGTATGGGGAGATGCAAAGACTGGTCAGAGATGAAGGCGGCGTGATCATCCCCATGTATAACCAGATCGTGGAAGGACGCACCAAAAAGCTGGCCCATGGCCCGGTGTCTGCCCACATGGAGCTGGATGGTCATAAAAATACAGAGCGCTGGTGGTTCGCTTCATAACACTCGGCCAAACAGGATAAAACACGCCGGGCAGGCCCTTGAGACCCCCTGCCCGGCCTTGTTTAGTCAGGCAGAATCAACATGTGATGAGGCGAAGACACCGCAAGGGCCCTCAGATATTTAGTGAACGGATGAGCGCGTGGGAAACCTTTTAAACAGGATACGGAAAAAATCAGGAGCGCGGGCGGATCTATGCAGGCTTTCTCGGTGTATGTCTGATATTTTCTACACTCATCGGCCAGAAATGAGATGGCTGAATCCAGATCCGGCTCAGATAATTCAATGGTATTCCCAGCGGTTTTCCCCAATTCCTTCAGCCAGGAACCATACCTGGGTAAGCTTGCGTGATCAGGGTCTAAGCATATCACCGACCTGAAAGCCCTGGCCATCGGTTTCAGCAGCCACACAGGAGACTGTGCCGCTTGTACCATCCGGCGGTAAGGATCGCCCAGCATTCTGGATACCAAAGACGGCTGGCCCGTCGGCCGGCACATCATGATCAGGTCGGTATCTTCGGGCACCTGTCTTTCCAGATCATGGCCCCGGATATTGGAAACCCTTCCTTTGAAAGGAACTGAACTGGCATCACACAAGTCTTTGACAGAGTGGAGCCTGTCTACATTTTTTTGAAACCGGGTATCTCTTTCCTGGTTTTCAGAGCGTACCGCCAGTCCAAGCGGAGTTTCCGGGATGACAGGTGCTGAATCAACCGAACAGGACAGGTCAAGGGTCAGTGCACCATTCAACAGCCGTGTGATCTGAACAGCGGCCCTGGCTCTCCTGGGTTCATACTGTCTGTAATTGAGAAAGGTAAAAATATTGAGCGATTCAGGCATGATATATTTGCTGGCGTGGATTTTTATCAGATGTCTTATTTAGGCCGGGTTGTCGGTGTTTAAATTTGCAGGAATTATATATCGAATTCAATACACTTTGTCAATCCATATCACCTTTTGAAATCGGCATATAATCAAATTCAAATAAAATTTCAAAATATTACACAGACTGAATTAACCGATCAAAACCATTGAGGTCTTTGTTTTATCTTGGAAAAATAATTTCCATATTGCCCAAGTTATCATGTTTGTTTATGATGACCCATCAAATTCAACGCATAGAG
>QZLA01000397.1 GCA_004796375.1 Desulfobacteraceae bacterium
GTTTTACCATTTGGATGGGAAACCCCACAGGTTTTGTGAACACAGCGCCTGCAGAGAGCCCCAGCAAGATGATAACAGCAGCAATTGCCAGATGCTGCCTAAGCAGGTTCCGGCTGCAGCGCCGGATCTGTGATTCCAGGGTCCGGCTGCTGGTACCGGCCATCTCAAGCGCTTGCCGGTAAATTTCTCTTGCTTTCCGGTACATTCCCTCCTGGTAATAGGTATCCCCGATATCTATAATGGCATGCCTGGCTTCAGGTGCGTTTGGATAATTATTTAAAAGCCTCTGAAATGATTGGATCGATCGGTCAAGGTTGATGTCACGATACTGAATCCCCAGCCAGTACTGAATCTGGGAAGCGACATGGGCCTTGGGAAACGCCTCGACAATGTCCTGGACCTCTTTTAACAGCCGCATCCGCTCGGCAGGCTGATCTTTTTTCCGCGCATAGTCTGTTTTCCGGATACGCTCAAACCGTGCCAGGGGTTCAAAATCGTGATCAGACCGTTTTTGAAGGTACGTGATCCGCTGGCGGGCAAGGGGGGCAAACGAACTGGATGCATACTCATTCACCAGACGCTGATACCATTGGATGGCCGGTTTAAAATCAAACAGCTTCTCATCGAACAACAGTGCAATGGCAAAATAGGCATCATCGATCTGAAAATGGCCCTGGTTATTCTCGATAAACGACTGGTAAGCCTTGATCGCTGCCTGGTAAGCGCCTTTGTCCGCAAGCTTCCGGCAGTCATCACATGTGATTTTTTCTTTGAGCGGTGCCTGCTTGAGGGCATACCGTTGACCACGTTTCAGATCAACGGCATGAGCCGATTGTGCATCCACATCCACGCGGATGAACATGTCGTGGTCCTGGGGCGCTGCAAAGGGAAGCCCGACAACAGAGAGCTCTCCGGCCTGGTGATGTTGGAAATTTTTTGCCGGGCCGATGATAAAGCTGATATTCAGACTTTTCAAAACAGCAGTAAGATCCGCTGCCAGGCTATCCTGCTTGAACTCATCAAACGTTTTCTTATCCTGTGACGGGCTTTTATTGTGAACCACAATACCTCGAATGCCGGATGCTGCAGGAAAGGATATGTTCCGGATCTGGTCAAGGTGCTCAAGGACCGCCAGTTGGAAACCGCCCCACTGAAGGAACCATGACTGTCGATCCACCGGCATTGGCCCGGCACCAAACTCAGGCAGCGGCCCGCTGGGCGTATATACCGGTATGTATGCACTGATCCTGCGGTACGCTGAATCGCGTTCCGGTTCAGGTGTTCCCGTATCAAGTATAAAATCGGGAAGCTCACCCATCACTTGATTTTCAATCCCTTTGGGGTTTACAGCAGAAACCAGCATGAATGAAAACGGGTGGGTTGCCAACGGCTGGGTCTGAAACTGAAAGCGGTTGTCCGGGTCATCAATCCAATAGGTGTACCGTGTTCCCGGCTCCAGGTTCACCAGACGGACCCGGTGACGGTAGGCAGCAGCAAGGGTTTCAAGTGCTGTTTCTGTTTTGCCGGTACCTGATGCGGCCCTGTAGAATACCCGCCCCTTTGACGGTTTATCGGTCTGCCAGGTGATGACCGCCTGCCGCTGGGTCACCTCCATAACCTGGACATGGTTGCCCACCTGCCGGGAATCGGAATGATTGCATCCGGCAAGTAACCCTGTGATTGCCAGGACCCAAATGGCTGTATACTGTATCCATATTACAGGCCTCTTCAACGCTGCAGGCCTTTTCAACTTGTGTATCATTGTTTACCCGACTTCAGGCTGTTCTGCCAATAGGCAATACGCGTTTCTGTCAAAATCAGCAGCCTGAGCTATACTAAATTATATTATGGTATCCAAGTTAGTATTCAATTAGCAGCGTGAATCCGCGCCATTGCTCGGTTTAAGAAGGCTTTTCACCTGTTGGGCTTGCATTTTTTGATTTTTCTTATATGATATGAGTAATTTTATTTATACGAATTGCAATCCGTAAACCACCATAGATCCGAGTCGATATGGAGAAGAAATAATGGCAAAAATCCTGCTTATAGATGATTCCTGGCTGACCCGCCGGGGGCTCAATACCATGATCAGTGCCCGGGACCACGAAGTGATTGAGGCTGAAAACGGCAGCCAGGGTATACAAAAAATCCAGGACGACCAACCGGACTGTGTACTGTTGGACCTCTTGATGCCTGAAATGGACGGATACGAAGTCCTTGAATCACTAAGGGAAAAGAACATATCGGTACCGGTCATCATCTGTACAGCCGATATCCAGGAAACTGCCAGAGAAAAATGCCTTGAACTGGGTGCGTTCGGGTTTATCAACAAACCACCGGCAGAGTCCGAGGTCATGGCCATGGTACAAAAAGCAATCCAACCTTAATCCGATTGAAATATAATATGGAAACCAGCGACAGACAAATTGATGCGTTAAAAGAGCTGATCAACATCGGTGTGGGCAAAGGGGCATCTATCCTCAATGCCATGCTCAATTCCCATATTGTTCTCAAGGTTCCCGCCTTGAAAATTCTGGATATCGACCAGCTCAAACAGGAGATCGGTTCCTTTGGTGATGGTAAACTGTCCATGGTGATGCTCAAGTTTGACGGGCAGTTCTCAGGCAGTGCCGAACTGATGTTCCCGTCGGAAACCGCCATGGCCCTGGTCAATACGCTTGTTGGAGAGCAACCGGAAAACATGGATTTTGATACCATCCGTTCAGGCACCCTCTGCGAGATTGGCAATGTGGTACTCAATGGGGTCATGGGGTCCATTTCCAATATCCTGTCGTCCCATTTCAAGTACTCGGTTCCCGAATATATTGAAGATACGGCAGAGCACATTTTCTCCGAGAAAATTACGGATAAAGCGATTAAGGTGCTGCTGGCGAAAACACGGTTCATGATCAAGGAACTGAATATTGACGGCGATATCGTCCTGTTCTTTGAAGTAGGCGCATTTGATAAACTTATTGAAATCATAGAAAATTTATAATTATTTCAACATGAATCCCCTTGAACAGTTTCAGGTACTGGATGACGTACCCATTGGCATTTGTGTCATTGACCATGACTATTCCGTGGTGTTCTGGAACGACTGTATCGCATCCTGGACGAAAAAGGACAAATCTGAAATCATCGGCAAACACCTGGGTGACATCTTTGACCACTTTAAACTCAAACAGTACACCAGCAGAATCGATCCGATCCTTTCAGGCGGTCCGCCATCCATTTTTTCGTCACAGCTTCACGGACAGCTGTTTCCCTCGATTCTTCCCAATGGTAAATTCAGAATACTCCAGACCACTGTCACCCATGTACCCAAACCGGACAGTGACCAATTCTATGCCTTATTCGCCGTAAAGGATTTTACCGACCTTTCTAACCGGATCATGGAATACCGGAATATGCAGAAAAAAGCGGAATCGGAGCTTGAGCACCGTAAGGCAGTCGAGGCTGAACTAAGAACGGCCAACGAGGAGATCATTGAACAACAAAAGGAGGCCATTGAAGAGGAACGGTTGAAAGTACTCCTGCAGATGGCCGGTGCCACTGCCCATGAACTGAACCAACCCCTGATGATCCTTCTGGGCAATATTGAACTTCTTGAGATGTGTAAGGACGACCCCGAAAAATTCAAAGCGCACATATCCAATATCAATGAAGCGGGAAAACGGATCTCCAGTATTATCAAAAAAATCCAGCGTGTGAAAAGCGTGATTAAAAAACCATATACCCAGGGCCGGCAGATCATCGATATTCACCAGAAGGAAAAGGTGCTTTATATTGAAGATGATCCGGCAGTATTCAATTTGATCACCATGATGCTGGACGAAACCAAATATAGCGACATCCATCATGCCGCCACCCTCGGGGAGGCCAGATCCATGATGTATGACCACCATATTGATCTGATTCTTCTGGATTACCTTTTGCCGGACGGCGACGCCTTTGACATGCTCGGTTTTCTCAACAAAGAGGACTTTAAAACACCGGTGATTATCCTTACCGGGCAGGGAGATGAAGCGGTTGCAACCAAGCTGCTTCGCAAAGGCGCGGCCGATTATCTGCCCAAACGGGGGCTTGAGCGGGAATCCCTTCTTGAGTCCATTGAGTTTGTCATGGATAAGCATTATTTAAGCCGCGACAGGGATCGTGCCATGATGATCATGGGGGATATGTCCAGCCGTGATGAACTGACCGGTCTGTATAACCGCCGCTATTTCGACCAGGCATTGTCGCGCGAAATCTCGGGCGCACACCGGTATGAGAAGAAACTGGCGCTGTGCATGATCGATATCGATCACTTTAAACGGATAAACGACACATTCGGCCATACCGTGGGAGACGAGGTTCTGGCGTCAATCGCCGACATCATTACATCGGCCCTGCGCCAGTATGACATCCCCTGCCGGTACGGGGGGGAGGAGTTCTCAATCATCCTGCCGGATACGGATCGTACCGGTGCGGCCGCCGTATGCGAACGCATCCGCCAGGAGGTGGCAGCCTTTACGTTTACTCCTAATAACAAAGAATTTCAGGTCACCCTGAGCGCCGGGGTCGCCTTTATGGAATCATCCGGGCTATCGCCAGAGGACCATTCCGCCCTGTTGATCAGGCAGGCGGATCATGCACTCTACCAGGCAAAAAACACCGGCAGGAACCGGGTTTCATTTGCCGTATAACTCCGTTTTTCACCCTGCAACGGCTGAACTGATGATGGCACCGATATCCAGGATCAGGCAGACCTGACCGTCCGGCATAATGGTACTGCCTGAAATCCCAGGGGTGTGCTGCAGCAGATGCCCCATATCCTTTCGGACGATATTCTGTTTTGCCAGGAGCCGGTCAATCACCAGGGCCGCCCGGTTTCCCGCATCCTCTACCACGATGGCCACCGAACCTGCCGTCCCGGTTTCGCCCGGTTCCTGATCCAGATTGAACACCCGGTCCAGCCGGACCAACGGGACAAGATTCCCATGAACATTGATACACTCTCCGGTTCCCAATACACGGGATATCATACCTGGAATCAACTGGAGCGACGTCACGACAGACAGGGTGGGGACCACATATCGGTGTCCCCTGACACCAACGACCATTCCATCCATGATGGCAAGGGTCAGCGGTAGCCTGATCTGTATTTTGGTTCCCTTTCCCTGACGCGATTCAACCCGGATTCTCCCGTTATAGCCGGTAATGGTATTTTTAACGACATCCATGCCGATCCCGCGGCCGGAAATATCTGTGATCTTCTCGGCCGTACTCAGTCCCGGATGAAAAATCAGTTGATTCACGTCATCATCATCCAAAGGGGTGCTGTCCTCGATAATACCGGCAGCCCATGCCTTTTCAATAAGGGATTCCCTGTCTATACCGGCGCCGTCATCCGCCACCTCGATATACAGGCTTCCCCCTTTGTTATACCCTTCCAGGGTAAGGGTGGCCCGCTCAGGTTTCCCGGATTGAATCCGCTGATCCGTTCCGGATTCAATGCCATGGTCCACACTGTTGCGAATAATATGAATCAACGGGTCATTCAACCCGTCAACCAGGTTTTTATCCAGTTTGGTGTCCTCACCCTTTACGATAAAATCGAAGGATTTCCCGCTTTTTGCGGCCAGGTCTCTGGCCACCCGTTTCATGCGGCTGAACAACCCTTTAAGGGGGACCATGCGCAAGGCCAGACCCACTTTTTGAAGTTCCCGCGTGATATCACTCAATGCCCTGAGTGCATTCTTGTATGCGGGTGAACCTGCAGTGCTGGCGTCGTGGTGCCGGGTGACCATGGCTTCTGCTGTGGCGAGCTCTCCGATCATGTCAATCAAGTGGTCCAACCGCTCGGAATCCACCTGGATGGGCTGCTTAATTCCCGGCTTTGAATTATCACCCAATGTAACGGGTTCAGGGATTTCGCGCTCTTCAGCAGAATCTGCTTGTGCAATGTCAGGATCGGATGGCGGCGAAGCATATTCATCCAGCCGGTTCATGATCTCATGCTGATTCTGGCCCGGCTGCGGTCCACCGGCATAGGATCGGAACGTATCAGCCAGCCAATCCTTTACCTGAAGCAGCACGCCGGCAAAAAACGGATGAACATCCCCCGACAGCCGATCTTCTGTGCGATGACACACCGCCTCAACCGCTTTGAGTCCAAGAAAACCGCTTTCCCCCTTCATGGTATGCAGGATCCGGTACATCTCTTTGGGTGCGTTTTCCAAATCGCCGTTTTCCAACTCAAGGATCAGGGACTCGAATTTTTCAAGCACAGCGGGTTGAAGGGATAAAAACTGCGCGAAATCTTCTTGGCTTAGATACTGTGGAAGCCCGCCCGGATGATTAAGGGTTGACGGCACTGCACGCTGCTCATTGATTGTGTTCATTATCGCATATGGATAGCACATTTGCGCCTGAAAATCAATTTGACTTGTATCTCTTTTCCGGTTATCTTTTCTTCATCCCGGGCTGAACGCATCATCATCTATCCGTAAATATGGAGGGAGTCATGAGAGCTGATCTAAAGGTGACCCGTTTTCTGATCTGTTTTCAACTGCTGGTGGTATGTATCTGTATACCTCCGGCGGTCGCCGATGGATCCAATCGCTGGGCAGTGGGTTTTGGAACGGGTTATATCACGCAGATCAGGCCCCATGGCATGCTTTATGGTGAATTTGCCCGGGTTAATGGCGATCTGGGCGGCCGCTTATACCACCTGAACGTGAACTACCGGTTGAAATCGAAGGAATTGCATCTCTTTTCAACCCGTTGCAGGGTTGATTATGAAATTACATCAACGGTTGGCTTTGTAGAGGAAAACAACGGCAAATCCTTTGCCAATATAAATTCCGCGTTTGCCTTGAGATGGATGACCTTCCCGTGGAATCGTTACATCACCACGACGGCCATGACCGGTTTAGGCCTGAATTATTCCGCGGACATTTTCAGTTTTGACATAGAAGAACACCGGGGACAACATCGATCCCGGCTCAAGTTTTTCTGGCCGCTGGAAGTTACCTTTGCCCTTCCCGGTTGGGAACATCATCAACTGGTATTGTTCAATCACCATATTTCCGGAGGGTATACGCTGGATACCGGGGGAATTGACAATTACGGTTTCGGGTACCGGTATCTCTTTTAAGCCGTGAAAAGATTATTCAGGTAGTTGATATTTACCTGAAAACCGGGTGTAAAAGGAGCGTATCTTTCCCATATCCGAATCCATATCACTGGTGGGGTTGAACACCGGTCCCAGGCCGACGATTTTTTTTCGGTAATCAATAAATCCGAGTACGATAGGCACCCCGGCATTTCGTGCAATATGGTAAAAACCGCTTTTCCAGGTCGTCACCTTCTCCCGGGTACCGGACGGTGCGATGGTCACAATCAAATCTTTTGAGGTCTTGAATGCATTGGCCATGGTGTCAACGACATTTCCCTTTTTTGACCGATCGATGGGAATCCCGCCGAGTCTTTTGAGCACCCCTTTGAACGGCCATTTGAACATCGTGTGCTTTCCCATCCAGTGGACTGAAATTTTCAGTTTAAACACGATCAGCAAGAAGAACACGAAATCCCAGTTTGAAGAATGTGGTGCCGCAATAATCACATACTTTTTCAGATCCGGTATCTGTCCTTTGGTTTTCCAACCGAGACAAAACAGGGAAACGGTCGCAAACCAACAAAAAAGAGGCCTTAACAGCCAGTTATTCAATATAATGGGTTCCATACTCTATCATTTCGCTTAAAGAAAACTAATCACACGCTCATGAACGCAATATAAACGGTTCTATATACAAGTAAACCGCACGGTCATTGTTTTACAATCTTTATACATTGATGAGTCTGAAAATGAACACAAGTCTGAAAGTGAAATTCCTTGTTCCAACCGTATGTGTTACCATTGTCTGTATGACGGTGATATCCGTTGTATCCTACCTGAAATCAAGTGATGCGATTGAGGAGGCCATTGACCGACAGGTGGCCTATGTCTCAGCCAGTATATCCGGACAGATCGATACCTGGATTGAAGAAATCGTCAGTTTTTCAGCAGATGAAAAAACCGGCTGGATTGTGGCCTCTACCGCGAACATTGAAGAGATATTTGCACCGGTGACATCCATGAGGAATACCAGCATTGTCA
>QZLA01000285.1 GCA_004796375.1 Desulfobacteraceae bacterium
GGTCACATCCCTGTATTTTTGGCGAAATCCCTGGCAAATCTTGGGCAGCACCTGCTTGCCGAATTCAATGGGCGCTCCGATGGAAAGGGGGCCAAAGGGTTTGTTCAATGGCTTGGCGATGTATTTGATATTGTCGGCAATATCCTGCATAAAAGGCCGGATGATTGAAAACAGGCGCTCTGCCGCTGATGTTGGTATGATCTTTTTATGCATCCGGGTAAACAGCGGCGTCTGTAACTCCAGCTCCAGCTTCTTGATCTGCTGGCTGATTGCCGGCTGTGTCAGGTGAAGGGCCCGGGCCGCGGCATTGATACTGTTTAAATGGTAGACATGGTAGAACACCTGGAGCCGGTTGAGATCAGGTAGCATAATGAATCCTTGGCCATAGAATAAAAAAGATTAATTTTACTTATTTATATATCCATTCTATGGTTTTGCCAAACGATATTTAACGCGTGACATTTAACCGATACCTGGAATCATCATGATACCGATTTCATTATCCATAGCCGCCTGCCTCGGATGGGGGGTTGCCGATTTTATCGGCGGATTTAAAAGCCGCCGCATTCCGGTCATGTCCATCCTTCTGGTGTCAAGCTGGACCGGCGCAGTGATGTTTGGTATGCTGGTCATCGTCACCGGTGCCAGGCTTCCCCAAAACCCCGGTGTTTTCTGGGCAGTCCCCGCAGGAATCTGCGGCATCCTGGCCATGTTCTTCCTTTACCGCGGCCTGGCCAGGGGCACCATGTCGGTCATCGCCCCCATCAGCGCCACCGGGGTGATTATCCCGGTCATCTTCGGCCTGTTATGCGGCGAACCGTTGACGCTTTTATCCCTGGCCGGTATCGTTATTGCCGTCATCGGTTCAACCCTTGCGGCCATTGAAAATCATCAGGAAGCCGACCGGCAAAGGCTGACCCGTGGCGTCGGGCTGGCCGTTGCTTCCGCTGTTTTCATCGGCCTTTACTTCATTTTTATGGATTCCGCTGCCACACATGATCCCCTTTGGGCATCCCTGTGTATGCGCCTGTCCAACCTGGCGGCCCTGGCCCTGGTATTTTTATCCGGACGGTCCAAAGGATCCGTTGGATGGCCGCCCCGGTCCCATCTGCATTGGATTATTCTCATGGGTGCCCTGGATACACTGGCTGCGTATGCCTTTGTCCTGGCCACATCCAAGGGCCTTCTCAGCGAGGTGGCCGTCATCTCTTCGCTCTATCCGGCAGTGACCATCACCCTGTCCACCGTGATCCTGAGAGAACGAATCAGTCATACCCAGAAAAGCGGCATCATACTGGCGCTAGTGGGTGTGGTCCTCATCTCCGCCTTTTAGGTGGGTATCATACAGATCTGTCACCGTGTTTCTCACCCGTGCAAACTGCTCTTCAGGTGCCATGAGCGGTTGATCCAGCAGATTGTACCGGTGAATGGCCCGACGAATCTCAAGATAGGCACTCTGAAGCTGTTCACCCTGCTCAGGCAGGATGATTCCTTCTGTTTCCAGACTTTCCAGGAGCCTTATATTATCGGTCCAGACCGACAATTCCGGGTAGTTCTGGGCAAAGTTAAGGATCAGGTATTGAACCAGGAATTCGATATCGATGAGCCCGCCCCGCCCCTGTTTAAGGTCAAATGAACCGGGTTCGATTTTAATATGCTCTTTGCGCATGCGCTCCCTCATATCAAACACCTCTTTGTTCAATACTGAGGTCTCGCGCCCGCGCCGGAGCACCTGGTGGCGGCAGGCCTCAAACTCCTGGATCAGACCTGTATCCCCACAGATGGGTCGTGCGCGGATCAGGGCCTGGTGTTCCCATGTCCAGGCCTGTTTGAGCATATAATCCTCCCAGGCTTCAATGTGTGAAACGATCATTCCGGAGGTTCCGCCGGGCCGCAGACGCATATCGGCCTGATACAGGGTTCCCACGGAGGTATGTACGGTCAGGGCATTGATGATCCGCTGCCCCAGGTTGGAATAAAACATATTATTGTCGATGCTTTTTGACCCGGTGGTCATCCCGGGAATCCCCTTGTAAAGGAAGACCAGGTCAAGATCTGACTTATATCCCATTTCAAATCCGCCGACCTTGCCATAGGCCACAATGATAAAGCCGCAGGTATCCAAGCCGTGTTCAGTCACCCCTTCAGGCAGGCCGTATTTCCCCACTACCGTCTTCCAGGAGATTTCGAGAACCTTCTCAAGAACGGCTTCCGCGATCCAGGTCAGGTGGTCGCTGACCTTCATCAACGGATAATCCCCGCTGATGTCTGCTGCAGATACCCGCAAGGTATTGATCTGCTTGAACACGGACAACTCTTCGAGCAGGTATTCGGTATCCGTGTCCTCGATCTTGGAAAGCCTCTGCTCAATCTCCTTTACCAGTGCCGTCTTTTTAGGTGGTGAATACAGGGAGGCCGGATTGAGTAATTCATCCAGCAGCATGGGGTGTTTGGCTAAAAAGGTGATGATCCACTGACTTTTTGATGCCAGCTTGATCAAATTCTCCAGGGCGGCACTATTCTCGATCAGCAATGACAGGTAACAGGTCCGGCGTTCTATGGTAATAATCAGGTCAATGAGGCGGTTCAGTAAGGACTCTGGCTCGTCGCACACGGAAAGTTCCCGGATGAGCAGCGGTATCAGCCGGGCCAGTTTCTTTCGCCCGTTTGAGGTCAACCGCTTGGTATTGGGATGCTCCTCCAGTTCCCTCAGGGCGTTCAATACGGCTTTTGGATCCTCAAAGCCCTCTATGTTCAACGATTCACCCTCATACTGCGGATCATTGATATTGATCCAGAGTTCTTTAAGGTCCTGAATCGTTCCATCCTTTGCCCGGTCCTCATCAGACACCAGGAGCTCCCTGAAATGGCTGTTCACCGTTTTCATATAGCTTTCAAGCGCCTGGATCAGTGCCTGGGTCTCGTCATATCCCATACTCAATGCCATGATCATCAGGTGGGATTTATCTGACGGCAGGTCGTGGGTCTGAAGGTCCGCATACATCTGGAGCCGGTTTTCCAGGTGACGGAGAAACTCGTAGGCCTGCGCCAGATCATTACGGGTATCCCAGGTAATGATGGCGTGGGCCTCAAGGGCAGCGAGCACCTTAAGCAGGGACCGCTCCTGAAGGTCCGGTTCCACGCCCCCCCGGATCATTTGAAAAATCTGCCCGAAAAACTCAATTTCCCTGATGCCCCCCTGCCCCAGCTTGATATTTGATTTCAGCCGTGCGTTTTTCACCTGCAGGGTAATCCTGGATTTCATATCCCGGAGTGAGTCAAAGGTTCCGTAGTCGAAATATCTCCTGTAGATGAAAGGCTTGAGCCGCTCCAAAAGCAGATTCCCCTGGGCCAGATCGCCGGCCACCGGCCGGGCCTTGATCAGGGCATATCGCTCCCACTCTCTGCCCTGGGCCTCATAGTATGCTTCAAATGCTGCTGCACTCATCACCAGCGGGCCGCCGTCCCCAAAGGGTCTGAGCCGGGTATCCACCCGATACAGGTTCCCCTCGTGGCTGGCGGAATCAAACATCTTGATAAAGCGGCGGCAGACTTTGGTGAAAAACTCTTCATTTGAAATGGACCGTTCCCCTGCGGTGACCCCTGGCTCGGGATAGACAAAAATCAGATCAATATCCGATGAAAAATTCAACTCCCCGGCCCCCAGCTTTCCCATACCCAGAATGATCATCTGCTGGGGATTGGCGTGCTGATCCAACGGGGTGCCGTACTGACCGACACACTGCTCATACACCGGCTGAAGCGCTTTATCGATACAGGCATCTGCCAGGTTAGACAGGTCCTGAAGGGTCTCACTCAAACCGGCATAGCGGTTCAGGTCCCGCCATGCGATCCGGATCGACTCATATCGTTTGACCTCTCTCAGTATGGATTTAATGCCGGATTCGTCACTCATTTCCCGGGTCAGATTCTCCAGTTTATCGCGGTAAACATGGGAATCATAGGGGTTAAAAAGATCCCCTGACCGGATGAGGCGGTCAAGAATCTCAGGGGAGCGGGTCAGGCTGACCGCTGCATACTCACTGAAAAGCATCAGCCGGATAAACTCGGCGCTCAGGTCCGAGTCAGGATGATTAAATATCTCAGGGGACAGCTCTCTGTCATTGAAAGAGACTTCAAACTGCTGCAGCCTGTGTTCCAGGGCCTGTTCAAGACCTGGATCCAGATCCGGGAAGACCTGTTCAATATCAAATGTTATCATGTTTAACCCACGCCGGAAAATTCAAGGAAGTTCATATCATGAGCAGATATAATATCGGTCATGGAAATTTTCAAGGGGGCTGTTGAAATTTCCGGATAATGACTATAGCAAAGGGCTATGCAATCAAAACGACAATCACACCGCGACAAAAGAAAATCGTTTTATCGGGCTGTAAGGTTGAGTTGCATAGATTTAACGGAACTCCTTTAACCATGCAGCGGCCGGGTTTACTGTGCTCTACCTCTTGTGTCAACCCACTGTTTTATGATACATTAAACAGCTTTAAGATTAGCATGAATTTGAGGTTCCGGGTCGTTTGTCACGGAATTGAACAACCCCTTACGTGGAGACAGGACCACCAAAATGAAAGCACTACTTGCTCTGGAAGACGGACGGACTTTTCCCTGCCGAAGTTTCACCGGCCCCGGTGAAGCCCGGGGAGAAATTGTCTTTAATACCAGTATGACCGGTTACCAGGAAATATTGACTGATCCGTCATACTGCGGACAAATGGTCACCATGACCTATCCCCTGATCGGCAATTACGGCGTCTGTCCTGAAGATGTCGAATCGGATAAAATTCAGGCATCGGCCTTGATTGTCAAAGAATACCAGGATTTCCCCAGCAATTTCCGATCCACGGGTACCCTGGCCGACTACCTGATCAGTGAACGGGTTATCGGCATCCACGATCTGGACACCCGCGCACTGACCCGTCACATTCGTAAATCAGGGGCCATGAGAGCGATGATCTCCACCTCTGACCTCAACCCGGAATCCCTGGTCAACCGTTCCAGACAGATTCAATCCATGCAGGGCTGTGACCTGGTGGGCATGGTGACTACGAAAAAACCCTATTTCTGGAAACACGGGAAACCCTATTATATCGAGCCCGAATCCCTTGCCGATCCGTTTTTATGGGAATCCAAAGGCAAAAAGCTGTCTGTTGCCGCACTGGATTTCGGCATTAAATACAATATCATACGCTGCCTGGAAAGGGCGGGTTGCGACGTACTGGTCCTGCCTGCCGGAACCGATGCCGAGACCATTAAGAACCTGAAACCGGACGGTATCTTCCTGTCCAACGGCCCCGGAGATCCGGAACCGGTGACCTATGCCATTGAAACCATCCGGCAGCTCCTGGGCGTGGCCCCCATTTTCGGCATCTGTCTGGGCATGCAGCTTCTGGGGATCGCCATGGGCGGAAAGACCATGAAGATCAAGTTCGGTCACAGGGGCGGAAACCAGCCCGTTAAAAACATGGACACCGGGCGGATCGAGATCACCTCCCAGAACCATGGGTTTGCCGTGGATCTGAACACCCTTGGAGACGGGGGCGCACAGATGACCCACATCAACCTGAACGAGGCATCACTGGAAGGATTGAAAAATGATACGGTCCAGGCGTTTGCCGTACAGTATCACCCTGAGGCATCTCCCGGCCCCCATGACGCGGCCTATCTGTTTACCCAGTTTGCGGAAGTGATGAAACATGCCAAAACGTGAAGATATTAAAAAAATCCTGATCATCGGGGCCGGCCCCATTATCATCAGCCAGGCCTGTGAATTTGATTATTCAGGCACCCAGGCCTGCAAGGCACTCAAGGAGGAAGGGTTTGACGTCGTACTGATCAACTCCAATCCGGCCACCATCATGACCGATCCGGAAACCGCGGACCGGATTTATATCGAACCGGTCACACCGGAAACCCTGATCAAGGTGATCAAGGAGGAAAACCCGGATGCCCTGCTCCCCACCCTGGGCGGGCAGACCGCTTTGAATACGGCCATTGAGGCGGCCAAGACCGGGATTTTTGAAGAATACGACGTGGAACTCATCGGTGCGTCCATAGAAGCCATCAACAAAGCGGAAGATCGTGAACTGTTCCGGGACGCCATGAAGAAGATCGGCCTGAGGATACCGCGTTCCGGTTTTGCAACCAATTTGGCCGAAGTGGATCAGATATCCAAACAGATCGGTTTTCCCATTATTGTCCGGCCCAGCTTCACCCTGGGCGGTACCGGCGGCGGTGTGGCGTACAACCCCGAGGAACTGGCCACCCTTTCCAAGGCCGGGCTGGATGCCAGCCTCATCACCCAGGTCATGCTCGAAGAATCGGTCCTGGGGTGGAAGGAATATGAACTGGAAGTCATGCGGGACAATGCCGGAAACGTTGTTATCATCTGCTCCATCGAAAATATCGATGCCATGGGGGTTCATACCGGAGACAGCATCACCGTGGCACCTGCCCAGACCCTTTCCGACAAGGAGTACCAGACACTTCGGGATGCATCCATCGATATCATGAGGGAGATCGGCGTAGATACCGGCGGGTCCAATGTCCAGTTTGCCATCCATCCGAAAACCGGTGAGGTGATCGTGGTGGAAATGAACCCCAGGGTATCCAGGAGTTCGGCGCTGGCATCCAAAGCCACCGGTTTTCCCATCGCCAAGATCGCGGCCAAGCTGGCGGTCGGATACACGCTGGATGAGATCCCCAATGACATCACCGGTGAAACTTATGCCTGCTTTGAACCATCTATTGATTACTGCGTGATTAAAATTCCCAGGTGGACCTTTGAAAAATTCCCTGAAGCCGACGATGTGCTGACCACCGCCATGAAGTCGGTGGGTGAAACCATGTCCATCGGCCGGAATTTTAAAGAGGCCTTTCAAAAAGGGCTGCGCTCTTTAGAGATCGGCAGGTCCGGATTCGGCGGAGACGGCAAGGACCCTGAGTCGGGCAGCATCTCTGGAACCGATCTGGAGTATCATCTGGTCACCCCCAATTCCCAGCGGATCTTTTACGTTAAGTATGCCCTGGAGCATAATATGCCGGTCACCATGATCCACAGCATGACCCAGATCGATCCGTGGTTCCTATACCAGCTCAAGCAGCTGGTGGATATGGAAAAGCAGCTGATCCTGGCCGGTGATAATTATCCCGGCGACCTGCTGGAATCCGCAAAAAAGAATGGGTTTTCAGACCGCCAGATCTCTCACCTGACCAAGACCCCTGAAAACAAACTGGAGCAAAACAGGAAAGCGATCAATCTCGTCCCGGTGTATAAGCTGGTGGATACCTGCGCGGCAGAATTTCATGCCACCACCCCCTACTATTACTCCACCTATGAGAGCGAGTGTGAGGCCCGGGTGTCAGACAAGAAAAAGGTGATCATCCTGGGCGGAGGTCCCAACCGCATCGGCCAGGGCATTGAATTTGACTACTGCTGTGTCCACGCCTCTTACGCCCTGAGAGAGGAGGGGGTGGAAAGCATCATGGTCAACTCCAACCCGGAGACCGTGTCCACGGACTACGACACCTCGGACAAGCTGTACTTTGAACCGCTGACCCGTGAGGATGTTCTCCACATCGTGGAAAAGGAGAACCCATGGGGCGTGATCGTACAGTTCGGCGGCCAGACCCCGCTGAACCTGGCCACAGATCTCCATCGGGCCGGTGTTCCCATCATTGGCACCAGCCCCGAAAGCATCGACCGGGCCGAGAATCGGGACCTGTTCCAGGCCATGCTCAACAAACTGGGTCTCACCCAGCCGGAAAACGGCATTGCCGAAAGCTTTGAAGAAGCCCTGACCGTCGCCCGGGATATCGGGTATCCGGTAATGGTCCGCCCCTCGTTTGTGTTGGGCGGCCGGGCCATGAAAATTGTGTTTGATGAATCCGATCTTGAAGAATACTTTGAGCTGGCGGTACAGGCCTCTCCGGATCAGCCGGTTCTGATTGACAAGTTTCTGGAGGAAGCGTTTGAGCTGGACGTGGATGCCGTATCTGACGGAGAGACCACGGTGATTGCCGGCATGATGGAACATATTGAAGAAGCGGGTATCCACTCGGGTGATTCCTCATGTGTACTGCCGCCCTACTCCATCTCCCAGGAACATATTCATGAGATGGCACAAGCCACCAGGGCCATTGCCAAAGAGCTGAACGTCAAGGGGTTGATGAATATCCAGTTCGGTATCCAGAACGGCCGGGTCTACATTATCGAGGTCAATCCAAGGGCCTCGCGAACCATTCCGTTCGTGTCCAAAGCCACGGGCATCCCCTTTGCCAAAATTGCCACCAAAGTGATGCTGGGACAATCATTAAAAGACCAGGGCATCACCAAGGAACGCATTCCAAGCTATTATTCTGTCAAGGAAGTTGTCCTGCCGTTTGACCGGTTTCCCAAAGTTGACCCCATGCTGGGTCCAGAGATGAAATCAACGGGCGAGGTCATGGGGATTGATAAAGATCTGGGCGCAGCCGTAGCCAAAGCGCAGCTTGCCGCAGGCCAGCGTCTGCCGCTGGGGGGCACGGTATTTATTTCGGTTCAGGACAAGGACAAACAGGCCGCCCTGCCTGTGGCCCAGAAATTTCATGACATGGGATTCACCATTATGGCCACCCGGGGAACCGCCACCTTTTTCCAGGGACACGGTGTACCGGTCCGGGTCATTGCAAAAGTGTCTGCAGGGCGTCCCCATGTCGTCGATGCCGTGAAAAACAAAGAAGTCCAGCTAATCCTGAATACCGGTTCCTCAACCCAGACCAAAAAAGATGGATTTGAGATCCGGAGAGCAGCCATTAAATACAACATCCCCTATGCCACCACAACAGACGGTACCAAGGCCATCTGCCAGGCCATAGAGGCCTTGAAAAAAGAAAATCTAAGCGTTAGAACGATCCAGGAATACCACCAGGATAATCAAAAAGGTTAATTATGCATATCCCTTCAGAAACCCCTAAAGATGAATGTGGTGTATTCGGCCTGTACCGGCATCCTGAAGCCGCAAAAATCACTTACTTTGGTTTGTACGCCCTTCAGCACAGGGGCCAGGAAAGCGCGGGGATCTCGGTAAACCGCGGCATCAATGATAAAATATTTTCACACAAAGGCATGGGGCTGGTCCCCGACATCTTTAACATGGCCGATCTGGAGCGCATTGAGGGCGGATCCGCCATCGGCCATGTCCGGTACTCCACCACGGGAGATTCAGTGCTGACCAATGCCCAGCCGTTCTTGGTCAACCACCGCCACCGTTCCTATGCCCTTGCCCACAATGGGAACCTGGTCAATGCCCATACCATCCGCCAGGAACTGGAAGAAAAAGGGTCTATTTTCCAGACCACCATGGACAGCGAGGTGTTCCTGCACCTGTTTATCAAAAGCCTGATCAAGGGTAATGTGGAGGAAGCGGTTTTAAAATCGGTTTCCAGGATTGAAGGGGCCTACTCCATGATTCTTCTGACCTGTAAGGGTGAAATCATCGGCATGAAAGATCCCCATGGGTTCAGACCCCTGGCTCTGGGAAAACTCAACGGTCACTATGTCCTGGCCTCGGAAACCTGTGCATTTGACCTGATCCAGGCCGAGTTTATACGGGAGCTGGATCCGGGAGAGATCGTAATTATTAACGAAGACGGGATCAAGAGCCTCAAACACCCCAAGGCCGCAAGTCAGAAATCACTGTGCATTTTTGAATACATCTATTTTGCCCGCCCCGATTCCACCATCTGCGGCCAGAATGTCTACCAGATGAGAAAGGCCCATGGCCGTCAGCTGGCCAAGGAATCCCATGTGGATGCCGACCTGGTCATGCCGTTCCCGGATTCAGGCAATTATGCCGCCATTGGATATGCCGCAGAATCCGGTATTCCCTTTGAGATGGGTATGATCCGGAACCATTACGTGGGCAGAAGCTTTATTCAACCCACCCAGTCCATGCGTGATTTTGCGGTTCGGATCAAGCTCAACCCGGTCCGGGAGATCATCGAGGGCAGGGACATTATCATCATAGAAGACTCTATTATCCGGGGAACCACAGCCAAAACCCGGGTCAAGGCACTCCGGGCGCTGGGCGCAAGGAAAATTCATATGCGGGTATCCTGCCCGCCCCATAAGTTTCCGTGTTATTACGGCATCGACTTCTCCTCCAAGGGAGAATTGATTGCGGCCTCCATGCCCCTGCCCGAACTGACACAGTATCTGGACCTGGACTCTTTACACTACCTGTCTGTGGAGGGCATGCTGGAGGCCAGCGGGGTTGAAAACCCCGAAGCCAACTTCTGCAAGGCCTGCTTTGACGGATCTTACCCCGTACCCTTTGATCCCAATTTCACCAAACAGTGCATGGGATAAGATGCAGAAACGCACGGTTGCTTTTTCAAAGCACGCTTCCAACCTGTTTTTCCACATCCTGACCCGGTGCAATCTGGCCTGTGCCCACTGCTATATCAACCCGGCTCAGCATGGCAGTGCCAGACTTTCCATAGATACCATCGAGCAGTGGTTAGCCCTGTTTGCCCGTAGGAACCCGGATTCCAATGTGATTTTCCTGGGTGGCGAACCCACGCTTCACCCGGATCTTTTCCGAGCCGTCAGATATGCCAGGCAATTGGGTTACACATCCATCACCATTGATACCAACGGTTACCTTTTCCACGATATCCTTGACCGGATCACCCCGGATGACGTCGACTTCATCAGCTTTTCACTGGACGGTGCCACGCCTGAAACCAATGATGCGATCCGGGGAAAGGGATGTTTTGACCAGGTGGTTGCAGGGATACGTACCGCCCGCCGGAAAGGGTTCTCCTGCTCCATGATCTACACGGTATCGGAACACAATATTCACGAGCTTGCACAGATGCCGGAACTGATCTCAACCATGGGTCTTGAACGGTTTTTTATCCAGGTGATCGGCCTGAGGGGTGAATCCTCAAAAGACAATACCCTCCAGGTGTCAAGACGCATCTGGCTGGACGTCATACCCGGGGTCGCACACACCATTGCCGAATCAGGCATCACCGTCACCTATCCCAAGGTGTTCCTGGATCCGGGCCAGGATTTTGAGTGTGCCGGCAACGTGGCTCAGAACTATTTTGTTTTTCCCAACGGCCGGGTATATCAATGCCCGGTCTGTGAAGACTATGCCCTCCACAGCTATGAAATCCGGGACAATGAATTGGTTTCCATGCCGCCGGTCAACGAGTCCGACCTGTTCAAACTGTCCATCCCGGAAGGCTGTGTCATGAACAAGCTGGTTCAGCCCGGCAACATCGAGTACCTGCCCGACGGCCGCCCGGCCTGGAAAATAGCCTGCTGCCTGCTCAAGGAGGAACTCTCAAACCGATGCCTCTGAGTGATCCGCCCAATACATCGCCGCAGCCGTTAAAATACCCAGGATGACAAATCCCCATGCCATGGGGATTGTGGAGCCGTCATAACAGCGCCCGACAACCATGCCCAGCAGGGAACAGATCAGGCTGGACAGGCATCCGATAACGGCAGCGCCTACCCCGGCGATATGGGCCAGAGGCTCCATGGCAATGGAATTCTGATTGCCGAACAGGATTCCCATGCAGAAAAAGGAGAGCGATAGGCAGCCCATCATCCACCATAAGGGTGAGTGCCCGCCATAGACTAGGGTTACGGACAAGTACAGTGACATCAGGGTAATGAACAGCCCGATGGCCCACCAGGACAATCTGCGCATGCCCAAACGCATGACGATCCGGGAGTTGACAAACGATGCGCCGCCCACGGAGAGTGCCAGGAATGCCATATAGACCGGGAACTCCCGACCCAGGCCGTGAACCTCTTGAAACACCTGCTGGGCACTGTTGAGGTAGCCGATAAGCGCCCCTGAAATAAATCCTGAGGCCAGCGTATACCCCAGGGACACCCTGTTGGTAGAGACCTCGACCAATCCCTTGGAAATGCGCGTCAGGGAAAACTCAAGCCGGTCCTTTGGCAGCAGTGTTTCCGGCTGCCGCAGGGCAAACCATGTCAATGCGATACCCCCCTGAATCATCAGGACCATAAAAATGGTCCGCCATCCGGCCACGATCAATACCACCTGGCCCAAGGCCGGTGCAATGGCGGGCACAAAAATAAAAATCGCCATAATCACGGACATGATCCGGGCCATGGCCCGGCCGCCAAACCGGTCTCTGATCAGGGCGACAATGGCCGTTCGCGGACCTGCCGCCCCGATGCCCTGAATAAACCTTCCGGCCAGCATGATCTCAAACCGGTTGGAAACAAAGGACATCAGGCATCCCAGAATAAAAATCAAAAACCCGATAAAGATTATCGGCCTTCTGCCGAAACAGTCGGACAAAGGTCCAAAAATGACCTGGCCCATGCCAAACCCGAAAAGCAGTGAAGAGATCACCAGCTGGGCATCATTGGGGTGCCCGAGCCCGAGATCGGTTCCGATGTCCGGCAGTGCCGGAAGCATCATATCGATGGCCAGGGCGGTAATGGAAATGATCACCGCCATAAGGGTCACAAACTCACCGTAACCCGGTGCTTTTTTCGTGATATAGGTGCCCCTCACCGCTCCTCTCCCATGAATTGAGCCAGTTCCATGAAGATCCAATCCCTGAAACGTTTCAATGGTGCGGCTGATGACTTGCTTTTCTGATACACCAGGCAATAGGAGTTCAGCAAAAGTGCCGGTATGTGCGGAAACGGCAGAACCAGATTTCTTGACAGGATCTCATCCTGAACAAAATAGATATTCACCAGGCAAATCCCAGATCCCACCTTTGCCGCCTGAATGGAAGACTCCTCCAATTCGAAAAACTGCTCGCCCGAACTTCTAAAATCTTCCAGCCCCATCATGCCGGCCCATGCCCGCCACTCCGTCCGGTCAAGAGAACTGTGCAAAATGGTGTGGGATGACAGGTCTTCAATGCGTTTCAGCGGTCTGGATGAAGACAGCAGCTTTGGAGAACAGGCCGGATACAGTGCCTCACGGAACAGCGGCGCCACTACCAGGTCCTCCTGCCCCTCCGGCTCGCCATAGGTCAGCGCTGCATCAAAATTGCTGTAGTACCTGAAATCCCTCTTCTTGACCGTGGTTTCAAGGAGGATCTGCAGCTCGGGATTTCTCTCCTGGAACCGGTACAGCCGCGGGCTCAGCCAGCGGGTCGCAAAGGTCGGGGCAGCTATGATATTCAGCTTTGAGTGCTTTTCCAGGATCGCCTGCTTGGCATGCTGTATCTGTTTAAAGGCGCTATGAGCCGAGTGATACAGGTTTTCTCCGTCACTGGTCAAACCCAGCCTGTTCGGAACCCTGGAAAACAGCTGAATGCCCAGCTCCTCTTCCAGATTCTTGACCTGGCGGCTCACCGCACCCTGGGTCACACAGAGCTCATCTGCCGCCCGTGTAAAACTCAAGTGCCGTGCGACTGATTCAAATGCCCGCAGTGCATTCAATGACGGCAGGTCATCAAAGTTCATAATCCTCCGGACCCACTATGACTTTTTGTAATATACTCATGATTTAAAATGCTTTGATTTCATCAATTATATTTTGCTATGGGTTATACTAAAGGTTCTGAAAATATTAATCAACAACCATATCAGAAAAGCGAAAAAGAATTTTTCAACCCCGCAGATTCAAACAAAATCAGGGCAACCCGATTGAGAATGTTTATTAAAAAGCTAAAATTTGGCATGGCATTCACATGAAAAAATCTCATAACCCCATCCAGAACCACCAAAAGGCATTCACATGAGACACACCCTCCACCTGTCCTTGGAACAATTGGATTACATACACCGCGCCACCCTTCAGGTTCTGGAAACATCAGGCATTGACTTTCGCTACCCGCCAGCATCGGAACTGATGAAAAAAAAGGGGTTCAAGGTTAACGGAACCAAGGTCTATATCAACGAAACACAGCTCATGGATGCGGTGGTCCAGACGCCGGACAGGTACACGCTTAAATCTTTGACTTCCGATCAGTCAGTATCCATCGGACAAGACGATTATATCATCACATCCACCTCCGGCGGCACCTTCGTATTTGACCTGGAGGGCCATAGAAGGGACGCAACCCTTGCGGATTATGTCAGCTTTCTCAGGCTCAATCACACCTCTGATGTACTGCAGGTCGTCTCCCCCATCATTGTACAACCCAGTGATCTATCACCCGACACCGCTCACATTCACATGATGATCCAGGCCCTGTGCAGCACGGATAAACCGTGTTTGGCCCTGGCAGCAGACCCCAGGGAAGCTGAAGCGAGCCTGAAGCTGTTGTCTTGGTGTGCCGGATCCCGCGGCAAGCTTGAATCCGATTATTATACCACATTCAATATCAATGTACTCTCTCCCCTGGGATACGCACCGGACCAGGTGGAAGCCTTGATGATGGTGGCACAGGCCAATCAGCCCATGACCATTACCAATATGGCCATGGCCGGGTCCACAGCCCCAATCCGAATCGAAGATGCCATCATCATGGGGAATGCGGAAATCCTGGCCGGCCTTACCCTGGTCCAGGCCATCCAACCCGGACTTCCAGTGATCTACGGCTCAACCTCCTGTGCCATGGATATGAAAAACATGATCTCCACCCTGGGGTCCCCTGAAACGCTTCAGATCCAGCGCAGTGTTATCGACCTGGCCCGTTACTATCATCTGGTGTGCCGGACCGGCGGGTCGTTGACCGATTCCCACCTGCCCGATGGCCGGGCCATGAGCGAAAGCACACTGACCCTTGAAAATGCCATCTGCCATGGGGCCCATTTTATCATGCACGGATGCGGGGTGATGTCCTCCTACCTTGGGACCGGTTTTGAAAAGTGGATCATGGATGAAGAAAACTGCCGGATTCTTGTTCATTCGCTAAAACCTTTGGATTTTACCGCATCCGGAACAGACACCATTATCAACCTGGGCAGCGAGGGGGGCTACCTGGTGCACCCGGAAACTTACCGGTTATGCAGATCCCATTACCGTTCTCCCTGGAAGGAGTCGCACACCCATGATAAATGGCTCGCATCCGGCAGTGCGCCTGTGACCCTGGACGCTGCGGCAGCGTTTAAGCAACGGATAGGTACTTATGAGCGGCCCGGTTTCGGTAACGCGCTGGAAAAAGAGCTGCTGCATCTGATGGGGGTGAATCCCCCTGTGACTCAATAGATAATTTTACCAAATCGATAAGGAGTAACTATGCCAGAAACATGTGATGCACTGATTATCGGGTCCGGAATTACCGGCGCATCCATCGCATTTGAACTGAGTAAAATGGGGTACCGCACCTTGAACGTGGATAAGTTATCCGGTGCCGGGCTCGGGTCAACCAGCAACACCTGTGCCATCATACGGACCACCTACTCTACACTTGAAGGGACTGCCATCGCCTATGACAGCTACTTCTCCTGGAGAAACTGGGAGGAATACCTTGAAACGGTGGATGAAACCGGTATGGCCAAATTCTATGATCGTGGATTTCTGGTGATGAAATCCCCCGGGTATGACTGGTCACGCTACTTTGAGATTCACGACCAGCTCGCCATCCCCTATGAAACCTGGGATCGCAAGAAGTTGCTGGAGCGGATGCCCCATTTTGTGGACGACTCATTCTACCCGCCCAAGCGGCATGACGACCCGGCGTTCAACGAGCCCCCCGCCGATAAGATCTGTGATCAGGTCGTGCTGTTCCCCAGCGGCGGATATATCAACGATGCCGTGCTCTCGGTGCACAATGTCCAGCGCGCAGCTGAGAACAAAGGTGCCCGGTTTCTGTTTAACCGGGAAGTGACCCGCATCCACCAGTCCGGCAGCCGTGTCACCGGGGTTGAGCTGTCAGACGGCTCCCGGATTGACGCGCCCATCATCGTGAATGCAGCCGGGCCCCATTCTTTTGTGATCAACCGGATGGCCGGCATTGAGGACCGGATGAAAATTAAAACCCGGGCATTGAGACATGAAGTGCATTTTGTACCCTCTCCTGAGCAATTCAGCTACGAAGCAGATGGTATGGTCGTGTCCGATGGAGACCAGGCCGGCTACCACCGCCCGGAAACCGGCAATCTGGTGCTTGTGGGCAGCGAGGATCCGGCCTGTGATGAACTGGACTGGGTAAAAGACCCGGATAACTATAACCGGGAGATCACGGATGACCAGTACAAGGCCCAGGTGTACCGTCTCTCCAAGCGGATCCCCACCCTGCCGATCCCGAACAAGCAGCAGGGCATCGTCGATCTGTATGACGTCAGTGACGACTGGATTCCCATCTATGACGCCACCGACCTGAAAGGGTTTTACCTGGCCATCGGCACCAGCGGTAACCAATACAAAAACGGCCCGGTGGTGGGCCAGCTCATGGCCGAGATCATTGATGCCTGTGAAAAGGGCCATGATCATGACGCGGATCCGGTCCAGGTTGAACTTCGGCATATCGATTTTTCACTGAACACAGGCATTTTTTCAAGAAACCGGGATATTATTGAGAACAGTACCTTTTCGGTCCTGGGATAAAACGACAACAGATGCCTCAACCCAATCCATGAAAGGATAACCACCATGTCATATGCAGGATATGCCAGCCATACAGCACCCTTTTTAACCACGGTCAATGATGATCAGATCCATGAGATCATACAGGCTGCATTTCTGATCCTCGAACAGACCGGTTGTACCGTAGATCATGACGGCGCCCTTGGATTACTGGCTTCTGCCGGTGCCCGCATTGATGGAAACCGGGTTTGCGTCCCCCGGCATGTCATTGAATCGGCATTGCAGCAGGCCCCCAAAGGATTTGTGATGTTTAACCGTAACGGCGACCCTGCAATGGATCTGACCGGGAGAAAAAGCTATTTTGGATCCTCCACCGCCAGCCCAAACCAGAGGCACGCCTATGATCATACCCGAAAACCCACCACCATTGAGGATATCGGCTGGGGGGCCAAAGTAGCCGATGCCCTGGAAAATATCGATTTTGCCATGCCGTTCGGCAGTGCCCAGGATGTACCGGCCCAGTCCGGTGATCTGTTTGAATTTGAGACAGCCGTTCAGAATACCATCAAACCGATTTTCTTTTGCGGATATTCCAGCAAGGGTGTGGAATTCATTATTGAAATGGCTGCCGAAATTGCCGGCGGCCGGGGTGCCCTGGCCCAAAAACCGTTCATTGCCGCCTATCCCGAGCCGATCAGCCCCTTACAGTTTCCACGTGACATTGTGGAAAAGATCCGGGTATGTGCCCAGAATTGGGTCCCTCAAGTGGTCAGCGGTGCCCAGTTCCTGGGTTTTACCGCACCCTGCACCGTTGCCGGATCTCTTGCCCTTGCAACGGCTGAAAGCTTTTTCGGGATCCTGCTGGTGCAGCTTTTCAACGGCGGAGCGCCCTGCTGCCTGACCTGCTCCCCGGGCGGGGGAAATATGCGGACCGGCATCTCTTTCATCGCCAGCCCTGAAATGACCCTTGCCCTGACAGCCCAGGCCCAGATCGCCAGGACCCTCGGGCTTCCCACCTGGGGCCTTGCCGGGGCCACTGATTCCAAAAAACTGGATGCCCAGGCCGGTGCGGAAGCCGCATTGAGCGCGGCGCTGCAGGCATTGGCCGGTGTCAACATCATTCATGATGTCGGATATATGGACATGGGCATGATGTGCTCCTGTGCCATGATGGTCACCGGCAATGAGATTATCCACTGGGTCAAGCGGTTCATCAGCGGCATTGACGTCAACGCAGACACCTTGGCGGCCGAAGTGGTCAATGCGGTGGGCCCCGGAGGAAACTTCCTGACCCAGAAACATACCCTGAACTACATGAGAAAAGAGGTATGGCAGCCGGAACTGTTTTTCAAGGATTCCTATGACGCATGGGTCAACGCAGGATCCACTTCCCTGGAAGAGCGGGCGGACCAACGGGTGGATCACATCCTCAAAACCCATGAACCCAGGCCCCTGGATCAGGATATTATCCACACATTAAAAGAGATCCGTGAAAAAGGTGTGAGACTGATTCAATCATGATGATCATAAACGTGCCATGCATAGCATAAAAGCAGCAATCCCTTGGTGACCGTACTTGGCCATCCGAATCAATTATTAATCCCTTAATTAAGGAGAACATTATGGAAAGACAGGACCACCCCTCAGTTCAGGATCTGAAAAGCGATTTTGAAAAGGGCAAACTCAGCCGCAGGGAGTTTATCCGCTACGCCGCCCTGTTGGGCGTTTCAGCCGTTGGTGCCACACAAATGGCCGGATTGTCCCTTTTTTCAAAGCCGGCCCACGCGGCTTCTATTAAACGCGGAGGCACTCTGAGAATCGCAGGGCCTGTGCAGAAAATGACCCATCCGGCACAGTTTTCCTGGGTCACCCCGAGTAATCAGCTCAGGCAGGTGGCTGAATTCCTCACCTTTACCGACCACAATAATGTCACCCATCCGGCCCTGCTGGAAAACTGGAAACCCAGTGATGACCTTAAAACATGGACCCTGAATCTCCGCAAGGGTGTTACCTTTAACAACGGTGATGAATTTACCGCGGATGATGTGATCTTTACCATGCAGCAATGGCTGGATGACAAAGTCGGGTCATCTATGAAAGGGATGATGGGTGCTTACCTGTCTGCCAGCGGGATTGAAAAGGTGAACAAGCACCAGATCAAACTCCATTTAACCACACCGGAAATCGGTGTTCCGGAGCACCTGTTCCACTATCCGGCCCTCATCCTGAACCACAAAACCTTTGAGGGTGATTTTATCAAGGCCCCACACGGCACCGGCCCGTTTGTGATTGAAAAATTTGTTGAGGGGGAACGGTGTATACTCAAGCGCCGGGATGATTACTGGAAAAAGGGTGCGGACGGCGGTCTGCTGCCCTACCTGGACCGTATCGAATATATTGACATGGGTTCGGAAATGTCACCCATGATCACTGCGATCAAATCCAATGATATTGACATGATCGATTTTGGTGATGTGGTGGCCACCCAGGCCTACCAGGCGCTGAAAAGCGACCCCAATATCAAGATCCAGCCGGTCACGACCAATATCACCCGGATCCTGAGAATGCGGGTAGATAAAAAACCGTGGGATGACAACCGTGTCCGTATGGCTCTCAAGCTCTGCCAGAACAGGGAAAAAACCCTGGCACTGGCCTATTTCGGTGAAGGACTCGAGGGGCAGGATACCCATGTCAGCCCGAAGCATCCGGAATATGCACCGGTCAAAACGCCGGCCTATGACCCGGGAAAGGCCAAGCAGCTGCTCAAGGAGGCCGGATATCCCAACGGCCTTGAAGTCAACCTGGCTGTGGGTTCCGGATGGCCCGAGGTGGTTCGGTATGCGGAAATCCTCAAACAGGATGCCGCACCGGCCGGATTGAAGATCAATCTCCAGACCATGCCCAACTCACAGTACTGGGAAAAATGGACCGAAGTGGATTTAGGGATCACCCCCTGGACCCACAGACCACTGGGCACCATGGTCCTGAACCTGGCATACACGGCTGACAAGGATGGAAAACCGGTTCCCTGGAACGAATCCCGCTGGGTAGACAAGGAATTTTCAGAACTTCTTGTCAAGGCTAACGGCACCCTGGACATTGAGAAGCGCCGCAGCATCTTTGCCAAACTTGAAAAAATCCAGATGGAACGCGGTTCCATCGCCAATGCATTCTGGATTAACATGTGGACCATCACCCGCAAACATGTTGAAAATCTTGTGGCCCATCCCAATGCCTACTTGAAGGCGGATGACGTCTGGCTGAGTGCCTGATCCGCTTCTCCCCCCCTCCCCCCGCTGCTGAAAGGTAACTTTCCCTCCTTTTCAGCCGGTTGGCGGGGGGAGAATGCGTTTTCACGGTTTTACCCCTGACCATTGATACCCGGTCCTGTTTTGAAATGGGCCTCACTTTCTGATGAAACCCTGCCTGGATAACACGATAGTGTTGACAGCACCCTGCTTTTGTTTTAATTATTAAATTATTATCAATAAAACAGATGCTCACTCACCCTGGAGGGTCATTGGCTGAAACATCAGATTGGAGGAAAACGTGGCACTAAGCCGTGTACGCAAGACAAGCCTGGTTCAAAACATCGTGGATCAGATCGAAGATGAGATCCTTTCCGGAACGTATAAATCGGGAGACAAACTGCCGCCGCTGCAAAAGCTCCAGCAGATTATCGGGGCCAGCCAGGGAACCCTTCGTGAAGCACTGCGCATCCTGGAGCAGAAAGGTCTGATCGAAATCCGCCAGGGTATCAAGGGGGGGGCTTTCATACGGGAGTCTTCGACCGAATCAGTTACTGAAGGCATCGGGCTTTTAATCCGCCAGAGATCCATTTCCTACAGCGATATTGCCGCGTTCAGAAAGGTGACCGAGGCCGGCCTGATCCGGCTGGTGGTTGAAAACGCGACTGCTGAAGATATTGTCGAATTGAAACGCGGCCTCGAGCAGATGCATAGCGAATCCTTGAAAGGTCTGGACGGGTGGCAGGAGGTCCTGGACAAGGAGGTGATGATCCGTAAAACCCTGATCCGGATTGCCGATAATAAGATGTACGAGGCTGTACTGGTCCCCATTCATGAGAACATATTTGCCTATGCGCGGCAACTGTTCTCCGCAGAAGGGTTCATGCCCATGGATGCATATGAGGACTGGGCCAACATCATTTCGGCCATCGAACAAAGAGATACGGACAAAGCCGTTGACGTGACCATATACCATATCGAGCGGTATGTTGAAGCCATTTCGTTCAATACGGAAGATACCGGCAAATAGCTCCTGTTTCACGCCCCTTTCATTTCCCAGCGGCTTTTTCTAAGCAGGGGCCAACGAATTAAAAAAAATAATTATTAAATATTTAAATATTTCTTGACAAACACTTTTTCCCTGCTTTATGGTGATTGCAGGCACCCGGTTCTATAAACGGTTCAAACCCTTTCCACCGGGCAACCAACCTTTTACTTGACAATTTAAGCCGTTCCTATTTATATGATTTTATTAACAATTCAACTCTCTATTAAAGCTAAATCATGAAACGTATATACGTATATATTATACCCCAAAAGACCTACAACGCTCAGGGATTGACCATGAAATTCTTTTAGATGCCGGGCAGTCCGCAAGCTTAAGGGCTCTCGGTCTAATGTTTTAATAACCCCATAATTCAGGAGTAAAACATGTCTAAGCAAAAAAAAGAAAACCAAAGCCCTCAAATGTCCAGACGTCAATTCATTCAAGTCTCTGCAGCAGGTACTGCATTGATGGTCGGTCAATTCACCCTGCCGGCATCCTCCTGGTCCGCAGACGGTAATATCCTGCGGATCCGTAACTACTCAGATATCCTGACACTCGACCCGGCTCACATTAAATCCAAAAATGAAGATATCATCAACGGGTGCATCCAGAACAAACTGATCGATTACAAACCCGGGGATGAATGGGGGTGGCGCCCCGTGGCCGCAGAATCTATCAAGCAGGTCACACCCACGAGAATTGAATTCACACTGAAAAAAGGCATCATGTTCAGCAACGGGTTCGGCGAAATGACCACAGAGGATGTCAAATACAGCTATGAGCGTATAGCCGATCCTGCCACCAAATCTGCCTATAAAGGAGACTGGGAACTTCTTGAGACCGTTGAAATCAAGGATAAATATACCGGTGTCATTGTATTGAAAAAACCCTTCGCACCGGTCTGGATGACCTCCCTTTCCGGATCCTCCGGTGTGGTCGTATCCAAGAAGGCCATGGAGTCTGTGGGCGGTACGTTTACCACCAACCCCCCGGCCTGCTCCGGCCCCTATATTTTCAAGGAGTGGAAACCCAAACAGGTGGCAATCGTTGTTCGCAACCCGGACTGGAACGGCCCGAAACCTGACTTTGACGAGGTCCACTTCTATCCCATTGATGATGAAAAAACCGCGGAAATCGGATTTGAAGCCGGTGATCTGGATTTTACCAGAATATCCATATCCTCCTATGACATGTTCAAGGCAAAGGCTGGAAAAGACTTCAAAGTGGTGAATAAACCCTCCCTGTATTACGCCTGGATGGGCATCAACAAGGACAACCCGGTTATGAAGGACATACGGATCCGCAAGGCGATCCAGAAAGCCGTGGATATCGATTCCATCCTTGAGGCGGCCTATTTTGGACAGGCCAAACCGGCCACCGGCATCATCCCGCCAGGTCTCCTGGGCCACCGGCCCAAGGCGATCAACCCGCCCAAGGCAGATCCTGAAGGTGCCAAGAAACTGCTCAAGGAAGCGGGATTCCCCAACGGTATCGACGTCACTCTGGACTGCCTGAACAAATCCACCTATGTGACCCAGGCCCAGGTGATCCAGGCAAGCCTCGCCGAAGCCAATATCCGCGCTAAAGTCAACGTTCATGAATCCGGGCAGTTCTGGGTACTTGGATCTGAAAAAGAGATGAAGGAAAAGGTTAACAATATCCAAATCATCACCGGAAGATTCTCCAGCCAGCCCGACCCCCATTGGTACGTCATGTGGTTCACCACGGAGCAGGTGGGGGTTTGGAACTGGGAACGGTTCAGCAACGCCGAATTTGACAAGCTCTACAAAGATGCAGCTGTAGAAACCGACCCGGCCAAACGGGACAAAATGTACCAGAGGATGCAGGACCTGATGGAAGAATCCGGATGCTACCGGTTCATCACCCATGAATCAGCGCCGATCGCCTATAAAACTTCCATTATACCGGCCATGACGCCTGAAGGTGTGCCTATCGTCCGTTACTTTAAAAAAGCCTAAACTATGCTGTACTATCTTATCAAACGGCTGGGAGTGGCAGCGATCACCGTGGTGATCGCTGTATCCCTCCTGTATGGAATGATTCACGCGGTTCCCGGGGATCCGCTGAGTATTGTACTGGGCCCCCGGGCCACCCCGGAAATGAAGGCGGCCCTGAATGAACGGTTGGGGCTGGACAAACCATTTGTCATTCAACTCGGACGTTTTTTTCTCAATGTGACCCAGGGCGATCTTGGCACGGATGTATTTTCTGAACGGGAAGTGTCTGAAATATTTTTCAGTCAACTGCCCTATACCGCCAGCCTGGTGTTCTTTGCCATCGGGTGGTCGGCCCTTTTAGGCATTCCCCTGGGGTGCTATTCAGCGGTAAAAAGGAACTCCTTTATCGATAAACTGACCGGTGTGTTCTCAGTCGGAACCATCACCATTCCCTCTTTTGTTGTGGCGCTGTACTCTTTGTTGATCTTTGCGGTATGGCTCAAATGGCTGCCGGCCATCGGCGCCGGAAAAGAGGGAGACCTGTGGGACCAGCTGGCTCACTTGGTCCTGCCGGCCTTTGCCGTGGGCCTGGGCTGGGTGGGATATCTGGCTCGGCTGGTCCGGGCCAGCATGCTGGAGGTCTTAGGAGAAAACCATATCCGGACGGCCCGGGCATTCGGTCTTCCGGAGCGCAAAATCATTCTCACCTATGCACTGCGTCTTGCCGTACTTCCAGCGGTTGCCCTGCTGGGTGTCGGCATCGGCTATATGCTGTCCGGTGCAGTATTTGCGGAAATCGTTTTTGCCAGACCCGGCGTCGGTAAACTGATCTATGATTCGGTGATTACAAGAAACTATCCGGTGGTGATGGGCAGTGTGATCATGACCACCATCATCTTTGTGCTTTCCACCACCATTGCGGATCTGGTATCCGCATTTCTGGATCCCCGCATCCGGGAGAATTTATAATGACTGAAAACACCTTAGAGAAGCCCAAAAAGGATACCTCTGTATTTGCCACACTGGTCAATCATATGTTAAAAGACCGCCTGGCAATGATCGGACTGATCCTTGTGGTCATCATCACCGGCAGTGCCATTTTTGCCCCCTACATTGTTCCCCATAACCCCAACAAACTCAATGTCCGCCACCGGCTGAAAGCACCGTCCTCAGAGCACCTGTTGGGAACGGACCAGTTGGGGCGGGATGTATTTTCAAGAGTGATCATCGGCAGCCGGGTGGCGTTACAGGTGGCCCTGGTTTCCATATCCGTCGCCGGCAGTATCGGTCTGGTATTGGGAATGCTGGCCGGATTCGGAACCAAATGGCTGGACAGTTTTCTCATTATCTTGTTTGACAGCATCCGATCCTTTCCCACCATCATGTTTGCCCTGGCCGTTGTGACCCTTGTGGGCCCCAGCCTCAACACGGTGATCCTTGTAGTGATCGTCACCTCCATACCGGTTTACGGCAGGATTGTACGCACCCAGACCCAGGCCATCATCCACAATGATTTTATCATGGCGGAAAAAGCCATGGGTGCTGGGAAAGTCAGGATTATACTGGTACACATTCTTCCCAACGTCATCGGACCGCTGCTGATTATTGCCAGCATGGATATCCCGGTGGTGGTGACCATTGAAGCGGGCCTGAGCTTTCTGGGTCTCGGGGTCCGCCCGCCGACTGCAAGCTGGGGAACCATCCTGAATGACGGATATGCCTTCATCCGGAACACCCCCTGGCTGGTGATTGCCGGTGGTGCCCCCCTGATCCTGACCACCCTGGGATTCACGTTTCTGGGTGAGGCGTTAAGGGATGTATTTGACCCGAAACTGAGACGGGAGGTCTGATGGTTTTAAATATTAAGAACTTATCCGTCAGTTTCAAAACCGCGCGGGGTGTTTTAAAAGCCCTGCGCAATGTCAATTTCGACATCGGAGAGCAGCAGATCGTCGGGCTTGTGGGTGAAAGCGGATGCGGCAAATCAACCGTGATCAACTCCATTCTGAACCTGCTGGCCTACAATGCCGTTATTGAAAGCGGTACCATTGACCTGATGGGAGAAAACATCCTGGACATGACACCGCAGCAACTCAGGAATACCAGGGGAAAAAGCATCTCCGTGATCTTTCAGGATCCCATGACCTCCTTGAACCCGGTCCTCTCCATTGGCCGGCAGATGACGGATATTCAGTACCGGGAAAAAATCGGCATCAAAGAGAAAAAAGATCGGGCCGTTCAAATGCTGGGCCGGGTGGGCATTCCTGATGCCGGAAAGCGGCTGGACAGCTTTCCCCACCAGTTTTCAGGCGGGATGCGTCAACGGATTGCCATTGCCATGGCCATGATGATGAACCCCGCACTGCTTATTGCTGATGAGCCCACCACAGCCCTGGACGCCACGCTGCAGATCCAGATCATTGATCTGTTAAAAGCACTGCAGAAAGATATTCAGTGTTCCATCCTGTTTGTATCTCATGATCTGGGCCTGGTGGCAGATTTCTGTGATCAGGTGATCGTGATGTATGCCGGCGAAATGGTAGAATCCGGCAATGTCCGGGATATTTTTCATCGCGCGGCACACCCCTATACCCGCCGCCTGCTGGCATGCGATCCGGCCCGGATCAAAGAGAAAACCCGGGTTCTTCCCACCATCCCGGGTGACATACCAGACCTGGTCTATCTGAACAGTCAGTGCATATTTGTGGACCGATGCCCCATCAAGCAGGATGGCTGCCCACTGACACTGCCGCCCCTGACTCAGATGTCATCCGGCCATGTTGTCAAATGCCATCTGAGCCAGGCAGGGAGGGAATAATGACACAGCTACTCGAACTTGAGAATGTAAAAATCCGGTTCAGGACCAA
>QZLA01000205.1 GCA_004796375.1 Desulfobacteraceae bacterium
CACGGAAGATCATATTTTTTGGTGTCTATGACTTTCATTCCATTGTTTTCCAGCAGACTGACCCATTCATTCCTCGTGGCAAACCGCTCAAAATCCTGCCAGTCATCAGGCCCCTCTCCTGTCTTGTAGACCTTGTATATTGTTTCCAGGTCATGGCTATTGGGAAGGAGGATAACAGCCTTACCATCTTTTTTTAGGACCCTTGCCATCTCCCTGCATCCGGCTTCCGGGTTCATGTAGTGTTCCAGGATTCCAAGGTTGGTGATATAGTCAAATGAACTATCTTCCCAGGGAAGGGACTCGGCATCTCCACAGATAAATCGATCGTGCTGATCAGGATATCTGTCCTTTGCAAGACCAATTGCTTTTTCACTGATATCGATACCCACCGGGTCCAGGCCGAATCTGAGTGCAAGGGTCACCAGCTTCCCAGTACCGCATGCCGCATCAAGCAGAGAGGCCCCGGGATGAGGGGATAAGAGCTTTAGCATGTATTCTGCTTGTTGTGACGTATCGACATCTTTCATCCACCCTGAATACAAATTGTTGTATGACTGTTTGAGGTCTTCTGTGGTTTGAATGTTTTTTTTGTTGCGTAACAGCATTGAATCTCCTGCCTATGCGTTCACTTCAGAATTTTGCTTTGCCTGCTTGTTTATAAAAACTGCTTTGATGCAGTCAGGCGATTGGAGTAATTCCTCTTTAAGCCCGGGGGTATTGCTGAAACTGATTTGATGGGTGATGATTTGCCTTAAACTGTCTTTCCCTGACTTAAGCTGCTCAACAGCATCTTCAAAAAAGAGGTTGGGGTATCCGAAGGCCCCTATGATTGATGCTCTTTTAAAGATCAAACTTTCAAAATTGAATGGAACCCAATGATCCCAATCACTGTCATTTAAGCCGGCAATGACGATCAACCCGTCGTTCATCAGAAGTGTTACTGCGTCCTTTAAGGTTCCGGGAGGTGCGAATACCAGGATTTTGTTGGATATGGTTTCGTTTATTTCACCGGGTTTGAAGCATTTTTTAAATCCAAACTGTTCTGCCAGATCAAAGCACTTTGAACTCCTGGCACACCCATAAACTCCCGATGCCCCTTTTTGGATACACAGCCATCCTGCCATAAGCCCGATGGCACCCAGACCATAGATGGTGACACGGTCTTTTGGTCTTATTTGCGCTGCCTTTAGCACATCGTTTGCAACGCCAAGCGGCTCCACAAGGCCCAAAAGCGAGCCCTCCAGGCCCTCCGCATCAACCATAGATCTTTCGTGTGCCAGAAAAAACTGATTAAAGCCTGATTTGTTAACGATGACATCTCCACAGTCCCGTGCTTTTCCAACCGTACAATGGTCACATACGCCGCAGGGCGCAGCATTCTTTACCGCCACCTGTTGTCCGGGTTGGAATTTGGAGGTGTTATCACCGCAATGCCTCACCTTGCCGCCAAATTCATGACCGATTTTTTCCCAGTCCTTTGATCGGTGTGCCATCCACAGCAGATCACTGTGACACAGCCCGCATGCCTCCAGTTCGATCAGATAATGTTCGGAGGGGATGGCTGAGATAGTTTCGATCTCCTCCTTGATCCGGTATGGTGCTTTAAAAAGAAAATTCTTTGACTGTACGGGTGTTATATCCAATTTCAGGCTGCCCTTGGTTTACTTCTTTTATTCCAGATGGCGATTGATTTGTCATACGCATTGAACAGATCTTTCATATACCGGTCTTTATTGTATAATCGGCACACTCTGTCGTAGCCTTTTTGTCCCATTTCACTTGCGCGCTTCTTGTCACTTAAAAGAAGATCAATTTTTTTTGCAAGGTCTTTAGGATTACCCATTTCAAAGTGATATCCTGTTTCGCCATTGGCCAGCCAGTCTTTGATCCCACCGGTATATGACCCGATAACCGGTTTCATGTTTGCCATGGCTTCAAGCCCGACCAGGCAAAAGGTTTCCATCCACACAGATGGGATGATAATCGCATCTGCCATGGCATACTTCAGCCTTGTTTTTTCGTATGACAGGATGCCTTCCAGGATGACTTGTTTAGAAAGCAGAGGATCGCTTTTAACCCTTTTTTCTATGGCCTCGTAGTGGGGAGGACCTCCGGTGACAAAATGAACCTTTACATCCCTGGTTTTCAAATATTTGACCGCATCCAGTGTGATATCAAACCCTTTTTCAGGAGACGCACGTCCCACCATCAGAATATGGTTTTCTTCTGGTTTATGAAGGGTGTCGATCAGCTCCTGTACTTCTTCTCTTGGCCTTATGGGTGTAAAGTTGGGAATCCAGTTGATCTGCTCATCTTTAAATCCGTTTTCCTTCATACACGCAATGGTCGCCCTGCTTTCCATGATAAATACCGGCATCTGTCTGTGTACATCAAAGTGTTTTCTGGTCCAGACGGCGATTTTTTCATGAAGGGTTTTTGGCTGATCCAGTGAGATGCACCCCTGATTGAGACATTCCCTGCCCATGGGGTATGGGCAGATGGTTTTATTGTCGGGTAACAGTTTCCAATGGGTAAAGCAATAGAGCCTTGGGTCATGAATATTCCTGACACAGGGGATGGTTTTCATTAAAAACTTTACAACATAGGGGTTCTGACAGCTGTGTATATGGCACACATCCGGTTTGTATTTTTTAATAATCCTGCCCAGTTCTCTGATACATTTATAGATTTTGAAATAGTAGAGGAAGGTAAATTGAGAAAAGGGCATCTCGATGTCAGGAACCTCGATTTCAACCCGTTGCCCTGTTTTTATCTGATTGGGATGAGCGTTCATAACCATGATATTTTCGTGGCCAAGCTGCTCAACGGCATGCAGGACGTCAAACATCAACTTCTCTGCCCCGCCTATGGCAGTATACCAATCACAGATATGCATGATTTTCATCAGGTTTTCCTTAGTTTTCTCAATAACTTTTTGTACATCAATGACCTGTAAAGCTCTGAAGAAAGGACAAGCAAATCATTCCATTTTTTATATATTTTCTCTTTCATGTGTTTCTCCTCTATCGAGAAAGAATGAACCGTAAAGTCGGCCTAAAAAGGGTTCTATAATGTTTCGTATGTATCCAGCAAAACCTGCAAGACGTGTTTTTCCGTCCAGTAGTTCTCCATGAATGCCCTGGACTGCTGCCCGATGGACTGACGAAGGTCACTGTCACCAATCAATGTGTTTAAAACATCTGCTAATTCCTGTCTGTTTCTGGCAATCTGCCAGGGCAGCTGCTCCGCCCCTGTAAATTCCTTGATGCATTTGATGTTCCAGTCGTCAAGGCCGGCGATGACCGGTTTGCCGTGGCTCAAGGATTCCAGGGATGCAATACCGAACCATCCCCTCATGTGATCAAAAATGATGTGACAGGCCTTTTTGATCCTGAGGCATTCAAAATAGGGCGTTTTTTCAATGATAACCGTTTCAACGTTCGGATGAATTTTGGTCAACTCCGCCATGACCGATTTGAATACCTCGGTGTGCTTGTGAAATTTCCTTGTGGGCGATTGACAGATTTTTATGCTTTCCCGGGTAAGGCTGAGTTCATACCTGGGCATGAACTGAACGTCGTGTATCGGAACAAGATTGGGCACCCATACGGCATCCCGGGCAACCTTCAAAAGATCCGGGGTACTTACAACGACTTGACGTTCAAGTTTTTTGTATTTCTCATTAAAAGCGTCTTTGTTGATCAGAAAATCAGGATGACCGTGGTGATGGTGCAGTATTTTTTTCCCGCTGATATAGTCCCGGATAACCAGGGGGCCCAGATGGGAGTGCTCGTCTCTGAGCATGTGAAAGTGTACGATGTCTGAATCGGTGAGTAGCTGCTCGATCTCTCCAAAATCATCATCTTCAATGTCCGGAATATGGATATCGGATTCAAAATTGAACCCGTACCTTTCCTGGGTGGTGATCACCCGGCACGTGTGTTCTGAATACCGGTTGATGGCATTGCAAAACGCGATGGCCATTCCTGCCGGATCATTATCCATGATCATTAATATTTGCATAGCTCCGCTCTGCTGGTTACAAGATTTTTATCCACAGTCTTGTCGTTCTATATCATTCATTATCGGCACAACTATTCAATCACTGAATAATTAGTTGGCCGACTCGATCATAATTGATACTGACTCAGCCTTCTCAGCGCCGTTAAAAAACCCTGGCCATTATTCAGATGTCCCCTCCAGACTTCCGGCACCCAGGTATCCTGGTAACCGGAAAATAGCGGCATGATTTTGTCAAAGTCAATATCCCCTTCATGGATCTGCATCCCTTCTCCATCCACACCATAGGCGTCTCCCATGTGGATATGGCGGATATAGGGATACACAATACGGACAAATTCGCCCAGGTCTTTTTCTTTTGCATTGCAGTAGAGTGCGGCATGTGAAATATCAAATACAATATTGACATTGGTTTCTTTACAAAAACCTGCAATTTCATCAGGGTCCATAAAAAAATTGCCCTTCCAGGCACCTCCGAAATACCAGGGATAGGGGGGGAGATTCTCCAATAACAGGTGACTGCCAACGGTATCAATCTCCTTAAGGGATTGAATCAGTTTTTCTCTTAACCTGTTTTTATCTAATTTAGCTTTCAGGCTCATGGCGCCAGGATGGGCGATTAGTTTAGGGATTCCTTTGAAATGGGGTGCCAGTTTTGCCGTGAGGGCGGCAGTCGTGTTGACAAGGTCCACGGAGGCTTTCCGGATATCCTCGCTGGCACTGCACAGGTCCATGAGTTTGCCGTCCAGGTACTCGGCCACATGCACTACCAGTTCCTGAGAGTATTGGCGGGTTAAATCAAATTCAAGGTCAAGGTCCTTTTCCGCCAGATGGATTTCAATGGCTTTGGGGTTCAATTCGATGATGTCATGGAAGTCGGAAAATCTTGAGATAAGCCCCCATTTACTCTGAAATGATTTTTCAATGTCCCAATGACTGTCCTTGGCTGGATCAAGATCTCTTTCAAGGAAAACACCGTTTGCTTCAATATCCCTGTCCAGGGTCCGGCCGACCAGGTCATCCAGGTTGGACGGTGCAAGCCCTTTACCCGGTCCTTTTATTGAGACCATGTCACGGGTAATCCGGGTGCCTTTTGACAGGAACCGGCTGGCGATGAGGCTTTTACCGAACACTTCGCGATTGAGCACTTCTCCCCGGAGCAGGAAACGATCCTCCTTGGCCATGGCAAGATCTGCAATCCGTATATCCCGAACCATTCGTTTAAATTCAAAGGGCTCAAGGCTGATTTTATGGTCTGGGCCATCCATCTTTTTATCCCAGGTGATGTGCTTCTCAATGATGGACGCTCCCATGGATGCGGCTACAAGCGGGATAACGATGCCGATGTCATGACCGGAATAACCAACAGGGACATTATACTGCTTGAGCCAACCGATCATTTTCAGGTTCACTTCCCTGGGCCAGACCGGGTAGGCGCTTCTGCAGTGAAGAATAGCGAATTCGGCACCACAGTCCTTAAGCAGATCAATGGTTTTCCTTATCTCACCCCGGTAGGACATCCCGGTTGAAACTATCATGGGCAGGCCTTTGGAACCGACATGAGACAAAAGGTCCACGTTATTCAGGTCAGCAGATGCAATTTTGTATGCATGGATATCCAATGTCTGGAGAAAATCGGCACTGGTCCTATCAAACGGCGTGCATATAAAGTCAAGGCCCTTTTCAATGCAGTAACCATTGAGCTGAGCCATCTCATTTTCTGACAGTTCGACCTGTTTCAGGATCGGGATCATGTATTGGAAATGCTGCTCATATCTTTCAGGGTGCTCCAATATTTCCCTCGGGTACAGGCTGGGCAGGTGGCGCTTCTGAAACTTTACGGCGTTTGCCCCAGCGCTCTGGGCTTCGTCAATCAACTGTTTGGCAAGATCTATATCACCGTTGTGATTAATGCCGATTTCCGCAATGATATAGGTCGGGCTTCCTTCCCCAACGGTTTTTCCATTGATATGGATCACAGAGGTGGGCATTGGTTCTCCTCCACGGCCGTTTGCCAATAAATTAGAAGGTCTTTCAAGGTTTTGGTCAGCGGTATCATCGGTTCCCACCCGGTCAGTGTTCGGAAAAGGGTGTTATCACACACCATGATAGGGATGTCAGAAGGCCTCATGCGATCAGGGTTGGGTTCAATTTCAACCAAGACCCCGGAAATGTCCAAAAGCATCGAAAGAATGCTTTCAAGGCTGAGGGACTTACCTGATCCGATGTTATACGCCTGGCCGGGAAGGCCATGCTCAAGGGCGAGCCAGTAGGCTTTTACCGCATCTCTGAAATCCGTGAAATCCCTGTGGGCCTCAAGGTTGCCCACCATGATGACGGGTTTGTTCCTGCCGGCCTTTATCTGGGCAATCTGCTTGGCAAAGTTGGATAGCGCGAAAATAGGACTTTGCCGTGGGCCGGTCAGGTTAAACACACGTACACGGATGATATCCATTCCGTAATTATGATGATACTGAAAGGCCAGCATATCCTGGGCGACTTTACTGACGCCGTAGGGACTTACCGGTTTGAACGGCACGGTTTCAGACACAGGCAGGTCACTTTCAGAAATCAGACCGTAGCTCTCCGAACTTCCTGTGACAAGGATTCGTGCATTAATGCTATTTTTCCGGACGGCTTCAAAGATATTTAGCTGGCAGGTGATGTTGTTTGAAATGGTTTGCACCGGATTTTTCCAGCTCTCTGCGACACTGGTTTGCGCGGCAAGATGGTAGATTTGATCCGGCCGCAGGTCCCTGATAAGGGTATTGACCGTTTCTGTGTTACACAGGTCACACTCATGCAGGTGGATCTGATTTTCAATTTGATGTAGAAACTTATGGCTGTCTCTGGGATGAGCAATGCCGTAAACCTCAATATCCGGCATGGTCAATAGATATTCGGCAAGGTAACTGCCGGTCATCCCCGTAACCCCCGTGATTAGTGCCTTCATACCCATAGCCTGGAGACCATCTTGATTTTGATTTGATCATCTATTTTACCTTCCAGCATTTCGAGAATCTCATTTTGTCTGGCAAAGGATGTGATCATCAACGCATCTGGCCGGATCTCGTTAATTTTTAAAGGGGGGTGTATCATGGTACCGAAGAACAGTTTACCGATCTTATTGGGATCATTATCCACCACACCTGTAAGTGTCAGCTCTGTCTTCTTGATCGCAGAATAAACAATTTCTGCCGTATCGGACGCGCCGTATAAAACAACGGTCCGGATCCCTTCAGCATAACTTTCTAGTAGGATTTCAACGATTTCACTGCGGACTCCGGCATAAAACTGCACGATCTCTGCAGAAAAGGCCAGAAAATTGGTGGCAACGTACTCTTTGCCCTGATCCGTCAGGTGGTATGTCATGCTCCGGTTGGAGCTTCCTGAAGTGTAAATCAGGTTTTCACTGGAAAGCTCCTTGATGTAGTTATTGACCATTGAACTGCTGAGACTGGCTTGCTGCCCGAGAAATTTTTGTGTGATATCCGGATTCTTCTGTATTAATGAGAGGATGGAAAATTTGCGGTATTGTTTGCTGGGTTCCAGATAGTTTGACGAATATGGTTCAATCATTTTAGTTTACCCCACTTGACTGATCATTCAGTGACTGAACAATATCAATGCTGGGATGCCAAGTCAACTCAAACTTAACCTTCTTTATGGGGTATTCAGCTATCCGTGGGGGTAAAAACTGTATCCCGTGAACCCTGTCATCGACTTGACTGATTTACAACCCGACACGGTCATACGAGTGATAAAACGCGATCCGGTGGCTGATCTCCCCTCCCACCAGAATAATGGCGGCAAGAGATAAAGCGATCAGTTCAACCAGTGCTGCTTTGGCAAGGAGCAGGAAGATGACGCAAAGGATCACCCCTGAGCCATGGAAGACCGGCCAATGTGAGCTTTTGGCCGGACGGCGTTTTTTTTTAAATCTCTGATACAACCCTAGGGTCATTTTGATCAGGCTCCCTGATACTGCAGCAATTATTGCCGCTTGAACGTAGATATCAGCAGTAACAGCGTCATGACCCGTGGAAGATGTCATGGCGCAGATGGTTTGCACGAGGGCAAACTGAATGCCTCCCAGCACCAGTGCCGAGCCGACAAAGCTGAGCAGGGTGCCGGAATGGTTCCATGACGGAACGGTTTTCAATTGATACACCCGGGACATGGAGTAAAGGAGTATGGCTCCGGCGAGGCTTGCGCCGGATAGAACGAAAACATCAAACTCTTTTGGCCTTATGGGAGTGGTAATGATCAGCAGCGCCAGGGCACCGGCATGGACATGGACAAAAAAAATCTCTCTGCTGAGCCAGGAGTGCCTGAGGTTGGCAATGGCAAAAAGACCGGCGCGGGGATTACTCAGGTGGGCAAGTGCAGCGGCCATTCCGGCAAAAGACAGGGCCAGGGCTGCGGTCAGGTGACTGATCACAGGCAGCCCCGTATTGGCGGTATTTATCATGAAATGTGCCGCCAGCAGGCACCAGATACTTCCGACAGACGCCTGGAAAAGCAGGGTGAAAGCCACCAGGCTCCAATGACTATGCATCTTTATTCTCCTCAGGATTGGCAATGGTTCCCGTCACATCGTCTTGCGTACGGCTCATTCTGTGCGGTACCAGGACACTGCAGGGCGTTGTTATCTTGATGTCCGGCAGGGGGGCGATGTCCGGCTGGCTCCTGGCATCCTTTTCCAGTTCATCCCATGGACCGAAACCCAGTGCCCGGGTGGGACAGGCTGATACACAAGCTGGAGACCTGCCTTCAGACAGATAATCCTCGCAGAAATTGCATTTGGTCATCCGGCCGGCATCCGCATCAAACTGGGGAGCGCCATAGGGGCAGGCCCACTCGCAATACCTGCACCCCATGCATTTGCCCTGATCCACTGTTACAATGCCGTTTTCATCCGGGTGCATGGCAGTGGTGGGGCAGACCTGGGTACAGATGGGATCCATGCAGTGGTTGCAGCTGACCGACACGTAGTAGGTAAACACATCCTGCATGAACGTACCGTCCGGCAGGGGCATCCACTGGCCGCCGCAATATTCAGCCACCCGCCGCCAACGCAGGCCCAGGGCCAGGTTGTTTTTATCCTTGCAGGCCACCATGCAGGTTTTACACCCGGTGCACTGTTGTGCATCCAGGGTAAAGGCCCATTTGTTCAGTTCCCGGGTCATGGGGATACCTTTCTCACCTCCACCAGGTTGGTGTGCTGGGGATTGCCTTTTGCCAGTGGTGACGGCCGCTGGCGGGTCAAAATATTAATGGACCCGTTGGTATCGTTTCCCTGTTTGTCTGGCGTGTACCACGCTCCCTGGGGCAGGGAAAGCACTCCCGGCATGATTCGGGGCGTCACCTTGGCCGGGACTTGTGTCTGTCCGCAATCGTTGAACACACACACAAGATCGTTGTGTGAAATGCCCCGGGCCTCGGCATCCAAGGGGTTGATCCACAAGGACTGTACGGCCGCCTCCTGAAGCCACGGATTGTTGCCGTAAGAGCTGTGGGTCCGCTGCTTATGATGGTGGCCTATCAGTTGAAGGGGATACCTGGCGGATTCAGGCGTACCCGGCATCCCCCATGTCTGATGATATTCGGGAAGGGCACTGATCACATCACCATCCGGCAGTTGCCAGGCATGTGCAATATCCCACAAGCGTTTTGAAAATATTTCGATCTTTCCGGATGGTGTTTTCAGCGGCGCCGCCTCGGGATTTTCCCGGAAATCCTTGAGCCCGACAATGGGCGGACCCTGTCTCTTCCACTTGAACAGGCCGGTTTGCATGGCCTGCTCGAAATTTTTCGGCAGGTCATCGCGTACCTGTCTGCACTGGTGGTACATGTATGTCACCCACTCATCCCGGGTGCGGTCTTCTGTGAATTCTCGTCCCACACCCAGGCGGTTTGCGATATCTGAACAGATTTCAAAAAGGGTCCGGCACTCTCCCAGCGGCTCTATGGCTTTTGGGCGAAGGATCAGTGCGGCCATCTCCACGCCGTATCCCTGGTAGGCAAGATCGCTCTCTTCAAAAACACTAACTCCGGGCAAGACAATATCCGCGTATGTTGCACTGCTAGTCATGACATTATCGATCAGTACAATCATTTCACAGGCCGTCTCATCCGACAGGATGTCATGGGTGTGACGGATATCCGAATGCTGGTTCACCAAGGTGTTGCTGGCAAAACTCCAGATAAATTTAATGGGTGTTTCAAGGTGCTGCTTTCCCATCAGCCCGTGGGTGATGTCGGTAAACCCTTTGGGATCCTCGATGGCTTGGGTCCACAAAAAGCAGGGGATGGAGGTGCTGACCGGGTTGGATCCCGTGGGAATAGAGGGAAACGCAAAGCCGAAGGGTGCTTCCCGTCCGCCGCTGTTGCCGCCCTGGATGCCCACATTGCCGGTGAGGATGGGCAGCATGCAGATGGCGCGGGCGGTCTGTTCACCATTGGCATGCCGCTGAGGCCCCCACCCCTGGGCAATGTAGGCAGGCTTTGCCGTGCCGATCTCCCGGGCGAGCTGAATGATGCGCTCTGCTGGAATTCCTGTAATGCTCGATGCCCATTGAGGCGTCTTGGGGATACCGTCCGGCCCCGTACCCAGGATATACTCCTTGTAACTGTTTCCTGCTAAAAATCCTGGCGGCATGGTGGCGACATCATATCCCACGCAATAGCGGTCCAGAAACGGTTGGTCCACCAGGTCCTCGGTGATCAGGACGTGGGCAAGGGCACAAACCAGGGCCGCATCCGTTCCCGGGCGAATGGGAATCCATTCATCTGCCGCAAGGACCGCGGTATCGGAATGCCGCGGATCGATGACAATAAGCCTGACATTGCTCTGTTTTTTGACCCGTGCAAGATCATAGGTGGAACCACCTCCGCTCATGCGGGTTTCGGCCGTGTTGTTGCCGAAAAAAACGGCAAGCTTGCTGTTGGCCATATCAGAGAGGTTATTGGCGCACTCGTGGACACCGTATGTATACTGAAGCCCATGGGTGATCTGGGCGGTGCTGTAGGAGTTGTAATGGTTGAGTTGGCCGCCCAGAAGATTCATCAGGCGGTCGATCTGCTCGCGGCCGGAAACCACCCCTCCCAGGTTCCCGGTACCGTAAATGCGATGAACCGCCTCGTTACCGTGGGTTTTGATGACCTGGTCCAGTTTGGTGGCAATCTGTTCGATTGCTTCTTCCCAGGAGATGCGGGCAAATTGACCCTCACCTCTTTTCCCGGTCCGTTTGAGAGGATGAAGCAGCCGCTCGGGTGAATAGATCCATTTTCGCAGGGCTCTTCCCCGAAGACAGGCCCGGATCTCGTGGGCACCAGGGGTGTCCTCCCCGGTGTTGTCGGTCTCGATTTTCACGACGGTCCCATCTTTCACATGCACGCGGAGGGCACAACGGCTGCCGCAGTTTACATTACAGACCGACCAGAGTATTTTATCAGGGCATGTGGTATCTGTCACTCAACAACCTCCAAGGGTACGGATATGATTTGAGCGCCATGCTTTCTTCCTTTCTTGACCTTAGGTTATGCTTAACATATACCTCTTAGTTGAATTAACATAGGGTGAAGCCAAAAGGAAATCAATACTCGTAGAACAGCTTTTGAACCTCCTCCCCGGTCCGGGGTTTTAACAGGGCCAGCATCAAGAGTATCCTGGCTTTTGCCGGATTTAACTCATCTGAAACAATAAACCCGTGGGCATCGTCATTGACCTCCACATTCCGGCCCACCGTGCCCGTGGGCACCCGGGAGGCCCGGACAATGAAGATCCCCTTTTTCGCGAATTCTGCAGCCGCTTTGATAGATCCTTGGTTCATATTGCCATTTCCGTCTCCGGCAATCACAATCCCCCTGGCGCCTCTTGAAACCGAAGCGTCGATCAGGTCCGGCGGCATATCTGCACATGCATAGATGATATCCACCCGGGGAAGCGGCAGATCATAGTCGGTCGTGAATTCACTTTCACGGGTGTGTTTTCTGAAAGATCCCCTGAAAAATTTGACCTCTCCGTATATCACGGTGCCCATGAGCCCGGTCACCGGGGAGAGAAACGTTTCCACTGACGTGGTGTTGGTCTTGGTCAGGGAGTGGGCACCGTGGATCCTGTCATTCATCACCACCATGACACCACGCGCCTTTGCTTCCGGGTCTGCAGCCACGGCCACGGCATTGAACAGGTTCAGGGGGCCGTCTGCACTGACAGCGGTTGACGGACGCATGGATCCGGTCATGATGACAGGTTTGGTGCAGTTGACCGTGAGATTGAGAAAAAAGGCGGTCTCCTCGATGGTATCGGTGCCGTGGGTCACCACAATGCCGTCAATCTCCTGTTTTTCCAGGGTCTCATTGATTTTTCGGGCGAGCCGGGTCATAATCTCAAAAGACATGTCCTGGGAGCCGATATTGCAGACCTGCTCCCCATCAACGCGGGCAATCTGATCCAGATCCGGCACCGCCTTGAGCATCTCTTTGATATCAAGCTGCCCGGAGGTGTAGCCTGCCTTGGTGGAGGAACCTGCACGGCCGGCGATGGTGCCGCCGGTGGCCAGTACGTATATATCGGGTAGATTCTTTATCATTTTTCTTTACTTTTCATTAACAGTTGACATAGCACAGGGCCAGTCCGCCCAGGGAGGTTTCCTTATACCGGGTGTTCATATCTTTGCCCGTTTCCATCATGGTCTGAACCACTTCATCAAAGCTTACCTTCTGGCGGTCAGGATCTCCCGCATCCGCCAGGATATGGGCATTCACCGCCGTGACCGCTCCCACGGCGTTCCGCTCAATGCAGGGAATTTGGACATAGCCGCCCACAGGGTCGCAGGTCATGCCCAGTTGATGTTCCAGAGCAATTTCAGCGGCATTTTCCAGCCGCTTCATATCGCCACCCATGGCGTGGGTCATGAACGCTGCAGCCATGGAAGAGGCGACCCCGACCTCGCCCTGGCACCCCACTTCAGCACCTGAGATACTGGCATTTTTTTTGGCAATGAATGCAACGACTGCCGCAGCCAAAAGTCCTTTTCTCAGTTGGTTGCGGTCAAGGCCGTGATGGTGTTTGAGCATGTATACCACACCGGGCAATACCCCTGAAGCACCCGATGTCGGCGCGGTGACGACACGCCGTCCGTCCGCGTTCTCCTCGGAGGCCGCCATGGCATATGCATTGAGCAATCCTAAAAACCGGCCGCTCTCTTTGGACATTTTCAGGGCGTTTTCTCTCAAGACCTTTGCTTTTCGATGCAGGCCGATCGATCCGGGCAGCAGCCCGTCCTTTGAAAGCCCATTCGCCACGGAATCGTGCATGGCATCCAGAATGTGGTCCGTTTGTTTTTGGATATCCGCCTTGTCTTTACCGGTTAGCGCAGATTCATTTTCCAGCACCACCTGCTCCAGTGAGAGGCCGGTTTTCCGGATCAGTTCCTGTAAAGAGGTCATGTTCCAGTAAAGGTGTGGTGGCGACAACGGCTTTTCAAGGACCTCTCCTTTGCACTGGATAAAGCCGCCGCCAATGGAATAATACTCTTTTTCAAGAATCAGGCGGTCCTTGTACCTCAAAATGAATCGCAGGGTATTGGCAAAGGGAAGGTTAGAACCTTCCTGGTTTTCAAAAATGATGTCACGGCCTGAAAACCGTATATATCCACTGCCCAAAGGAAGGTCATAAACGGTATCAAGGGATTTGAGCAGGCCATTGAGGGCATCACAGTCACAGGTTTCCGGCTCCCATCCCAGAAGGCCGCCCAGGATGGCTCTGTGGGTGCCATGTCCCATTCCGGTCAGGCTCAGGGAACCGAATAAATGCACCTTCAGGTCCAGGTCTTTCAAAGGCGGGTCAAGCGTTTCCATCTCCTCCCTGAACAGGAGGGAGGCGCGCATGGGACCGATGGTATGGGAACTTGAAGGTCCGGGTCCGGCTTTGAAGATATCAAAAACAGATATGGAGATACAATCTTTCAGAGAGGACATCGCGTATCCTTGTACCGATAGCTGGTCTTAGGGTTTATACTGTCTGAGCGCATCTGCCATGTCACGGCACAACGACTCGAGATTCCGGCTCTGGGCGGCGGCAAAAGCTTCAGGGCTGTCGATCCCGGATTCCTGGGTATACCGGCTGGTACGGATCAGCACTAACGCTTTGTCCGGGTTTCGGATGACTTCCCACCGGGCTGCCAGCAGGGCATCCTTGCCGGGTGTGTTGTCCAAACGGATCACTTCGATCGGTACCTGGTAATCCAGGCGGGCACGGCTGTCCCATGACAATACAATCACCCCATCCCTGTTCAGCAGGGTGGATAGCCGCTCCAAGGTGAGGCGGGAGATAGTATCCTTCAAAGGTTCTGCCCAGTTGTCAAACTCCATGAGCTTGAGCCGGTTGGGCGCCGTCCGGGTGACCATCTGGGGCCGGTCCAGGTAGGGAGGGATTTTAAAGGGGCCCAGTCCGACCTTGATCACATGGTTTTGGTCCGCCAGCATATCCACGGATACCGTATGCGAATCAGGGTCCTGGGGTGTTGATTCCAGCAGGTAAAAACGGGTGGGTGCACTTTTACCGGTGCATCCGCCCAGAAAGATCAGTATTAAAACAAGCGCTGTCAGTCCATACACCCTATACGTTTTTTCCATATTTTACCTCCTGTATGCGCCTTTTCCCTGGAGCAGTGCTTCCGGATGCCGTTCCAGATATTCGGCCCAGACCCTTATGGAGCGCGCTGCTGCAGAAAGCTCTTTTAAGGTTTGCATCATTTCCAATACCACGGGAGAATCATGGGCAATAAATCTTGAAGCATTTTCCAACGCGGGTTCCGCGGTTTCAATGCCGCCCTGTATGGATTTTGCCGTACCCCGGATATCTTCAAGCAGCGGCTCGACCTGATCATCCAGATTCCTTGCCAGCTGCTGAAAATCTTTAACCAGAGGATCCACCCGGGTATTGGCATTTTGGGCAAACGCCTCAAATTCGGCAAGGGTCCTGCCGATCCTTTCCTCCAAGGCGGCGGTCCGTGTATTCACATTGCGGACAAGTGTCCTCAGGTCCGTACCAAACTGAGTCACCTGGTTATCTGCCTGGTTCACGAATTCCCTCACATCCTCTACGGTTTGGTGGACTGCCGGCAGCAGGGACTGGGCTTCGGGGGAACTGATGATGGCATCCACACCGGCCACCATGGAGGTCAGCCGGTCAACCAGTTCCTGGAAGTTCATCTCATCGAGTTTCTGGGACCATTTGGACAATCCGGTCTTGATGGTGGGGACCTCAGTGTACCGCTTTTCCTTTCCCTGAAGGCGGATCGGGGTATCAGGATGGAAATCCAGATGAATAATGAATTTGCCCGTGACAATACTCTGGATTTCAAGGCTGGCCCGCAGGCCTTTATCTATAAGTGATTGCATGCTTTGTGCGGGCCCGAGGTCATTGTGGCCGACCACCTCGAACCGGGTGGGTTCTATCTCGATATACACCGGGATATGAATGGTCCCATCGGTCATGTTGGCCTTGATGGAGATATCCGTGACCATGCCGATAGGAACCCCTTTAAAGAGAACCGGGGCACCGACATTCAAGCCTTTTACCGATCCTTCAAAGAACAGCACATACTGATACCCTTTTTTCAGGACATCTCCGGAGCCAAATACCAGGATGCCTGCAATACCCAGGGTAAGTGCTCCCACCACAAACCCGCCGATCAGTGTTTTCCGGGTTTCTTTCATCTGTGTCTACTCTCCTTGGTTTCCCCCCGTCTTAAAAATAGCCTCACGTCATCATATTCGCTGTCCTGCCTGAGCATTCTGGGGTGCCCCATGGCGCTCATGGTTTTGGTACCGGCATCCAGAAAAACGGAATTATTTCCAATCATGAATATGCTGTCCAGATCATGGGTGACCACGACAATGGTGGCACCCAGGCTTTCCCTGAGTTCCAGAATCAGTTCGTCAAGGCGGCGGGCACTCAGGGGGTCGAGACCTGCGGACGGTTCGTCGAAAAACAGGAACTTGGGGTCCATGGCAATGGCCCGGGCCAACCCGGCCCGCTTTCGCATGCCCCCGCTGATTTCGGACGGATAAAAATCCTCAAACCCGGCCAACCCGACCAGCGAAAGTTTGAAGGCAACCAGTTCCCGGATCTCTTTTTGTTTCAGGTTTGTATACTGCTCCAAGGGAAGGGCGACATTCTGCCCAAGGGTCATGGAGCTCCAGAGCGCACCGCTTTGATAGAGGATCCCGGCCTGTTTCATAATCCGGTCCCGCTCTGCTGGCAAGACGTTCCAGAAGCTGGTATTTCCGTAAAATATCTCTCCTTTGAAGGGGGCCTTCAGCCCGATGAGGTGTCGCAGCAGCGTACTCTTCCCGCACCCGCTGCCCCCCATGATGATAAATACATCGCCCGGGTTGACCGAAAAATTCAGATTCTGCATGATTACATAGTTGTCATAGGCCATGGTCAGGTTCTTCACGACGATTTGGGCGACGGATGAATGGTCAGTTGTTTTCAATGTATCCCTGCCTTGCTTATACCCCTATAACACTGCAGATAATGGTCACCAGTGCCGTGGTGACCACGATGGCCACGATTCCCGTAACAACAGCGGATGTGGAGGCATTTCCCACGGCTGCCGCACTCCTGCCGCACTGCATGCCGCGCAGACATCCTGTCAATGCCACCAGGATACCAAACAGCACCCCCTGGATGATCCCGATGACCAAATCATTGATGCCGACGGCATTCCGGGTCTGCAGATAATATTGAACCAGGTTCACATCAAGCATGGTCACCCCCACGATCAAACCGCCCAGGATTCCCATGAGGTTGGCATACAGGCAGAGCATGGGCATCATGATCGTCATACCCAGCATCCGGGGCAGCACCAGGAATTCCACCGGGCTGATTCCCAGGGTCTTGAGGGCGTCAATCTCCTCATTCACCTCCATGGTCCCGATCTGGGCCGCAAAGGCGGCACCGGTGCGCCCGGCCATGATGACACCGGTCATTACCGATCCCATCACCCGCACCATGGCAATTCCCACCAGGTCCGCCACATAGATTTCAGCGCCGAACATCTCAAGCTGGATCGCCCCGATAAAGGCCAGGATTAAACCGACCAGAAGACTGATCAGGGATACGATGGGAAGTGCCTCTACCCCGCACTCCTGGATAGTGAGTGTCAGATCAGACGACCGGTAGCGGGCCTTGCCCGTGAAAAGTTTCATCACGGCAATGGTGGATTCTCCTAAAAACGAGATGATTTCTCCTGCCGATTTAAGAAAATCAAGGGTTTCTTCACCCACATGGGCCAGGAATGTCGGGCGTCTTCGTTTTTCACGGGTCCCCTTTTTTTCCGGGACTGCAGAGGCGAGCATCAACAGGCGCTTTACCCCCTGGGGCAGACCGGATCGATCGACAAAAACACCTTTTTGTTCACATGTTTCAATCAGGCGGGTCAGGGTGATCAGCAGTATGCTGTCCCAGGATTTCAGACTGCTGCTGTCAAAACTGATCTTTTCGAGTCTTGGAAATTGGGTCAGGCCCGAAATGATATCCCCGGTGTCCGGAAGTGTTGAACCCTGCCGCCATTTACCAAGCAATTGCAACGATACGTGGGAATCGCTGACCGGGCTGAGGCGTAGAAGATCATTTGCGGGTGTTATCATATAGTATCCTTGCAGGCCGTTTCCAACCGTTGGTTTTCTAGGGTTCGGCAAAGCTGTTATATACAACGGATGGTCACAGAATCCAAGGCGGAATTTGCATCACTGGCACCTGAAGAAACCGTCAATCCGCGCTGCGGGACATTATACCGCACTGTTGGCAAACAGGATCTGAAAGCGGCCCCTAAAAGGTTTATTTGAAATTTAAGTGATATTTCCTAAAATTTTATTTACACCGTTAGCGAAATAATGCAGACTGATCTGAATCCACGGGTATAACTTTGTAACATGAATCGCATTCAAACCAACTCATAGACAGGAGAATTCACATGATTACAGAGCACAAAGGCCAGCATATCATTCTAATCGTCATGCTTATCCTTGCTTTGACTCTTTCCTATTGTGCAGTTCCTACAAAGACGGCAAAAACATCCCATCAGGATAAAAGTCAGTCCAGATGGATTCTTCGACCCTGGCTGGCCAATCTCATCGGCGCAGGATCCGGGCAACAGTCTGCAGCCGGGACGGAAATGGCAGCACAGGGTACAGGGGATGAACACATCGAGGCCGTGGAGCCGGATCACTCAATGGCAGCGCCCGAACCGGAAACCCTGGCCAAGGCACCGGAACCCGAACCTGAAACCGCGACCCAGGCAGATGCCACAGCCGTGTCTGAAACGGTTCATGAAGCAGACACCGAAAAACGCGACGAACCCCTGGAGGAGGGTGTTATTCTGATGAATAACCCCCAGTATGCTAAACATACCAAACCGATTGCCCGGTTCACCCACCAAAAACACATTGACGAATATTCGATATCCTGCGGGGATTGTCATCATGATGAGGCGGGAAAACCCCTCGACCTTAAACCGGGTGACCCGGTTCAAAGCTGCATAGCGTGTCACAAGGAAACCAAGATGAAGAAAGGGGAAAAGCTCAGCAAGCCGGAAAAAATCATGAAATACCACAAGGAAGCACTTCATGCCAATTGCATTGGCTGCCACAAGGCATATAACATTGAAAATGGCGATCCCAAGGGCAAAAAACCTGCGCCTGCTTCATGCAAGGCATGTCACAAGGAAAGCTAAAGGCAGAAAAAGATGATCAGCAAATCATATCCCGAATCTGTTCAAGAGTCGGAAAAATATCTGAGAATGGCGTTGCAGAATATCTCTAAAAACAGTCTTCCTTACAATCCCATTGCCTATGCCTTGTGGTATGAGTATTTTATCGGGCGAATTGATCTTTTGAACAGTGATATCGAGTTGGTTTCTGAGAGTGAAAAGCCAATCAGCAATACAACCGTTGAGAAACTTTTTAGAAAGCACATTGCAGATCGTCAATTTCACCGGTCTGCTGAACCGCCGCGGACTGGATGACCGAACCGCAGAAATGGTATCGGTCGTTGAAAAATATGACCCGATCTCTGCGGTGATGATTGATATCGACCATTTTAAAAAGATCAACGACGCCCACGGTCACCTGATCGGTGACAGCGTCCTGAAAAAGCTGGGTGAACTTTTAAAGGAATCTGTAAAAGGAAAGGATGTCGCTGCCCGGTATGGCGGGGAGGAGTTTATCCTGGTTCTTCCCCAGACAGGCCTGAGCGGTGCGCTTGCATTGACAGAGCAGATTCGAACCGCTGTGGAAAATATGAACTTTAAAATCAAAGAATCCGGTCAATCCATCGGCCGGATTACGATTTCCTCGGGTGTTGCATCCCTAAAAAAAGGGCAGTCGTTTGATAAACTGATTGAACAGACAGACCACCTGCTGTATCACGCAAAGAAAACCGGAAGAAATAAAACAGTTACAGAGCGTGATGCGTGAGACCCCCAGCATCAATGCAACATAAACTTACTATCGTTGTAACGGGCACCTTACCTGGACTATCTGTACAATCCCAATGATCCGGTCAGCCGGGTAATCTCTTTTTTGGGGCCCCAAAGACAGAGTCCTGAAAAATCAAGGCGGTGATTCTCAGTGTTTGACAGCGTTGACGAATATTGCTCGTAATCCCTGCACGACTGGGCGATCCGGTTGAAATCAATCATATCAATATGCGCCTTATCCATGCATGCCTGATAAATCTGCTTTAACGCATCGCCATCCGCAGCGAGTATGGGAATATTTTTTTCGGTAATGCCTTTATGGGTAATATTTGAACCGTCCAGACAATCCGGGCCGACGATATCGTTTCTAAAACGACCCAGCGTGATTCCCAGGACGGCAGCGGTATTGGCCACCAGACCGGCTGGAAGTTCTTGATTGACAATCATGACAATTTTCATATGAACGATCTCCTCCTAAATAGGGATCTGTATACCGGGTCTTTGACGGGATGAATTGTAAAAAATTGCAGCAAGGCCTCAGATGCTTTTTTATTGACAAGAGAGGCCCTGATATTTTATCCATTACTAATACCATGCGATATGGTGTGATGACTTCAATCATAATCCGTCTTTGTGAACTGGACCCCATATGAGTAAAACCTATGCAACGCTTGAAAACCTTTTTTATCATCAGGAAGATATGCCTTCAGAGGATATCCTGTTACTGTTGAATGATATCGGTGTGCCCGAGGAGGTCTGCTGGCGGACCATCTACCGGATTATATTTGATCCCGGGGTAAACTTGAATGCCAACATGGACCAGGCCATCACCAGGCGTCAGCTGGAACCGGTGATGAAAAAGGCGCTCGATAATTCCCGGAAGAACGTGTACACGGATAAAGCCCTGGTCGCTTTGATTGCCGATTATCACAAAGCGACATTTTCCGTTTGTCACCAGCAGCTCTCGGACGTTCTGTCAGACCTGGACAACCTGCTCAGTGAATTCAAGTCCATGAGCCTGAGTAAGAAAGAAAAGGTTGAGGCCCTTGAGTCTGATACGATTTCAACCATCCAGTCCGATCTGTCTATCGAGGAGAAAACCCGGCTGATCAAATCCAGGTTTAAAGAAACCATTGACATGTTTCAAAAGGACATGGAAGTCCTTGACCAGAAAACCCATACGGATCACATGACCGGGCTGTATAATCGCCGCTTTTTCGATGAACAGCTTGAGATGGAAGCGATTCAGGCCTTAAAGGAGAAAACCTGGCTGAACCTGCTCATGATTGATATCGATGATTTTAAGCGTTTCAATGATAAATTCGGACATGTGATTGGTGATCAGGCACTCAAGATCATTGCCAAACATATCCAGGGGGTGTGCAGCGATGAAACCCGTAAAACCGGTATGTTTTTTTATCCAACCCGGTACGGGGGAGAGGAATTTGCCGTCATCGTTCCTGCTGTGGACCAGAAAGATGCATTTCATGTGGCAGAGTCTATCCGGGAAAAGGTGGCGGATTACACCTTTGTGATCCGCAATAAGGAAGGCAAGATCATGCATAAGAATCTGAATCTGACCATCAGCGTAGGGGTGGCTGCTCTTAATCATGTGCTGGCAGATGAACTGGTCATGGAGCAGCTGGTAGAAGATGCGGACAGTGCCATGTATGAAGCTAAGAAAGCAGGAAAAAACCGGGTGAGGATCAAAGAGTTGCCGTAAAGATCTTTGATCAATTCAAGCGTTCTTTTTAGAAATATTTCAATCTCAGTTCGGTTTTCCGTTGTTGGTCATTAAAGGCATAGTCCACAACGGTTCCCTGTTTGTAGATTTTGTCCCGGCCGGTAGGCAGAAGTCTGGCCTGATCCCGTACCTTCAGCATCGCAAATCCGAAATCATCCCGGTTGATTTTGTACGGATAGGGAAAATCGCTTCGATTGATATCCCCTTTGTACTGGATCACCTGAACAGCTTTGTTTTTATAAAAGCCGCCATTAAGCCGTTTTTGTGCCTCTTTGTCGAGGTTCAGCCTGATTTTCGAGCCGCCGTTTGAATAATCCGCAATGTTTCCGGTTACTGCATACTGTTTATTCAGCGTCACAATGACATGATCATGGTTGTCATCCCTTCGTTCATATCGGCGTTCAAAAAACAGCAGCAGCTCTGTGGTCAATCCGCACTTGTCATGCCAGTAGGACAGTTGTCTTGAACAGCCCTCTTCAACGGTAAACGAGACGGTATCCCCGCACATGCATTGGTATTCCCCCTGCTTGATCCCAAGGATGTTGCTGATGGATACCCAGGTTTCAAGAGGATTGGTTTTGTGTGCGCCTGGGATGATTTTGGTGTTAAATTTAATGATCGTGGGCTGACAGGGGGAGCGGCCTTTTCGCCGGTGCTTGATGGCAAAAAATCCCGTGGGGATTTTGCCTTTTTTTAGTGAGAAAGTCGGCCTGATTTCCTGTCTGCAATCTTCGCAAACCGCTCTGAATCTGCATTTCCCATCCTTGAGATTGATCCTGCTCTGGGTGAGGTCTATGCTCTGTATATCCTCATCCAGGAACAGGAATCGCAGGGTTTCCCTGCGTGTGGCCAGGGATGGGGGCCTTGGGGCATCTGGATCTAATTTCTTTCTTTTTGGTGCCATAAGCGATCCATTACCCGGTGATACCACGTAAATTTTCAAGGGCCGACGGAAACTGAAACCAAAGCAGGATTTCGCCCAGAACGCAGATTAGCACATCAGATCTTCGAGGTAGCTTTACGTGTCTTCCGGTAAATTGTGGGTGTTATTCTTTATATATATCCAACTTGGATGTAAATGTAAAATAAAAATCTAACAAAAAATGCAGAAAATATTTTTGTCTGTGAGGCCTGAGTTTTTGTTTTACAACCTGCGCAGAGATTGCTAAACATATTGAAAGTATTATCAGATTCTCAGGATTCTTGAATTTCACAGCACCAGTTTTTCCGGTCACCGTGACCGGACCTGTCAAAAAAACACAACATGTAAAGGAGGGGCAATGGCAGAAGAGATCAATGCCGGTTGTACCCGGCCCACAGGCGGACCTGTGGCAGATGAAGTCGTGGAAGACACATCGGTAGACATCGTAAAAAAGGAGGCAGTGAGTATGATCCAAGTGGGAAAAAAGGCGCCGGATTTCTCCGCGGCCGGTTATAAGCAGGGCGGTTTCGTGAATGTAACACTTTCAGATTATCTCGGGAAATGGGTGGTTCTGTGCTTTTATCCCGGAGATTTCACCTTTGTCTGAGCAACTGAGATTTCAGCAGTTGCTGAAAAATATCCCGAGTTCCAGAAACTTGGCGTTGAGGTGCTGTCCATGAGTATTGACAGCATGTTTGTTCACAAGATGTGGGATGACCATGAGCTGTCAAAAATGGTGGATGGCGGGGTGCCGTTTCCCATGCTGTCCGATGCCGGCGGTACCATCGGCACCATGTATGGTGTATATGATGCGGAGGCAGGCGTTGAGAACCGGGGGCGCTTTCTGATTGACCCGGATGGCGTTGTTCAAGGGTTTGAGGTACTGACCCCGCCCGTGGGAAGGAATGTGGGTGAGACCCTGCGGCAGATCCAGGCATATCAGCTGGTCAGGGAATCTGAGGGCAGCCAGGCCACGCCATCGGGCTGGAGGCCCGGTAAACAGACATTGTCACCCGGCCCTGACCTGGTGGGCAATGTCTGGAAAGAGTGGAAAACATCCATGGCCTTTGATTAATCTTGATATTTCCTTGATACGGCTCGGTTGATCCGGTATTTTTGCCGGATCAACTGTTCAAACCCCTGGGCCAGCTCCGCCATGATCATGTTGTGATTTTCAATGAAAACAGGCCGGGCAAAAGGCGAACTCATCTTAATCCACAGCTTTGTGGGCGCCACATCCCATATGAAGTTGATCCGGGTCCTGTTCTGAAGCCTGTAGAAGTTACAGATGCCGCTCCCCTCAAGATCTCCGGTAACATCAAATGCAAGAAATGAATAGGGATCAAAATCCCTGATGGTTGAGTCAAAGGTAAGGGTATAGGGCAGGTTGCCTTTCCAGGCGGTCCGGATGAGATTGCCCTGTTTCAGGTCAGGTCTGTTGCAAGACCGGTCCCTGTGGATCAGGGGCTCGACCTTTTCAAGGCTGCCGCACCAGGAGGGCCACTTCCTGTAGTCCATCAACTCGTTCCATACTTGCTGAACCGGTGCATGGAACTGCCACCAGTTATTGAAATGATAGTGGTTGGTCTTTGAAAACAGATCATCAATACGCTCAATCATGGCTCATTTGTCTCCGGAATGGAAAGAAGCAGGTGTTTATGCAAAAGACCGGACAGCGGTCTGACGGTCAATACGATGGCAGGCAAAAAGACCAGGTCACTGACCAGGGCCACCAGGGATGCAGATGCAATGAGAATACCCAGCGCAGATACATGCTGAAATGTTGAGAACATCAGGCCGCATGCCGCCCCGAACAGCACAGCTGTCGTGGAAATCAATGCGCGGGATGTATGCCGATAGGCCTGGAATATGCAGTAATCAAGAGATTCATTGCCGGCGGACCGGGCGATTTCCCGCCTGAGCCGGAAGAGGAAGTGAATTGAATCATCCACGGACAGGCCAAATGAGATGACCGCTGCAAAAATAGTCAAAGGATCCAGCGGGATATTGAACCAGCCCATGATACCGAAAATTGCCGCCAGGGGAAACAGGTTGGGGATGAGACTTAACAGTCCCAGCCACATTGAGCGAAGGTTCAGGATCATCAAAAGGGTAATGGCGAAACAGGCCAGGAACAGACTTTTCAATTGTGATGATACCAGATCCCGGGTCTGGGACTTGAGCAGGAGCAGCCGGCCGGCCGGAAAAGCGGAAACAGGTGGGTCAAATGACTGGGAAGCCAGCTGCATGGTCCGGGTTAAAATCTGTTCAATCTGGTCCGAGGATTCCGGGTTGATGTGGACAACCATACGGTATGTACTCAGTTGCGGGGCATAGTATGTAAGGTAGAGAGCATCCTTGCTGATCCTGGAAATCATATTCTGAAAAACAAGTTCAGGCATCATCCCTGCGGGTGTCATGGTTTTGGCCAGCTGGAAAACCAATGGGGTAAGGGAATCTATGTGCTCAATTCCGTTAACGGATGCCAGCTGTTTTTCAAATCGATACATATCATACCAGAACTGACGCTGATTCACACGGGTCTCATCAAGCGCCAGAACAAGGGAAAAGGTGTAGGCGCCTGTCAGGCGCCGGGTGACAATTTCAAGGTCCCGTGCCTCAGGGGTGTTTTTGATCATGGGGCTGCTCAAATGCTTGACTGACATGATCCCGGGGATACCCCAGATCAGGCCTGTCAGAAACACGAATGCCATGATGCATGACAGGAGGGGAAATTTAAATCCAAAAGAGAATACCTTTTCAACCATCAGATCCAGACCGTCCCTTCTTTTGGCGCAGATTGGATTGCCCCTGCCGCTTGAAAACAGGAGGGGAAGGAAAAAAATCTGGATAACCAGGGTGCTAAAAAAGGAGAGGCACACCCCGAGACATATGATCAATCCGGCCTGGCGAACCATGGGTACAGGGCTGACGGCCAGGCACAGGAAACCGGCTGCTGTGGTCAGTGCACACATCAAACCGGGCTGCAAAACATCTTCAAGGGTATGTCTCATGGCCGTTAGCGGGGGGGAGGGGCCGGCGTGATGAAGATACTTTGAGGTCAGGTGAAAGGAAGTGGTGGTGGTTGCCACCAGGATAAAGCCGAAACTCATACCTGTTGCCAGGTTGATATCTGCCCCAAACAGGGCCATGACCGCCAGTGTCCAGACCAGTGATATGATACTGCTGATCAATACGAGAAGTCCGGCTTTGAATGTTTTAAAGATATAAAAGGCGGTGAGCATCCCAAAACCCAGCCCCAGAAGCCCAAAGGTCAGTGCACTGTGAAGGTTGTAGCGCTCGAATGCTGCACGCAGCACCGGCAGGCCAGCAGCCTGGCATGGGCGTTGAAAAACGTTGGAAACCACCTGCTTCATCTGTGACAGGCGGTGTTCAAACTCAAAACCGGTCAACGTGTTTTGATTCTGGTGTATGATAAATCCAAGGGTGGACAGATCTTTGGATATTAAGGTGCTCATGCCTGGGATCAGTTCTCTTGCGTGCAGAAGGGTCTGAGCAGGGTTCATGGATGAGCGGTTCAGCAGTTTGATCAATTCCTGGATACCGGAGGAACCCAGGGTGGTCACATCCCTGACACCATCAAGTGATAGCAGTGTTTGCCGCACCCTTGAGATCCGGTGCTCAATCGTCCCGGGTTCAAAGTCGGAAACAGGGCGGTCGAGGGATACTGCTAAAAGGGTGGCATCGTCGGGCTTGAATGCCTGAACAAAACGTTGATACTGCTGCAATGCGTTGAGGGGGGCGGACTCAAACGAAACACCGGTCGAATCAATATGAATCCGGCTGGCAGGGAATATCCATACCAGGGTGAGCAGCGCCAGTAGGATCATGTGGTGCGTTCTGTATCTGATCATGTGATCAAGGATAGGCTGGCTATCCTTGAGTGATTTATTTGCAGCCGTAAACATTGTCCTCACATTTTAAAAACAGGTGTCATCTCTGCCCGGTTCCATATTTTTCTGACCCCTTCTATCGTGTCTATTCCAACAAATCAATTGAAACCAGGGTGTTGGAAAATTTAATCGGTTGCAAAAATTCATAAATTCGTGTAAATATAACATCTTTTTGCCTGATCCCTGATGTCTGGCTCCCGGCCGTTCTCATATCACCGTATTCAATAATAATAAGGAACTAAATTTTAAGGAAAACGATGCGAAATCCTTTATCCTCTGATTGCCGATTCGGTCAAATGGGACTGGATCCCCATGTTTTGAGCGGCATAGAAAAAGCCGGGTACGACACCCCGACCCCGATCCAGCAACTGGCGGTCCCGCCACTGATGGAAGGTACCGATGTGCTGGGGCAGGCACGGACCGGGACCGGTAAAACTGCCGCGTTTGCCCTTCCGCTGCTGTCACGTATCGATCTTGACAATAACCGCCCGCAGGTGCTGGTGCTCACCCCGACCCGCGAGCTGGCCATACAGGTGGCCCAGGCTTTTAAAACCCTGGGTGTGGACATGAAAAAGCTCAATGTCGCCACGATCTATGGTGGTCAGGGTTACGGCACCCAATTGAATCAGCTCAAGCGCGGTGCGCATATTGTGGTCGGAACCCCGGGGCGGCTCATGGATCATATGAGAAAGAAGACGCTTAGCCTGGCCGATTTATTCTGTGCCGTACTGGATGAGGCCGATGAGATGCTCCACATGGGGTTTATTGACGATGTGGAATGGATCCTTGAAAAGGCACCTGAGAACGCACAGAAAGCCTTGTTCTCGGCTACCATGCCGGGGCCTGTCAGGAACATATCAAAAAAATACCTCACCCGTCCCAAGGAACTCACGATCACGCCTGAAAACCATGAACTCGGGGCAATTACGCAACGATACTGGATTGTAAAGGGTGCCAGAAAAGTTGATGCACTCTCAAGGATATTGGAGGCGGCCTCGTCGGACGGGGTCATGGTGTTTGTCAACACCCGGCAGGCAACCCTGGATGTGGCCAGGGAACTTGAGATAAAAGGGTTCAAGGTAGAAGCACTGAACGGAGATATTGCCCAGAATGCCAGGGAAAGGACCATCGCCCGGCTCAAGTCTGGAAATATCGATATCCTGGTGGCGACGGATGTGGCGGCCCGGGGCCTGGATGTCGACCGGATCACCCATGTGGTGAATTATGACATGCCGCCTAAAACGGAACCCTATATCCACCGGATCGGCAGGACCGGCCGGGCCGGCAGGCAGGGCGAGGCGATCTTGTTTCTCAGACCCAAGGAGCGCTGGATGCTCAAGCATATTGAGCGGGCAACCCGGCAGAAGATCGTGAAAATGGAACTGCCTACCAATCAGGCCATTAACCAACAACGCATTGCCCGTTTCAAGGATCGCCTTTCAGCCGTAATGGCATCAGGTGGTCTGGAATCCATCAGCTCTGTTTTGGTTGAATATGCCGAAGAGAATCATCTGTCCCTGGAAACGGTTGCTGCGGCCTGTGCAAAGCTGGCCCATGGTGACACCCCCTTTCCGGTGGAAAGAACGAATCCGGCCAAAAAGTTTGATACACACCGGCAAGGGGATCAGATCCGGAAAGCGGAGGGCAAAACAATTAAGCAGGCAAAACCCCCAGAGCAAAGCGCTGAACCTGATGTTGAAAAAGGCATGGAACGGTACCGGATCGAGGTGGGCAAAAACCACGGTCTCAGGCCCGGGGATATCGTGGGGGCGATTGCCAATGAAGCCGGCCTTGCATCAAAATATATCGGTCATATTTCCATCAATCCCGAGTTTTCCCTGGTGGATCTGCCCTTTGGCATGCCCAAGAGCATCTTTAAATTGCTCAGGAAAACCTGGCTCAGGTCTCGACGGATGGATATTTCAAAATGTTCGGTGTAACTGCTGATTCATAGAGTTGTGCCTGCCACACATAAGGATGGTGAGAAACAACACCAATTGGTTGTTTTTACCATTGTTTGAAAACGATAGGGGGTATCTGGCTGCCGGATTTCGGGCTAACCGATTGAAATTAGATGATATTTCGCTTTATCGGAAAGTGGCACGCAACTTGCTCAGCACCTGCCTTGAATGATCCCTGCACCGATGACTTGACCATTCAGTTGTCCGACCCATGGGATCTTTAGGACACGTCTTGACTTTAAAGACGCAACCATTGAATCACAATGGACGCATAGGAGAAGGCAGATGCATTCGGATGGCACCGGCAGGCGGTTTGAGTTGGATTGGATCCGGGTCATGGCGACCCTGGCCGTGTTTCTATACCACAGCACCCGGTTTTTCAACCTGGGCGATTGGCACATTAAAGACAGCACCACCTTTGTATGGGTGGAGATATGGAACCGGTTTGCCACCATTTGGATCATGCCCCTGTTTTTCGTCATTTCCGGGGCAGGTCTCTTTTTCACACTGAAGCATGCCAACGGTTTCAAACGGTTTTACACGGGTAAGTTTTCACGATTAATGGTTCCTGTCCTGCTGGCAACCGTGACACACAGTGCCCTGCAGATTTATCTTGAACGGGTCACCCATGGACAGTTTACCGGATCGTTTTTTTCATTTCTGCCGACCTACTTTTCCGGCCTGTATCTGTTTATCGGCAGTGCCGGGAATTATGCTTTTCACGGCATGCACCTGTGGTTTCTTCTTTTCTTATTCCTCTACAGCCTCTTGTGCTATCCGTTATTCAAATGGATGCAGGGAGGCGGTCAAGGCATTGTACAGCGAATCACCGGAATAACGGCCCATCCCGGATGGATCATTCCGTGGTTTGCCATTCCCCTTCTGGTGGTAAAATGGGGTGTTCCCCCGGGGGTGGCCGGTATCGGTAGCGGCGGCTGGGGATTTGTGTACTATATCTGGTTTCTGGTTGCAGGGTTTATCATTGTATCCAGCCATAGAATGCTACACTGCATCAAGCAAAGCATGATGCTCTCCATGGTCCTGGCAATCCTTTTGTCCACGATGTATCTTTACGGGCAGTTCATCCCTGTCGGGGTTTCATTGCCGGTACCCGGTCCCTGGGGGCTTTCGCTGCTGCGCTGTCTAAGTGTCTGGGCCTGGATATTCACCTTCCTGGGGGCAGGTATGAGATACCTGTCTTTTGATCATCCAGTCCTGGGGCAGCTCAATGAGGGGGTCCTGCCGTTTTATATTCTTCACCAGACCATCCTGCTTATGATCGGGTATCTTGTTATTCCTCTTGAAATTCATACCCTCTTGAAATGGAGCGTGATTACCCTGGGATCTTTCCTGGTGATCGTTGGTGTGTACTGGGCAGTGATAAGGCCGGTGAATATGCTGCGTTTTTTCTTTGGGATGAAAACCGCTCACCCGTTTTACAATCTGTTCAAGAGACCTGTGGTGTCGCTGCTACCATTGCTGGTGTATATCGGAATGATCATGTTTGCAGCAATGAATCCATCCGCAGGATTCGCGGCAAACCGCTCACCCAAACCCATTGTCTTTGATAAAAACAATGATATTGTCCTGAATAGCCGTGCCATCACCCACGACTCCGGCACAGGGGTTGCCGTGATCAATGACAGCAGCGCCTCGACCGGACAGGCCATTGAGTTCGATAGCGGAGCGAGTCCGACGGCCATGGCAGACCCCGAGGTTTTTGTCGACCTGGGATTCGGGGCACCCGCAGGCAGGTATCTGCTCTGGGTCAGGGGCAGGTGTGATACCGGCAGTGTTTACTCTGATTCCGTTTGGGTGCAGGCGGATCACCAGATCGGGACCTCCCACGGCAGGGTGCTGGGAAACTGGCAGGATATCCATCCGGCCGGCAGCTATGCCTGGGCCGGCAACAGTATGAATCCGGTGGCCATCCTGCTCAGGTATTCAGGCAGTCATATCCTCCGGATCCAGCCACGGCAGACGCCCCACAGGATCGATCAGATCTGGTTGAGCCGCAGCCAGCAGCATATGCCGGATACATCAGACCCGATCAGGTAATCCTGGCAGGGCATGTGGAATGTCGGGATCATGTTTTATAGGTATCAATCAGCTTGAGCTGAAGTGTTTTCCGATTGACCTTCAAAAGTTTGAAGGTTGAATTGCCGACGCGAATGCCCTTTTGGGCATCTGCCTTTGAAATAAAACGGGGATAGGCGGATTCCGGGTCAAGTTCAAGCAGGAAAACATCGAGATGGATCATCTTTTTTTCCAGTCCCTTGAAAACCAGCCGGGTTTTATTAACCGTGATGCTTTTGTCTTTCCTTAACACAATCCTAGTGCCGAAAATCTTTGAGTCTTCCTGGAATTCAGGGATGGCTCTTCTCTGGCTGGTGTCCTGTAAAAAACTGTTGTTGCGCCAGTCAACAAAAAAATAAATATAAGAACCGATTGCGGTAATCAGGCCGGTGATGATCAGCATTGAAAAAATGCCGGCTTTATCGATATTGGGTTTCATGGTCGTTCCAAGTTTCCTTTTTTTTAAAACAAAGTAGCCTTTATACATTAAAAAAACCAAAAGGGTCAAGGTGTAACCCAATGATTTTTTAGTGTTTTACCCCACAATAGCAGGCCGGAGTTAACAGGGGCTTAATCTGCAACTAAATATTGCCTAATTTGTACGTTTTTGAGTTTCTTATCGGAATTTTGCCGGATCGCCCATCGATTCTCGGATGATTTTTCAAAGGTCTTTTATGAATCATATTGATCACAGGGCAGGTTTAGGGTAAAAATGGCGTTGACTGGAGAGATTTGATCCGGATAAACGATTGGATGATGCTCATATTAAGCGTGGTTACATTTGAATTATAAGTCTATCACAAATGTTTTTGGAAAACTGATGATCATTACCGGTGTGTCAATGGTCTTCCCTTTGATCTGTTCGCTGTATTACAAACAGGACGACCTGTATTCCATTGCCGTTACCGGTGTGTTAACTGTTGCGATTGGATATCCGCTATGGTGGTTCTTTCGAAGGCATGATGAATTGAACATCAAGGATGGTTTTTTCATTGCGGTTTTCGGATGGGTCCTGATCTCAGCCGTGTCAGCCGTACCGTATGTGATACACGGTTCTATCCCCTCGTTTACCGATGCATTTTTTGAAATGATGTCCGGCTATACCACCAGCGGGGCCACCATTCTGGAAGATATCGAAATCGTTCCAAAAGGTCTGATTTTCTGGCGCAGCCAGACCCATTTTCTGGGTGGGATGGGCTTTTTAACCCTGACTGTTATATTTTTACCCCATGGCATGGGCGGGCTGCGGATCTTCCGGGCAGAATCCAGCCCCGGACAGGTCATTACCAAGGAAAAATTTGTTCCCCGTAACCGGGATACCATGATCTGGCTATGGGGAATCTATATTGCCCTGAACCTTGCTCAAACCCTGATGTTATGTCTGGGGGGGATGTCGGTGTTTGATTCCCTGTGCCATGCCTTCGGGACCGTGTCAACTTCGGGTTACTCACCCTATAATGCCAGCATCGGGCACTATAACAATGCATACTTTGACTGGGTCATCACTGTTTTCATGTTCCTGGGCGGCATGACATTCATGTTGTTTTACTTCATGGTGATGAGGAACTGGCGTGCCATAAGAATCAATACCGAATTCTGGTGGTATTTGGGGTTCATGCTCTTTTTCTGCGGATCCGTCTCGTTGATCCTCTGGAGTTCCAATACATACGACCTGATCGATTCACTCCGCTATGCCTGTTTTCAGGTGACCTCCATTTTGACCACCACCGGGTTCACAACAGCCGATTATGAGCTGTGGCCCAATTCCGCCCAGATGTTTCTTTATATGGTCTGTTTTATCGGTGCCTGCGCTGGTTCAACCACCAGCGGCATTAAGGTGGTCCACTACGTGGTCATCTGCAAATTCGGTGCAGCTGCCATCAAGCGTATCTTTTTCAGCCCCATGTCAGTGGTATCGATCCGGTTGAATCAGCGGCCGGTGGACAATTCGATCATCTATCTGTCTGTCTGTTATTTCATTGTCAACATATTCCTGCTGCTCGGCGGGGGGTGTGTCATGTCACTCACCGACAATATGGACCCGACCACGGCCATGAGTTCGGTCATTGCCACATTGATGAACATCGGCCCCGGGTTTGGCGGGGTGGGGCCGACAAAGAATTATGCCTTTATTTCAGATGCAGGCAAGTGGTTCCTCTCCTGGAACATGCTGGTGGGCCGTTTGGAAATGTTTTCCGCACTGGTGGTCTTTTATCCGTCTTTTTGGAAAAAATAGGGTCAGGCCAGGAACAATTTCTGGACATCCTTCAGGTGCTGTGACATGCAGATCACTATAACGGCTTCATTGCTCCGAACATGTGTGTCACCTACGGCCACCTGCCATGCACCATCCCGGAAGATCCCTCCGATCATGATCTTTTTATTGTAATAGGACCCCAGCTTGGAGAGCGGTTTAAGGGTAATGGGAGATTCAGGCGCAGCAACAATTTCAACCATTTCCGTGTCAAATCCATGGAGATGGGCAACACTGATCAGTTCCCCTCTGCGAATGAACTGAAGGATCTTGTTGCTGGCCAGAATTTTTTTATTCAACGCCAGGTCCGATCCCATGGTTGTTGCCAGCACCACATAGTCTTCCTTGTTAACCAGTGCGATGGACTTGCTCTGTATGCCGCCTTTTTTTCCCTTGCCCTGGGATGTCATCAAGTGCTTGGCAAGCACACAGCTCATGATGTTGGTTTCGTTTTCCCCGGTGGCAGTGATAAAGGTATCCATGTCCAGCAACCCGGCGGATACCAGCACGTCCGAATCTGAACCGTCACCATGCAGTATCTCGGTGTTTTTCAGCGAAAATGACAGCTCCTGGGCGGTCTGTTCATCTTTCTCGATCAGCCTGACTTCAACGGATTTGCCCAGTAAATCGGCTACACGGCTTCCCACAAGCCCGCCGCCGATAATCATGACCCGGTGTTGCTGCTGCTGCTGGACGCCGGTCAGGCCCATCAGCCGGCTCAAGTTTTCTGTGCTGGCCATGAAGAAGGCCTGATCCTGGGGTAACAGCTCATCATCTCCCCCTGGAATCAGGGTTTTGATCCCCCGTGCAATCGCCACCACCCGGAACGGAAATTCATTGTATTCCATGGAGATATCCTTGAGCTTGCGGTAAGCCAGTGGTGATTCCTCGTGAATACGGGTGGCCATGGCCTGAATACGTCCCTTGGCCGCAGCGATGATATCATTTCCCGCGCGAAGCTTGATCAATCGAAAGACCTCCTGGGCAGCCAGCTCTTCCGGATGGATGATCAGATCAATTTTAAGATCACTGGCACTCATGAGGGAATCCTTACCCTCAAAGAAATCCATTGTCCGTACACGGGCGATCTTGCGCGGAATGCCAAAACGGTCACCGATCATACAGCTCATCATGTTCACCGCATCGTTGTTGGTGACCGAGATTAGATAGTCCATTTTCTCAGCATCCGCTTCGCGCCAGCATTTGATATCCATGGCATTGCCATGGATCAGCCGGGCGTCCAGGTTGCCGTCGGCATAGCTGATCAATGCCCTGTCCGGTTCGATGGCGGTAATGGCATATCCTTCATGAACCAGGCGTTTGGCAAGGTAAAATCCCACGCCGCCCAGTCCGAGGATCAAAATATTCGTTGCTTTTGTCGGTTTCTTTCCAATCATATGTCAAACTGTCTTTTAGGGTTGTCCCACCTGATGTCAGTAATGGTAATCCAATACTAGATACCCCGGGTATTGTCAACTTTACCGGTACCCAGGATGTTTTTCATCCACGCGTCTACAGTGAAACGCATCATAGCTTGAATCCCCCTGAACTCGAAATGAATGGCGGCAAAGGGAGGATATTAATTATTTGTAATTTAAACAAAAAGAAACCATTGACAACACCATGTAAAGTTTTTTATAATCGTCTGTGACTGAGCGCTCGCTCGGTGGATTTGGTTAGGTAAGACGTACTCATAAAAGTTGACTATGATTAAAAAAGGACAGAAAACCTCGATCTTTTTAATTGTCAATCTTCAGTCGAGAATGTTCAGCAGCTCACCAATGGTACCCGCAGATTCGATCTGAAAGATGGCAGGAAAGGAAAGGAACCATGACAAACCTCTATCTTGCAAAAAATCAATTGGCAGGGAAAAAAGTGGAACTCAGCGACATCACCATCAGGGATGGTCTGCAGTCGCTGGAGACCGTTATTGACACCGATACCAAGGTCAAATATCTGGAAGGTTTGATCCTGGCTGGATTCAAACGCATGGAGGCCACCAATTACGGCCACCCGAAATTTGTCCCCTTTTTTCCTGACGCGACTGAAGTGTTAAAGCGCCTGCTGAACAGTGAAACCAAGGGACCGGACGGAAAAACCGTTGGTGAAATGATGAAGCAGAACGGCGGTGATGTGGAACTGACGGCAGTGGCCATACATGAAAGCGGCGCTGCAAGGGCGTTTAAAGATTTTGATGCCGGGCATGGCCCTGACCGTATCCTGCAGATGACCTCTACCTGCCCTGAACATCAAAGGGCCAATTCAGGCAAGACCCATGACCAGTATTTTGAAATGACCGAGCAGGTCATTAAAGAGGCTCATAGCCGCGGGATGGTGGTCAACGGCACGGTCAGCACCATCTGGGGCAGCCCCTTTGAAAAGTTCAATAAGCAATACAGTATGGACGAGAAACTGGATATTGCCATCTCTTTTGTGAAGCGGTATTTGAATTGCGGGGCAGATGATATCGAGCTTGCTGATCATGACGGTTCGGTGACGGACTATCACAAGTCCTTTGAATTTTTCAGCCGTGTCCTTGATCCCCAGGAGATGGGGACCGGACCGGACGGCCGGAACTATGCCGATCCCGAACTTTACATTGCCCACTTTCATACCATGAATATGGCCTCGGCCCTGAGGAATGCAGCGGCTGCGCTCAAGGCCGGGATTATCCGTTTTGAATCCTGTCTTTCCGGTATCGGCGGACAGCCGGCCAACGCCGTGGACGGCGTGACCATTGAAGGACGGGAAGGGGATTATTACAGCGATCATTTCAACCACGGGTTGATCTCAACCGAAGACATGGTGACCATGTTTCACCAGATCGGGGTGGATACCGGCATTGATCAAGACATGCTCATCAGCCTTGGAACAGATTTCAGGAAAGACGTTGTGGATACCTTTGAGGCCCAGCAGAAAAAATTGGGTCGTGAATACATGAAGTGCCGTTCCTATATGCTGACCACCGGAAAACTGCCGGAAAGCGTCACCCAGCTATACCAGTAGAATAACGTTCTTATCTCTTGCCGCCGGCAGGGTCTGAAAGCGGATCGCACGCACCCGATTGGTTTTCGGTCCTGCCGGCCGGCTTTTACCCCCTGCTCCGTTTCCCTAAACCGCGGTCTTTATGGTAAAGCCCTTTGCAATGTGGTTGCGCACAAAATAGATCATTAAAACACCGGGAATGATAGAAAGAACGGTCATCGCCATTACCAGGCCAATATCCGTCCTGAAGGTAAAGAGGGTTGAAATTGCCATACTAATGGGTTTGCCGCTCGTTACGGTCAATATGCGTGCAAAGACAATCTCCACCCAGGAAAACATAAAGCAGAAAAACGCAGTCACAGCAATACCTGGTCCCATCAGGGGAATGAGTATCCTGGTAAAAAATTGAAAAAAAGAATGACCGTCAATAAAGGCGATTTCATCGATTTCCCTTGGGATCGCAGCAAGAAAGCTTTCCAGTACCCAGATCGAAATGGGAAGATTAAATGCACAATGTGCCAATGCGATACCGAGCGGCCTGTTGACCAGGTCTATTTGCAAAAATATCAGGAAAACAGGGAGAACCATGACCACCGGCGGCATCATTCGCAGCGCCAGGGTACAAAAAAACAGATATTTATCTCCTGAAAATGTATAGCGGGAAAATCCATAGGCAGCCAAAAACGCCACAGGCAGGGTAATGAGAATGTTTAATGTGACATAGGCGATTGAGTTCAGGATTGAACCGGTCAAAACGGGATTTTGAAACACATGGATGTAATTGGACAGGGTAAATTCTCCAAAGGGAACCATCTCCCCCCTGAGTGTTGAGTGAAGACTGACAGATACAAGGGGGATCAGGGGCAGGAACAGGAAAACAATATAGGCAGTTGTCGGAAGCCATCTGAAGTGCAGGGGGGATTTTAAAAGCAGTCCTGTTAATTTGGGTTTACCAACGAGTTGAGGGGCAAGCCTATTGAACAGAAAGACAAAAGGCATACACAGGGCAAGGCTCACAAGGGTAACCATACAACTGAGGTAAAATACAGGCAGACCCGAACTTGCGACGTTATCCAGAATCCAGCCGGCCAGCCCGGGGTTGATGTAATGGTAGAAAATGCCGTTCAAAAACATAAGGAGCATGGTATTCTGCCCCAGCCACAAGATTGTTTTCCGGGCAGGGGTCATTCCGGAGATAAAGAGAACACACGCGCAGCCGGCAATGGCGGTCAGTGGAAAGAGCAGGAAGTGGCCGTATGAGGCAAACATGATCACCACATGGTTGTAAACGTGGAAATTGAAGGGCCCGTTGTTTAATTGATAGGTAAAAAAGACCATGAAAAAGGCGGCAACAGCCGCAGGCACTAAAATTTTTGTGGACACTTTTTGAATCAGAAAATGCCGGCGCCTCAGAAAAATGCCCAAAAGATAAAATGAGTAAAGGGTAATTGCCCCGTGGATAAAAAAATAGTTCCAACCGATAACTCGTTCCTTTAACGGGTTAAATATATCGAATTCCAAATTCAGCCAGTATCCGGCGACATAAAAACCAACGGCAGCGGCAAGGATCTTTGCATTGGAATTTTTCAAAAAACGAAACACCGTGTAATGAACAAGTTCCAGGCCAATAATCAGCAGCAGGAACCAGGAGGGTACGCAAAAGGAAGGCAGGCCAAAAACGGTTAAAACCGTCCCTCTAAAATATCCAACCAGAGACGGCAGCGGCAGACCATAGAATTTTCCTGAAAAAAACAGGGGCGGAATCATCATGACCAGCGTTAGAAAAATAAACGGCAGCAGCCGGGTTGAAAAACAATGGGTGATGAATCGGCCCACACGCCAGTTGGCAAGGTCTTCTTTGGCAACATAGCCTGCAATGACAACAAAAAGGACCATGTGAAACGAGTAGGTGAATTTATACAGGCTTATTCCGGCCGGGTTTTTCAGTATCATGAACTCTTCGACAAAATGGCCGAAAAAGACCAGGGCGATGGCATAAAACCGTGCAATATCAATGGTAAGAAATCTGTTTGTTTTTGACCCGGCATCCATGAGCGCCTCTCTAACCTTCCTTTAATTCCCGGACGGCAATCACTTTTTTAAAGATCCACGATATAATGATTATGATAAAAAAATAGATGACTGCCCTGGCAGACGCAGGGCCGTAATCCTGTGAAATAATCTCCTGACCCAGTTCCATTGCCAGAAACGTGGTCGTACTGCGGGGCCCCCCGGCATTCAGGCGGAAGGGCTCGATAAACACCATGAAGCTGTCGATAAACCGAAGCAATAGCGCCATAATCAATACCATTTTCATCTTCGGCAGTTCTATATATCGGAACACATCCCATCGGGATGCCCCATCAATGGCAGCGGCTTGATAGAAGGCCGGGCTGATGGTGGTTAAGCTCGAATAGCAAAGGAATACCACAAGGCTCGTCCAGTGCCAGACATCCATCAACACAATGGCAGCCCATGTCGGAAACGCCTTTAATTCCCAACCGGACCCAAATGCAATTGCCAGAAATACATGCCAGATCATGGCAATCATATTCCAGGGCACCAGTAACGGCAGTGCCATGCAGACCAGGCATACCGAACTGAACACCCCTTGTTTGGGGATGTGCAACGCAATTGCGATACCCAGGGGGATTTCGATCGCCAAGACAAGGGTTGAAAATAAAAGGCTGCGGCCAAAGGTTTCCCAGAACCGTAGAGAGCCCAGTACGTCATGATACCATTCAAGCCCGACCCAAACCTTCGAATTGATGTGGAAGATATCATAGAACGAATAATTCACAATCATGATTAACGGCAGAACCGCTACAAACAAAAGCAATACAACCGCAGGGACAGCAAAAACCCAAGCCTTGTTATTTTTTATTTTTTTCATGACCACTCACGCGAAGCCCAATTTATCCTGTCTGTCTGATCTGACCTTTATCCACATAACATGAAAACGTGATAATTTCTCGTATAAACCGTCTTTTTTGACTTGTACTATCAAGAATTAACATCAATAAAATCGCTGGTTGCTATTTTTGTTATTTTCTTTTATATCCCGAAAAGTGTTCTTTAACCCAGGCTTTTATGAAAGGAGTCCTTTGAAGATGGAGACGGTAAGTTCTATATTGGCAGCTGTTTTTGCAGGAACATGGATCACGAACATACTGATTGCTGCAGTGGCGATTGGAGCAGGATTTTTCAACTGGAAAATTGTCAAACAGATTCTTGGGTGGCGAATTGTTGTTCCAACCAATGAGGTGCATATTAACCAGAGCGGGGCAGGTACCCAGGCGTATGGTCGCGGACTGGATAATGGCAATGTATATTACAAGTGGCCCATTTGGATTCCAAAACTCGGTCTGACCACCATTATACTCCCCACCTCAATCTTTGATATCGATTTGGACGGATATGATGCCTATGATAAGGGCCGTCTGCCGTTTACAGTGGATGTTAAAGCATTTTTCAAGGTTGAAGATGCTGAAGAAGCCGCGCAGCGCGTTGAGAATTTTGGTGAGCTCAAAGAGCAGCTCAGGGATATTCTTAGAGGCTCTGTCCGTACGATTCTTGCAACATCTGATATTGAAACCATTCTCAGTGACCGAAGCAAGTTTGGGGATGAGTTCACCAAAGAGGTGACTGAACAGTTGAAATCCTGGGGTGTTAATCCCGTTAAAAATATAGAATTTATGGACATTCGTGACAGTCATGATTCCCATGTTATTGCCAATATCATGGCCAAAAAGAAATCAGAGATCGAAAAAGACAGCCGCATAGAGGTCGCCAACAACCAGAAAGAAGCCAAGATGGCGGAAATTGATGCGGCCCGGGAAGCACAGCTTAGGGATGAGGATGCAAAAAGAGAGGTTGGTGAGAAACAGGCGGAAAGAGAAAGATTGGTCGGTAAGGCAAATGAGAGCTCCCAGCAGGAAATCAAGGAAGCCGCTAAACTGACGGCTGAAAAGGAGATGGCCGTTAAAAAAGTCGAAGAAGAAAAACGTGCTGAAATAGACCGCAATGTCGCAAAGATCAAGGCCGATCAGGAGCGGGAGGTTAAAGTGGTCCAGGCGGAAGCTGCGGCACAGGCAGCCGAAAAGCAGAAACAGGAGCTTGCCCATAAAGCCGAAGCCGATCTTATCCAGGAGCAAAAGAAAGCCCAGGGTATTAAAGCTGTGGGTGAAGCTGAAGCGGATTCCCTCAGGGCCAAGGAACTTGCGCCCATCCAGGCACAAATTGAGCTTGCCAAAGAGATCGGTGAAAATGAGGGATACCAGAAATACCTTCTCGGGTTGGAAGAGGTTCAGGCGTCCATTGAAGTCGGTAAGGAAAAGGCAAAAGCACTCGTTGCAAGTGATGTCAAAATCATTGTCACTGCCGGTTCCACAGAGAGCGGTTTTGATTCTGTTATGGATGTCTTCAGTGCAAATGGCGGTACAAAACTCGGCGGGATGATCGAAGGATTTAAAAACACACCAATGGGCCAGGAAATTCTGGGCAAGATGGGCCTTGATATCATTAAAACACCCGAGTCTAAAGAGAGGCCTTCTGTTGCAAAAAATGAAATCAAGGACAGTACAGTTGATGCGGGGTACGCCGATACCAAGGCTGAGTAATTTAAGGTATAGAAAAGTGGCACTTTTAGTGCCAAAAAAAACAAAAGGGGTGCCGAATACACGGCACCCCTCTTATTTTGAAATGCTTTGTTATTAAAGTTCTTGACCGCTTGAGTCAACGACTTTGATGTCAATAACCTTACCGCCGTCCAGGCGGTGGGTGGCGCAGGAAATTCAGGGGTCATAGGCGCG
>QZLA01000081.1 GCA_004796375.1 Desulfobacteraceae bacterium
GGAAAACCAGAATGAACCAATTATCGAAACTGCAAGTTTAAGGTGCAGTTAATACCCGTAACCGGAAAAAGCTGCCACACACCCAAATGACTATGTTTTGAAAATAGCTTTTTCTACAAACTCGTTATAAGTCTTTCAAAATTCAAAACACGAGGTAAATAGTGAATCAGCATAAATTCCCATTCGACCTGATTTTATTTGTTCTAATTTTTTTGGTCAGCTCTTCGATTGGCTCATCTTCTCATGCAAAAGAACAATCCTTAAAAACTTGGATTGAACCGATAACAGGGCAAAAATTTGTTTGGATTCCAAAAGGCTGTTTTCAAATGGGTCAATCTAAGGCTGATGCAGATTATTTGATTAAATCCAAATCTAGATATGGGAAATTAACATGGTATGAAAACGAAAAGCCACAACACGAGGTATGTTTAGATGGCTTCTGGATGGCAACTACAGAGGTAACTCAAGGACAATACAAAAAAATTAAGGGCACAAATCCCTCCTTTTTTGCTAATGGCGATAATTACCCTGTTGATCATGTCTCTTGGTTTGATGCAAAAGAATTCATTAAAAAACTAAACACAGAAACAGGATTAGAATTCTTTCTCCCAAGCGAGGCCCAATGGGAGTATGCTGCTAGAGGAGGAACTAATACTATTTGGTTTTGGGGTAATGACCCTGAAATAGCATGTAAATATGCGAATTTTAAAGAATGGGAATATGGATGTGAAAATGAATTTAAAAAAGCATCTCCAGTAGGTACCTTTAAAGCAAACCCATTTGGGCTATATGATATGTCTGGAAACATGTGGGAATGGTGTGAAGATAGCTACTTTGCCGAAGGTTATTCAAAGCATTCTAAAAATAACCCTTGCTTGACAGCCGATGCACCCAAAAAAGTGATGAGAGGGGGAAATTACTTTTTAGCCCCAAAAGCATTGAGATCAGCACTTAGAGCCAGCAAAAGTCCTGATGATTATGATACCGATATTGGTTTTCGTTTGTGTCTTAAAGGAATTCCAAATCAAAAGTTGGCCGACTTATAACATGTCACTGGTGTGGGACGGCGCGTGCCGCGCCGCCCCACAGTTCAAACGTTATCTGAATGGAAATCAAAATGCGATTCGATCAAATTATATTAGGCATTAATACAAATATTGTAAAAATCGTGCTTCTTTTTGGAGCGGTTTTGATTATTAGTATAGTGTTACCCTCTTGTGAAAAAACATATGACAACATGACCCAAATGAGTGTGACTTTTTCATGGGATACAACTGAAGATGCCGGTTCTATAAGTCCAGAAATTAAATTAAGCAGTGTGCCAGATGGAACGGATCGATTTCTGGTAATATTAAAAGATCTGGATTGTGATATTTGTAACCACGGAAGTGGTTATGTAAACTTTAAAGGTAATTTTTCTATTGAAAAAGGGGCAGTAAACGGCAGCTATGTGGGCCCGCGGCCGCCTCCAGGAAAAGTTCATACCTATGAATTCACTATAAAGGCACTGGATAAAAGTGGAAATGTGATTGGTATCGGAAAACAAATCGGAAAATACCCTTTCGGTGACAGGTGAGCGGGCAGGAGGGACCGGGCTGAATGCACCGTTTTTAAGAGTTGTATGTTGAATTTTGCCGACCTTCCTGAAAGGAGACTGAATATGAAAAAGAGAGTTTTATTATTCATTTTAACATTGTTTTTATCTCTTAATATCCTTCAGCAGACAACACTTGCATCTGATGAAAAGACAGAGTCGCATATTGAGAAAGAGATCTGGGCCCTGGAACAAGCCTATATTTCCTATCATCGTGATGCTGCACATGACAAGGTCATTCCTATGTGGCATGAACGGTTTCTTGGCTGGCCGGATTCTGAGCCTCGGCCTGCTGACAAAGACGGAGTCGTACGTTATTTTAAAAAAAACTCATCAGTGCCTGGAACCTGGTCTTTCAAAATAGAGAGAACAGGAATCCGGGTTACCGGAAATATCGCCATTGTCCATTATAATCTTCTCATAGGAGGAAATAAAACCCGTGTCATCCATACCTGGATTAATGAGGATTCAGGGTGGAAAATTTTGGGTGGAATGAGTGCTAAAAGGTTAATGTAAGGCAGAATTCTTAAAATTGTATGCCGGAGAAACAGGAGATAAATATTTTGAAAATCATAAGAGGGTCAGGGCTGGAGGCTCTTATTATATCTCTTGGACTTTCGGGGACAGAATACATAGGATATCAGACTGATTCCCTGCTGTTTTTCCACTGCCAAAAGCAAATTTCCGCCAGGATCCCATGGGCTCCCAGATACTTCTCAGGTCCCATATGGCAATATCAGGATCCTCTCCTAAAAGATCCCTTCGGTATCTGAATATAAAAGCAGATGCTCTGGCATTGGCAGCACAATGCACCCAGACTTTCCGGCCGTTCAAGGATTGCATGGCTTTTGTAAACCGTTCAAAATCTTCATCTGTGGGATTCATAAATACCACTGGAATATGGGTGTATGTCATGCCATGCCTTGGCTGTTCCGGCATGCAATGGCGTGGTCGATATCCATTTTGACATGTTTGACAGCCTTTTCAGAAAGGATTCATTTTCCAGGGATTGGCTCAGTTCAGGTCCGCCTGAAGAATGGGTCGATTTTTTCAACAAGTACAACAAAATAAGTCGGAATCCGTTTTCGTTGAGCTACAAGCTGGGCAATGACCTCGACTACCTGACAACCCATATTACCCTGCAATTGTCCCGGGTGATTGAATCCAGGATCAATGATCAATTCTCAAAGGATTGCGACCATATTCCGGTACCAATCCTGGCAAGTTCTGTTTCCGCCTGTTTCAGCGGCCTTGTCATTTCCTGGTTTACCCGGTTTCAATCCATTGATCCGAAAACCATTGCAGGATATATCCACCGTCTGATTAAGAATATTTTTAGAGTGACCTGAAACGAATCAAAAAGAATATGCCGGTACTAAAAATGTAAGATCCCTTTTTCCTGTTTGACCGTTATCCCTGCAAGGATGGGTATTGAACACTCTTCTTCACTGCGATTACTCCGTTTCTCACTCCAGCAGAAAAAGCCAGGGCATGGTCTTGGGATGAACATACTCAAATGCGCCAAAATCCGGTTTTGAGTCACGCAAGACACCCCTCTGGTCATCCATGGGTAAGCCAACCACAGCCACCGAACCGCTATCTATGGCGATACTTCCTCTCAAAAGGGCATGGGTCATGGTTTCACCGCCATTGTCTGCCAGGGGTCCCATTTTCAGGTTGGGCTGGGGGCCGGTGACATCATAGCTGTTGAGAGGAAATCCGTCCTGGGATTCGATAATATTGCGGTATGTGTTGACAGTGCCTCCGTCATTCACAAGATCATATTCTTGAGTACCACCGGCAAATATGCAGTTTTCCGGGTTGAGTTCGGCCGAATTATATACGCTGTCTCCACCATATTTGGATTCATTTTTCCGGAATGTGCAATTGGCAAACCGCAGGGTACTGTTCCCGACATTCATCGCACCACCTCCAACAGCAGTCGCCAGGTTTGCACTGAATGTATTGTTCACTCCCATTGTGCTGCTGTTGAAGTTGAGGAGGCCTGCACCACTATTCGCACGGTTATTGTTGAAAGTAGAGTACGATATGAAATTGTCGGTGCAGGTATTCAGGTAAAGGCCGGCCCCGCTTCCACTGGCCTCATTATTACTGAAGGTACAGTAACTCATGGTCAGTGTGCTGCTGTGACATAACATACCGCCACCTAACATGGACCCGGAGTTATTTCTGAAAAGACAGTGGGTGATGGCAGCGTTGCTTATATGATGATACATTCCCCCGCCTTCACTGGCAGCGTTGCCTTCAAAGATACAGTGGCTCACGGTCAGACTGCTGGCCCCGATATACATCCCGCCGCCATACTGGTTATACTCCGAAAGTGTCCCGTCATCAGCGTTGCCGTCCCTGATGATAAAGCCGCTGAAAGTGGTGGTATCATCTATATTCAAAGCGACCACCACATGAAAACTGTTGTCTGCAGGGTCATCCGGCACCCCGATATCGCCGCTGAGAATGGTCTGGTTGGTTTTCCAGTCTCTTTGTGAGATAAGCGTTTCCGTACCATCAAACCCGCCATAAACCGACACACCGTCTTTCAGTGCGAACCAGGTCTGGCGACCCGATCCGGATGACGGCCTGTATGTGCCCGCCGACACCCAGACCTGATCGCCATGGGCTGCCGAATTGATCCCGGCCTGCAGGCCCGTACAGGCGTTTGGCCATGAGGTGCCGCTGTTGTTCCCGGTGGCGGTCTCGCTGACATACCAGACTGCGGAATGAATTGCGCCGGGCTGGGAAAATGCAGCGGCAATAACCAGGGCAAACCAGAAGCATACCGTTTTTCTCATTGCTGTTACTCCTTTGCTTCAGATGAATAGTATAATAGAGCTGAATACGAACAATGATCCGGGTATGAGTCATCTTTAAAAAGGCATTCGACTCATATCATTCCTCTGTTGTTGTGGATATTCTAATTCAAAGTCAAGTAAAAAGTTTTCATACCATGATGACTGCCGTGACAACCTTTCCGACTATCCATTTAGACCGAACTATCTAAAGATCAGGGACAATAGATGCAGAACCTGTAATGCTTATGCACGGTGAGCC
>QZLA01000115.1 GCA_004796375.1 Desulfobacteraceae bacterium
ATCTGCACCAAACTCGCTGGAGTCGGTATGGGTGATGTCCAGGATCAATACATTAATCAGCACCTGGCGGGGCAGTATATCCAACTGTTTGAGAACCTTCTTGACCGTCAGGTAGTCTGACGGCACCGCCTCAATGATCAATGCATTCCGGGTTTCATCAGCAATAATGGTGATGTCCCGGCTGACCTTTGATGACGATGCACCGGCGGTGATCACCTTTTTAGCAGCTGTCGGTTGAAGCGTTGCTTTCTTTTTCCCTGTATTTTTTTTCGGGAACAGTTCAGGTGATGTTTTACCGGAAGCCTTCTTCACCTCGTCAGCAGGATCCGTCTTTGAGGCAGTGGTGGTTTTCTTTTCCTTTTTAAACACCTGGTTCAACAGGGAGGCCAGGTCAGCCGCATTTGAATTCCTGACCATGTAGATGAATATCCGTGGTTCAGCCGAATCCTCTTCAGTATCCATTTTGTCAATGAACAACGCCAGCTTCTCAAGTACCCGCTCCTCGCTGGTAATGGCCACCAGGGTATTGAGGCGCTCAATCGTAATAATACTGCACTGGGAATCATCTACTTTCAGGTAAGGCACCAGAATCGTGTTCAATATTTTGGCGGCCTCTTTGGCATCCATGTGTTCCAGCCGGAAAAAACGATGGGCGACCTTGTCAAACATATCGACATCAAGGATATCCACCAGATTTAAAATCCGACTCAGGTTCTCCCTTTTGTCAATCACCATAAGAATGTCTGAATCCTCCCGGGGAATAATGGTTCCCGATTCGGAAAGAAATGGCGTCAGTGTTTGGACCACCTCTGTGACCCTGATGTAGTCCAGAGGAATAATCTGAAGTATCAGCCTCTGGGAAGAAGGGATGCCTTTAAGATCCCGGCCGTATCGGGCCAGAATCGGTGTGTTGGGTATCTTGTTGATTGAGGTGATTTTATAAAGATTCCCCTCTTTCAGTGCGGCCAGGCCGTTGAGTTCCAGAATCTGAAAGAACAGCGGCATGAGATCTTCCTTTGACAGTTCACCGGCAGTATGGATGGTGACCTTTCCATTGATGTTAATATCAAAGATGTAGTTGATCTTCAGTATATCGGCCATGGTCCGGATCACTTCATAAAGGTCTGCATTATCAAAATTGAACGAGACCCCGCCCTTCTTTACTGTTTTGCTTGAAGCGGCAGGCGTTCCTGACCGGTTGATCTTTGCTTTAGCACGTTCCGCACGGTTGATCCCGGACACCTGTTTTTTGTCTTCGGGTACAGCCTTTTTCGATACCTTTTTCTTACGGCCTTTTTTCCTCTTTTTTGATTGACCCTGCCGGGTCTCTATCTTTTTTTGCTTTTCCCCGGCAGGTGTGACCACTTCATCCACTGCCGCGGCATCCGGCTTATTCTTTGGCGGATCTCCAGTTATCGGTTCATTTCCATGCCCATCCGGAGGGTTGGAGGCGACTATAGAGGATTGTGTCTCTGATTCAGAGGGTGTCGGTTTGATTATCCCGGCACAGCCGGACAGCATAAACGAAACGCCAACAACAACACACAACAGCCAATTGATTCGGGTTAATTTTATATCCATATCACTTTTTCTTTTTTCGTTTAAAATCTCCAAATGGCGTGGAAATCACTTCATATTCATCATCTGAGGTATCAGTTGCCTCTGCTTTGGTCGGTTTAGCCGGTGTGTTGCCTTTTTTCGGGCCCACGGCCGGTTTCAACGTTTTCTTAGGTTTAACCCGCGGTTTGGGTTTGGGCTTTTGGGCAACAACCGGTCTTTTTTTCGGTTTTTTGGCATCATATAACAGCACCGAGTATTTCTTGGACTTCTTGGACAGAATCAGACGATCATTCCTGATCTCAGCTACCTTAAACTTATCAAGTGCATCCCCTTTGCTTACCCATATATTCTTTTTGGGATCCTTTTTATCAGGATTGGACACCAGTGCCTTCTGGTAACCATCCATGAGAATCACCCCGTAAACCACAATCTTATCCGTATCCAGGGACTCGACAGCAGCGTCATCATCCTGAGTTTCCGGCTCCGCCTCAGGCTCGGTTTCTTCAACCTCAGGTATAAACTCCTGGCGTTCAACTGAAAACAGGTTGGCCTTGGTAATATCCACATAAGCGGACAGGGGGGCAACCTTTTTCTGCCTGACCACTACGTTGTCAAACTTGACAGGTTTTGCCGCCTGCTTTTTTGAATCCTTAAAGGCCACCTCTTCTGAAAACCACAGCCGATGAACCATCAATCCTTCAAAACAGATGGCTGCAAGCAAAACAATACTGATTAAGAATACTCTGCTATTCAAGGATATACCCCTCTACCGTGATACTTGAACTGATCTGTTCCGGTTTCTTTTTCGACCGGACACTCGAATTCACCTTAACGATTTTTAACAGTTTTTGAGAGGATTCAATATAATAGATCATGTCCCGCATCTGCCTTGTGGTTGAAATCATCGAAAAATTCACAGGAATACTGATATAATCCCTGTCCTTGTGCCGGATCTCTTTTTTTATATCGATTCTGCCGATACTGACCTCCACTTTCTGTGCAATCTTGCTGAGCATATTCTGAATCTCAACCGCAGCCAATGAAGGCGTGTTTCTTTTTAAAAACACCTTTGAAGAAGCCGTCACCTTCTTATCAAGCCGGCGCAAATGTTTTTCAACCGCATCTTTCTGTTTAACAATGGCGTGATATTTGTCTATCTTCTTCTGCTTCAAAACCAGTGAATCATTACGCCAGGGCAATGAGTAATTTTCAGGCCAGAACCGGTATGCAGCACCCATCAGAAGCAGGATCACTCCGAAAATCAAGATATATTTGCGTTCTTTTGTCATATCATTCCATTACGGGGCGGTTTCAATTTCAAAACCGATTGAAAACCGTTCTTTACCGTCCCTGCTTTTTGTAATTGCAGATACAAAAACCACATTTTGAAACACATCTGATTTTTCAAGCAATGTGATCAAATCAGAGGCCGCTTCCGAGTATCCGTTGATACGAATCTGTTTGCCATGCGTATAGGAAAAATTCTGGATCCATGAACCAGAAGGGATGATCTGGCTCAATTCTTTTAATATATCTATGATCAGCACCTGATCGCCCTTGAGCGCATTGACCGAACTGATCTTTTTCTCAAGGTCCTTGATTTCACCCTTCTTCTTTTCGATGTCCATCACTTCACTGGTCAGCGTCTCCAACTCAGTGTCGATCCGGTTCTGGATCATCTGCTGCCGGACCACATAACTTCCCCCCCAGACAAGACTTAAAATCAAGAAACAAAAGGCCAGAAAAAACAACATGTAGGCGGATTTTCGCGATTCTTTCTTCCGTTTGGATACCGGCAGGAGATTGAACGGCAGCATCATCTTTTTAAGCACGCCGCTCAAGGCCAGTCCCAATGCCGGGATAAATTCCGGGGAGGGCAGACTGTACTTTTCCATCCCCGCGTCTATAATTTTAATTCCCGGATCGCTGTCCATGCGGCCGATAACGGAAAGATCGAACCCGCTCCCTATCAATGACAGACCAGCCATGCTTTTCAATGATCCATGGGATTCGCGTATCTGTTCGATCTGCCCTTTTATCAATGCATACAGGTCTTCGCTTCCATCGAGCTTGATATATTTTGACAGGATAAATTCCTGGTTGATAAAAAATGAGATGTCGATACCCCGGCCGTTATGGAAAACCAGGAACAGGTCGCCGTCGGTTTTATCGACCGAGTCGTTTTCATGAAAAA
>QZLA01000135.1 GCA_004796375.1 Desulfobacteraceae bacterium
GTCATCATTGAAACACCTGATCTGATAAAATCGGTGAACATGTCGATACTCTCTGGAAAAAAAATAATTCTCGAAGATAAAGGCAGTCACCTAACCCATTATCTGAATGAGACATTCGTCACCCAGGTTCAAAGCCCCGAAACCATTTCAGTGGTGTGTACGGAAACGGACAAAAAGGTTCCACGTGGAACCATGCTGCTAAGACCGAAAACGTTCTCAATCGGGATAGGGTGTAATCGAGACACATCGGTAGAAGAGATATGGGATTTGATAGCGTTGGTTTTCAGGAAAAATGAACTGTCCGTAAAAAGTATCCGGAGCATCGGTACCATAGATATTAAAATGAATGAAAAAGGAATCAGCGAGGTAAAGGATAAATTGAAGGTTAGAATTGATTACTATACAAAAGCTCAACTAAACCAGGCCAAGGGGGTTGTAACACCGTCAGCCATGGCACAAAAGCATACAGGTGCAAAAAGTGTATGTGAAGCCGCAGCCATTCTATCCTCCTTGAAGGGTAACCTGATCATCCCGAAGCAAAAAAGTGAAAATGTAACCCTGGCGGTGGCGCGATGAAACATATACTTTATGTGGTTGGGACTGGCCCGGGTGATATGTCACATATGTCCAAAAGGGCGGTGGATGTCATCAGTGGGGCGAATAGTGTCGCAGGATATAGCACCTATATCGAACTGATCCGGGAGTTGATCCCAGATAAAAAGATTATCTCCACAGGTATGATGAAAGAGGTTGAGCGCGTAGAGATGGCATTGGAGGAAGCGATGAATGCGGGGTCATGTGCCCTGATTTCCGGTGGAGATCCAGGTGTGTATGCCATGGCAGGACTGGTGTTTGAAATCTGCAGGGAAAAAAGAATCCCTCTTTCAAGACCTGATGCAGACGAGGAATCGATCAAAGATTCAACCGACAGTACTCAGTGCCTGCGCCTTGAAATTGTACCGGGTATCCCTGCTCTGGCTGCCGGGGCATCACTGGTGGGTGCGCCGCTAACCCATGATTTTGCAGCGATCAGCTTAAGCGATCTGCTTACTCCCTGGGAAGTCATAGAAAAAAGATTGACGTATGCAGCCCAGGCGGATTTTGTTATTGTGTTGTACAATCCAAAAAGTAAAAAAAGGGATTGGCAGTTGAAACGAGCCTGTGACATTTTACTGGACTTAAGGTCAAAAGATACCCCGGTAGGTATCGTTACTGGGGCGATGAGAGAAAATCAGAGCGTGACGATCAGCTGTTTGAAGGATCTTGAAAATGAAACTATTGACATGCAGACCGTGGTTTTTATCGGATCGACAGCCTCGTTGGCTTATCTGGATTACATGTATACACCACGCGGATATCTAAATAAATATGGATTGTAAGAGAAGAAAGGCGGCATAGACAATGAAGGGGTATGTTCAGGTTTACACTGGAAATGGGAAAGGAAAAACAACGGCCAGTATCGGTTTGGCGGTCAGAGCTGCCGGGGCAGGGCTCAAGGTCTTTATCGGACAGTTCCTCAAGCAGGGGGACTACTCAGAGATCAAATCTTTGAAAAAATACGAAAACATAACGGTGGAACAATACGGTAAAGGGCGATTTGTTAAAGGGAAGCCTTCAACCGATGAATTACAATCAGGAAAAGAGGGGTATCACCGTATTCTGGACATACTCAGGTCGGGTAACCACGACCTGGTTATTGCTGAAGAAGCGAATGTGGCGGTCATGTGCAACATCATCTCAGAGGATGAACTGATGGAACTGCTTGTAACGAGACCCGACCACGTGGAACTGGTCATTACGGGAAGGGGTGCACCCGCCTGCCTGCTTGAAAAAGCGGACCTGGTCACGGAAATGAAAGAGGTTAAGCACTACTATGCCAAGGGTGTTGCTGCACGGGTCGGGATCGAAAAATGAAGAACATTGCTGTTTTAGGAACAGGATCCGATGTTGGAAAAAGCCTGATTGCCGCAGCGATCTGCAAAGTTCTGGCTGAAGATGGACACCCGGCGGCACCTTTCAAGGCGCAGAATATGTCAAACAATTCCGGTGTTACACCTGAAGGACTGGAGATGGGGCGGGCACAGATTGTCCAGGCCCAGGCTGCAGGAATTCTGCCCCATACGGACATGAACCCGATTCTCTTGAAACCCACGGGGGAAAAAAAATCACAAGTGGTTCTAAATGGCCGGGTTCATGGGGATGCATCAGCGTTGGATTACCATCGGGATAAGCAGTATTACTTCCAGGAGGCCTGCCGTGCATTTGACCGCCTGTCATCCAGATATGATCCCATAGTTTTGGAAGGCGCAGGATCCTGTGCCGAAGTCAACCTGATGCCTTCGGATATTGTCAACTTTAAAATGGCTGAATATGCAATGGCAGATGTGATCCTGGTTGCAGATATACATAGGGGCGGGGTATTTGCCCAGATCGTGGGGACCCTGGCCTGTCTTCCGGAAAAATACCGGGCGATGATCAAAGGTTTTATAATCAACCGCTTTCGGGGAGACATCCGGCTGTTTCAGGAGGGTACAGATTGGATTGAGCAGCAAACCGGAAAAAGGGTGTACGGGGTTCTTCCCTGGGCGACAGAGTTCAGGATTGATGCCGAGGATTCTGTTGAGCTTGAAACAATTCCTCGAACAACTGATCTAAGGGCAGATTTACCGGCAATCGGTATTATCCGCCTTCCCCACATTTCCAATTTTACAGATTTCCACCCGTTAACAGAGGTTGAGGGACTTCAAACCGCCTACATAGAGACCGATTCAGATCTATCAGGTTTCAAGGCCGTTATTATTCCGGGTTCAAAGAATACGAGGTCAGATCTCCAGTGGTTATCACACACTGGAATTGGTAACCGATTGCTGGATTATGCACACGGGGACGGTACAATCCTGGGTATCTGCGGCGGCTATCAGATTTTAGGCAAATCGGTCGATGATCCGGACGGCCTGGAAGGTGTGCCGGGCAGCACAAAGGGTTTGGGACTTCTGGACATAGAAACCCGGTTGACATCACCCAAGACAACGACCATGAGCGAATTCGAGTTTAACGGCCACACGTCACTCGGATATGAAATCCACATGGGGAAGACCACGGCCAACAATTCATCCGGTCTGACCCGGATCCGATCAAGAAACGGAAAGTCTTGTAATGAAATGGATGGGAGTGTTTCCAGTGTGTACCGGGTGAGTGGAACCTACCTGCATGGATTTTTCGACGCTCCTGAACTGCTGGCTGCCTGGCTTGAAACCCTGGGTATCAAGGGACTTCAACTCCCGAAAATATCTGCAGCACAAAAAAAGGAAAACGATTACCAGCGGTTAAAAGCACATTTTGAAGCCCACGTGGATCTCTCATTTATCATGTAACCCAAGATAAGCGTTTACTTTGAAATCAGAATTCATTATCTTGAACCTGATTTGCCTTGCAAGAGGAAAAGTAAACCCTATCAAGTGAGTCCGTGTGGATAACAAGTTACATATTCCTTCAATAGCTGACCTCGCCCTGCAATACGGCACCATCAAATCAGACCAGCACCGCCAGATCAAACAGCTGTTTCTTGCACACCAGAAAAACAACAAGCCCCTGTCCTACCAGACCATCATGCAGAAATTGCGGATGGCTACGCCATATCAGCTCGGGCTTCTGGAGTTGATTCAGGATTACCTCATCATCCGGGCAAAAGGTGAAGAGTTTGGTAAGTTAGCTGTTGAAAAGGGGTATGCCTCCCCGGAGGAGGTAGACCAGGCACTTGAACAGCAGAGAAAGGAATTTAAACAGGCCAAGATTAAACGGTTGATTGGTGACATTCTGGTCAATGCCGAGGTAATTACCGAGGTGCAGAAAGGTCACATTCTCAAGGAACAGAAACTGCTTGAAAAGTACGGCAGGAAAATACTTGAAGAGGAGCGCTCGGACAACGACAGTCGAATAGACACAGACATGTCTGCCGGACCGGATGATCAGGACGACGCACTAACCGATTATGAGAAACAGTTTCTTGAGATCAAAGCCATCGACCAGGAATTTGGGGCCATCGCGGTAGAACGGGGGTATGCATCAAAACCTGATATTTCAAAAGCGATGATGCTCCAGGAGCTGTCCTTTAAAGACAAGGAGGAGTTGACCTTTATCGGGGATATCCTGGTCCGGCAGGGGATATTGACCCACAACCAGACCGAATCCATACTCAGGGAACAAAACAGGGATCCTGCTGATGTGAATTATGAGCCCCCTTTAAAAATAAAAGTCACGGAGAACAAGCTTGAGGCGGTTGCTCATTTAAATAGAAATATTAACAGGCAACATGCACTTGGTGAGATCAAATCAGCTCTGACCAGTAAGGGGATCACATACGGGATCTTTACGGACCCGCTGATCCAGGGTTTTATTGATGCCGCTGAAATGAGATTCACCGTGGCCAAACAGGATTTTTCCCTGGATCTGATCAAAAACATGAAAGCCAGCTATACATTCAATCCGGTGGGAATCTCTGACCAGGTTAAAAAGAAAGGGGAAACCCTTGCTCAGCAGACGATAAGCACGGAAGGGTACCTCAAAAAGGACCTGTATGGAGATATTATTGATCTGCCCTCCCGGGATGAATTCATGATCAGGTGCGGTGCAGGCACCCGCCTTTCCAATGACAAGAACAAAGTTTTTGCCAATAAAACCGGGCTTCCATCCCTGTCTATTGATAAGAAATTTTATATCCATCCGATTATTAATGTTCTCGAAGATGCAGACCTTCGGTATGGACCCCTTGAAGCGTTTGCCAACCTGAATATTTCCGGAACAGTCACCGGCGCATTTCCGGTAAAAGCCGGGAATCTTTCAGCCAGTGAGATCCGGGGCGCAGATATTGAGGCCATTGGTGATGTGACCGCGAACATCGGCATCACGGACTCTGTTGTCCGGGTCCAAGGCAATGTAAAGGCGCGTTATATTCACAACTCGACCATACTGGCGTTTGGAGATGTCCAGGTGGATTTTGAAATCATGGATTCCACCATCTCTTGCTCAGGAAGGATAAAGGCGGAAAAAAGCCGGGTGCTGTCATCAGACGTGGCTGCCAAAAGAGGAATTCTTATTGGAGGGGCAGGATCTGACCGGACAAACCCGTGTACCATATCATCAGGAAGTGAGCGCCACATTGTCAGCGAGTCTGGGATTATTGACAGAAAAATAGATGAGGCCCGAACTGAACTGGATGACCTCATTGAAAAGATGGAAATAGAATTACGGACAAGCGGGCAGCTGTTTCAAAAAATGGTCGAGTTAAAAATTTTTCACGACAAGGCAAAAAAGAAAAAAGAAAAAATTGAAGAGGACTACCTTCAGAAAAAGGAATCGCTTTCCAAAGAGAAGAAAAAAAATATTGCACGGCTGATTAGAAATTTTAATTCAAGAATTGAAAATTCCATTGATTCATTAAAGCGGTTGAACGCTCAAAAAAAATCTGCAGACAACACAGCAAAAAAAATAAAACTAACAATTGAGAAGCTGACGGGACCGGTTGAAAAAAAAATACGAAAACTGGAGATGGATCGGTTTGCATTTTTCGAATGGGCAAGGAAGAAAAAAAATATCTGCGAAACCCATGTCACCGGAAAAGTTTTCCAGGGAACCATTTTCAAAGGCATCTATGCTACGACCGCAATTGAAAAAAACATGGAAAATATTTTAGTGGTCGAAAAAGAAAAGCGTCATCAGAATACAACGGGCTATGAACTTCAGATTATAAGAACCGATTAAAGGTTTAGTACAGACAATGTTGAATAAACGGCCCCCGAAGGTGTCAGCTCACTTTTAAAGAGTTTAATTGAATCAACCTGAAAACTTCGGGTCTCAAAATCACCGTACTCCTGAATAAGTCTGATCCACCGTTTCGCTGAAATTGAACTCTTCTTGATTCGCGCCAGCGTGAGGTGGGGAGAGAAGCGCCTGCTCTCCGGTGTGAATCCTAAAGGGCTCAGGCCCGCGTTGAGGTGTTGATGCATTTCTCCAAGCAAATGGGTATCTTTTCTGAGACCGGCCCATAGGACCTTGGGTCGTTTTACCGAAGGAAAGACGCCGATCCCGCCGCAACTCAGCTGTATGGCCCGGGAGTTCAATTGATCCCTGGCTTGGGTCATGGCTTGGATAACCGCATTAATCTGCCCCATGGGTATTGAGCCCAGGAATTTAAGGGTCAGATGGATATTACGGGGTCTTGGCCATGACGCCTTTATATCCAGGTTTCTCCTGATCTGCTGCTGAAGTTGATCCAGATCGGTGATGACCTGTGCCGGTAAATCAATGGCGATGAAAGCACGGATGCGGTTGCTTTGGCCGGTGCTCATTCGGTCTTATCCAGATAAAACCCCA
>QZLA01000374.1 GCA_004796375.1 Desulfobacteraceae bacterium
GATTAATTTCATTAACAACCATGAAAACAAGGAACCATATTGTGGGGATCATTAATTTAAGAGAAATGCAGGTCGATCAAGTCGGCACAATTACTTCGATACATGCATCAGGTGAACTGGGACGTCGCATACGGGACATGGGACTGATCCCGGGAAAGGACATTAAAATTCAGGGCAAGGCCCCGCTTTATGATCCGGTATCCCTCAGGATCATGGGGTTTACATTGACGCTTCGGAATAATGAAGCAGACCACATCAACGTGGAGGTATCCTGATGAGTATGTCCATCGCCCTTGCCGGTAACCCGAACTCCGGAAAAACCACCCTGTTTAACGAACTGACGGGCGCCCGACAGCATGTTGGCAATTATCCCGGGGTTACCGTTGAAAAAAAACAGGGGACCGTTGTCTCAAATCATAAAGAACTTAATATCGTTGATCTCCCCGGTACCTATTCCCTGTCTGCATATTCCCTGGAGGAAGTCGTGGCCAGGGATTTTGTGGTAAATGAAAAGCCCGCCATGATTGTCAATATTGTGGATGCATCAAATCTCGAGAGGAACCTTTACCTCTCGGTGCAGTTCATGGAGATGGGCATCCCCATGACCATTGCCTTGAACATGATGGATGTGGCCAAGAAAAGAGGGATTGAAATCGATGTCACACGGCTCTCCAACCTCCTGAATGTCCCAGTGGTTCCCATTGTGGCCCGCAGCGGCAAAGGCAAAGGCCAGCTGCTGGACACCATTGCCCGTCATACCGGTTCCCCTGCGGAACCGTTGAGGATATCCTATGGCAATGATATCGATACGGCACTGGATGAGATGGAACAGACCATCAAGACGTCCGAATTTCTGACATCAAAATACCCGGCCCGGTGGACTGCACTCAAATTCCTTGAGCTGGACAAACAGGTGATCGAGCAGGGCCGTCAGGAAAGCGTTACCATTACCAAGGACCTTGAAACCCTGGTCAACAAGGTGACCAGCCACCTGGGTGTTACCCTGGACACCCACCCGGAAGGGATGATTGCTGACCAGCGGTACGGATTTATCAACTCCGTGCTCAAGCAGAATGTGATCACCTATGTCCAGGATCAGAACCGGCTCCAGGTTTCTGATAAAATCGACCGGGTGCTCACCAACCGCCTTTTCGGCCCTGTAATCATGGTGGCCGTTCTCATGGCCCTGTATCACTTCACATTTGCCTACAGTGAAATCCCGGTGGGCCTTCTTGAATCCTTTTTCGGCATGGTGTCGGATATTGCCCAGAAGGTCCTGCCCGAGGGGTTGCTGAAATCGCTGATCATCTCCGGAATAATTGACGGGGTGGGCGGTGTACTCGGATTTGTCCCCCTGATCATGTTTATGTTCCTTGGCATCTCATTTCTTGAGGATACCGGGTATCTGGCTCGCATGTCTTTTATGCTGGACCGGTTATTCCGGATGTTCGGGCTGCATGGGGCTTCTGTGATGGCATTCATCGTGTCCGGAGGTATCGCCGGCGGGTGTGCCGTCCCCGGTGTGATGGCGACCCGGACGTTGAAATCCCCCAAAGAACGACTGGCGACCCTTCTGACCGTCCCCTTCATGAACTGCGGGGCAAAACTCCCTGTTTTCGCCCTGCTGGTGGCCGCGTTTTTCAGCAACAACGAAGCTTGCGTCATGCTCCTGATCACCATGATCTCCTGGATGGGGGCCCTGTTGGTGGCATGGCTGCTCAGGTCCACCATCATCAAGGGAGCGTCCACCCCGTTTGTCATGGAACTTCCGCCCTACCGTCTGCCGACCCTGAAGGGACTTTTGATCCATACCTGGGAAAGAACCTGGCAGTACATTAAAAAGGCCGGTACCGTGATCCTGGGTATTTCCATCATCCTCTGGGCCACAATGACCTTTCCCATGCTGGACCAGAGCAACAGCACCCGGGATGAATCCTCACAGGCCCAGGCTGCACTCAAGCATTCCATCGCCGGCCGGATCGGTACCTCCCTGGAAGGCATTACCAAGTTTGCCGGATTTGACTGGCGGACCAACATCAGTCTGGTCGGTGGATTTGCTGCC
>QZLA01000406.1 GCA_004796375.1 Desulfobacteraceae bacterium
ATGATTTTGCCGAAGTCCTCGAAATGGATCTGCCGGGTCTTGTCACCATTGACCTTGATGGGTATACCCCCCGGTTTACCTCACTTGACGGAGTTCAGGCCGCCTTTGAAACGCCCAGGGTGCGTGTGTTTGATTCAGATGATCTGGGTCTTGACCCGGCACTTCATGCAGTTAAGGATTCTCCCACGCGGATTATTGATGTGTATTCTCCGACCAGCGACAAGGATAATCTCGTACTCAAGGGGGCGGTTAAAAAAATCATTGATCAATTGTTTGACGCCCATGGAAAGACCATCAGTTCAGCCATGGGCAAAGATTTAAAAACCCATGATCATGGAGGTGCGTAATAGGGATGAATACCAATGAGATCTGGGTCTTTGGCGATTACCGGAATTATTTTCAAAACCGGGTGACCCTCCAGATCCTGGGCCGGGCCACCGACCTGGCCCGGAAAACAGACGCCGTGGTGTGTGCGGTGGTGTTCGGGCACCAGGTGGATGAGTATGTCCGGGAATATGTGGCCCACGGCGCCCGTAAGGTGTATGTCGTGGATCATCCCGATCTCATGGAGTATTCTGTTGAAGGATATGCCCATTTGCTGGTCGGCCTGGTGAGAAATCACAATCCTGGGACCATTCTGGTCGGTGCAACCCGTTTTGGACAGGAGTTTACACCCCGGGTGGCCAAAATGCTCAATACCGGTTTGACCGCAGACTGTATTGATCTTTCCATTGATGACAAAGGACGCCTGGTACAGATCGCCCCGTCATTCGGGGGAAATCTGATCGCCCGGATCATTACCCCTCAACACCGCCCTCAAATGGCGACCATTCGCCCGGGAACCTTTCATGAATTGCCTCATGATGATCATGCCGTGGGTGATATTATTTCCATTCCCATGCCCCAGGATATGCCTCCCAAAAGGGTCCGGATGGTTTCTTCAGAGTACCGGCCGGCGGGAAAACAGCGGATTGAGGATGCTGATATTGTGATCTGCGGCGGCCGGGGCATGGGCAGCAAGGGTAAGTTCAAGAAACTATTTGAACTGGCCCGGTTGATGAATGCTGAAGTCGGGGCAACGCGCCCCGTGGTTTATGCCAACTGGATCGGCCATGACGCACTGGTCGGACAGGCCGGTAAGAATATCAAACCCAAGGTGCTGCTCTCGTTTGGAATCAGCGGTGCCATTCAGCACACGTCTGCGCTTTCCGATGCCCAGTTTATCGTGGCGGTTAATAAAAATCCCAATGCAACCATGATGAAAATGGCTGATGTGGCGATCGTGGCGGATGCCAACCAGGCTTGTCTTGGAATCATCAAGGCGATCCGCCAGAAACTGAACCTGGACCCTGCACAGACTGAGGAATCAGAATAAAAATAAATATGAAGAAAGTGATCAATCCGCACCTGTTTGATCGGGACCTTGAGATGCAGCCAGTGGAACAGCATGTGTTCTCCGTCCGGATCACCGATAACTGGTCCATCAATTATGCGCCCAATGGCGGATATGTGATGGCTGTATTGGCCAAAGCCATGCTGCAGTGTTCAGACAAACAGGGGACCCCCATCATCACGGCCAACTACATTTCACGGTGTCAGGCAGCAGATGCTCTGATTTACGTGGACCTTTTGTCAACATCCCGGAATTTCACCCGGCTTCAGGCGCGTCTGGTACAGGATGGGGAGGAGAGAGTCAGGGCATGGGGAACCTTTGCTTCAGATCCGGAGAGCGGACTTTTCGAATCTTACGAGGCAGACCCGCCCGAAATGGAGGCATTTGAACGTTGCATACAAGTACCTAAAATGCCGGATTTAACCCTGTTTGATCATATTGACCTGCGGTTTGATCCCGCCGCCATGGACTGGGCTTTGGGCAAGCAAACCCCTTCGGAGCAGGCCCGTTCAGAACATAAGGGATGGGTACAGTTTATGAACCCGCGGAATATTGATATTCCTGCGATCGTCCTGTTTGCTGATGCATTTCCGCCCTGTGTCTTTGCGACACGGGGAATGAATACCTGGGTGCCGACCATTGAGTTTTCTGTAAATATACGCAAGGTCAGCGCATCATGCCGCTTAAAAGGGGTTTTCAGAACACGGTTTATCAGCAGTGGGCTGGTAGAAGAGGATGGCGAACTCTGGGATGAAACAGGGACGCTGGTTGCCCTGTCCAGACAGATCGCAAAGTACAGACAAACCAAATAAAACACCCGGCAGAAATGAATCTGCCGGGTGCTCTAAGGGAGGTAACAATACAACAAGTAAATAGGGCTTTACTATCCTGCTACATCGACTCCATGATCACAACCAATGGAATCGAAAGACTCACATTCAAAATTCTTATGACGGGTATCTTCATGACCCCGTTCTCTCTCATCATCACTTTCGATGTAATTGTGTTCTCTGTTGTTATCTGACATGACCGTTCTCCTTTATATAGTGTCAATCCAAAGGGTTTCCATTTAAGGACTGGCTTTTGTTAATTCTTAATGCAAAGATAATGTCTGAATGGTAGTTGTCAATTGAAAAGTTCATTATGTCAAACTTTTTTTATGAAGGCTAATTTTTAATCGCATAAATTGCTTGACCTTGATGGGCAATTAAGGAATAAATAGATAGCTCCATCACGATTCCGGAGCAGATTTTACCCGGTCCAATTATTGCTTAAGCTTATTGTCGTCAAATTGATATGCAGAACCAGCTGCAAACCAACTAGGGATAAAACCGCGGGTTTGAATGACTGACCGCTTTAAGTTTCTAAAGGAGTGCTTACCATTAACAGCAGACAACATCGATCAATTCAGAATCACGGACTAACCAAAAATAAAGAGGTATATCATGACTGAAACCATTTTTAGCTTTTTGAACAGCATTGGGTTTACCCATCCGCTTCATCCCGCCTTTACCCATATTCCGATGGGGATGGCCATGGGCGCAGTTGTTTTCAGGTTTGCTTCTTTCCTGCCAAGAATGAAAATGCTTGCTAAAACAGGGTATCATTGTGTCGTCCTTGCACTGCTCGGTATCCCCCCGACCGTGGTTGCGGGTATCCTGGACTGGCAGCATACATTTGGTGGTGAACTTGAATTCCTCATTGTGCTGAAAATAGTATTGGCTGCGGTATTCTCAGGACTTCTGATTTTTATTATCATCAAGGATGACCCTGAAAATGTTCGATTTGACAAACAGACGATGATCTACCTGCTAATCGTTCTGGTCGCAATCGGGCTTGGATTTTCCGGTGGTGAATTACAATATGGATAAGGAGATACACATGAAGAAATCATTGATTATAGCGGTTTTGATCGTATTAAGTTTGGCCTTTTCAACAATGGCAATGGCCCGGGACTATGCCCACAGCTTAAAAGCTGAAAACATGGATTTCTCTTGGTCCCTGGATGGTGACATGATTCATGTCATGGTGTCTGCCAAGACCACCGGATGGGTTGGGATCGGATTTAACCCGTCTGCCGCCATGAAGGATGCCAATATCATCATCGGTATGGCCAAGGGAGAGAAGGTAAAGATAGAAGATCACTATGGCAACAAGAAACGAAGCCATGTGAATGATAAAAAAGATGGCGGAACAAATGACCTCAAGGATCTGTCCGGCTATGAGAGAGATGGGGTAACCACGCTGATCTTCTCCATTCCTTTGGATTCAGGAGACAAATATGATGCGCCAATCAAGGCTGACGGTACTGACAAAGTGATCCTTGCTTATGGTGCGGGAAGGGATTCATTAAAGACCCGCCACGCATACCGGACCACCCTTGAGGTAGACCTTAAATCCGGCAAACACAGCGAAGTTAAATAGCGAAATTCCGTAAAAGGGGAGGTCATGAGAATGAAAGGTCATCTCGTTCTGCTTTCCATCCTGGTGGTTTTAATGGGATCAAGCCTATACCGTCATGTCGGGGCCCAAGATGCGGGCCACCAGGACCATCAACCCCAAATGCCTGCCTCGGAGACCAATGCCATGAGCAGCCACGACGGGCACGGTCATCAGGATGAAACGCCTGAAACCGGCCATGACATGCATGGTGATGATCATGCCGGACATGATCCTATGGCCCATGGGGGGCTGGACCAGGAGGCCCAGGAGATTATTGACCGGGTGAAAGTGGTCGAACACCTGGGTGAAAAGATTCCTCTGGATTTGAAGTTTACGGATGAGAACGGAAAGGAGGTGATCCTGGGCGATCTGTTTGACAAGCCGGTGGTGATCCTCCCTATTTACTTTTTCTGCCCGACCATCTGCAGTTTCCTTCTGGCGGATCTGGCCGATGTGATTAACACTGTAGATCAGGTTCCCGGAGAAGACTTTAATGTGGTGGCCTTAAGTTTTTCCGATGATGAAACCCACCAGGATGCCCGGGAGGCGAAAAAGAATTATGTCAAACTGATCACCCGTGATTTTGATCCGGAAAAGTGGATATTTCTGACCGGAGAGGTGCAGAGCATCCGGAAGTTGACTGACAGCCTGGGGTTCCATTTTGTGAAAAAGAAAAAACACCTCTATGTCCATCCCAATGTCCTGATGGTACTTTCCGACCAGGGAATGGTGACCCGCTATGTTTACGGACCGGATTTTTTACCGTTTGATGTCGGGATGGCCCTGATGGAAGCACAAAAGGGGCAGACCGGAATATCCATCAAAAAAGGGGTTATGTCTTTTTGCTTTGAGTATGATCCGGACAAGAAGACCTATGTGTTCAACATTTTCAGGATATCGGGTACCCTGATCCTGTTTTGTGTTTTATGCCTGGTGTTTTTCCTGATTTTTTCCCCCTCACGCAGGAACAAGAAGCAGCCGTCATAGACGGTCACGGATTACCGATGGGTTTAGGGGATGCGGTTGGGTAGAGATGGAAACGGTCCCGGTAAAACGGATACAGAGAATCGAGACATTCAAGGGTGTACATAAGTGTATCATGATACAGGCAAAGACAGGTCTGTTCACATGAAAGATCGGCAAATGGAGAAAAAAATATATGAAAGCAACAGCATCATTTTTCGAAACCCCGGAGCCTGCTAGATTTAAAGGGATTTTGTCCTGGCTGATCACCCTGGATCACAAACGGATCGGTCTGATGTACCTGTTTGTGATTCTGTTCTGGTTTCTTCTGGCGATTTTCCTGGGGGGGCTGATCCGGCTGGAACTGATGTTTGAAGGGCAGACCATCATGGAGCCGGAGATATACAATTCCGTGTTTACCCTGCATGGGGTGATCATGATTTTCCTGTTCATCATCCCGGCCCTGCCCGCAGTGTTTGGTAATTTTTTCCTGCCGATACAGATCGGTGCAGACGATGTGTTTTTCCCGAAGTTGAACCTGCTGTCATGGTATTTGTATATCCTCGGCGGTATCGTGGCGATCATCTCCCTGTTTTCAGACGGCTTCCCGGATACCGGGTGGACCTTTTACGTCCCTTTTAGTATTTCAACCAATACCAATGTATCCACCGCTGTTTTTGCCGCGTTTATTCTGGGCATGGCCTCCATGCTGACCGGCCTGAATTTCATTACCACGATCCACCGCATGCGGCGGCCGGGAATGGGGTGGATGCAGATGCCCCTGTTTACCTGGAGCCTTTATGCAACCTCCTGGGTGCAGCTTCTGGCCACCCCGGTGGTATCCATTACCCTGGTCCTGGTCATACTGGAGCGGTTTTTCTCGGTCGGCCTGTTTGACGCCACCCGGGGAGGGGACCCGATCCTTTACCAGCACCTGTTCTGGATGTACTCCCACCCGGCGGTGTATATTATGATCCTTCCCGGTATGGGGGTGATTTCGGAGATCATTCCGGTATTTGCAAGGAAATCGATCTTTGGATACAAGGCCATTGTCATCTCTTCGCTGACCATCGCCATTGCCGGATCCCTGGTCTGGGCGCACCATATGTATACCAGCGGCATGAGCGACACAGCCGTGTTCGTGTTTTCCCTGCTCACATTTATCGTAGCGATTCCGTCCGCCATCAAGGTCTTTTCATGGGTGTCCACCCTGTACAAGGGATCTATCGAAATGACCCCGCCGCTGTTCCTGTCCCTGTGTTTTATCTATCTGTTCTCAGTCGGGGGACTGACCGGGCTGGTACTCGGGGCGGCAGGTCCTGACATCCATGTCCACGATACCCATTTTGTGGTGGCGCATTTTCATTTTACCATGTTCGGGGGAACCGGGTTTGCCTTCTTTGCAGCCCTCCACTACTGGTGGCCGAAGATGTTCGGCAGGATGTATAATTTCAAAGCGGCGTATATCGGTGCCATCCTCCTGACCGGTGGATTTATGTTCCATTATGTACCGATGTTCGTTCTGGGTTTGATGGGTATGCCGAGGCGGTACTTTGATTACCTGCCGCAATTTGCCCAAGGAAACTTTTACGCAGGATTTGGTGCAGTATTCATCATCCTTGGCATTGTGATCATGATGATCAACCTCGGTGTCTCTTTCAAAAGGGAACGGGATGCTGCAGCGGATCCCTGGGGGGGAACCACGCTGGAATGGATGACACCGTCTCCGCCGCCGCTGCACAATTTTGTGGGTGAACCGGTGGTTGATAAGTACCCTTATGACTTTACCCGTGTGGTGGCAAAGCATGCGCCTGGCGGCCAAGAGGATTAAGACCATATGAAAGCTTCAGTTGATGAAACAGGCAAAAAAATGGGGATGTGGCTGTTTCTCTACACAGAGATCATTCTGTTCGGTGGGTTATTCGTGCTGTATGCGGTATACTTCTCCAGGTTTACGGCTGATTTTATCCAGGGTGGTAAACAGCTGAGCCTGTTTTTCGGTGCCTTCAATACCGTGATTCTCCTGCTGTCCAGTTTCACTGTGGCCGCCTCTATCACGGCGGTTCAAAAGGGGCAGAAAAAAGCGGCAGTCATGAATCTTCTTGTATCGATTCTGTGCGGCGTCGTTTTCCTGATCAATAAATACGTGGAGTGGGGAGAAAAAATACATCACGGCATTTACCCCAATTCTGACACCCTGACCGGCATGTCTTCCGGTCAGAATATTTTTTTCGGGCTCTACTATGTGATCACCGGGCTTCACGGGCTCCACATTATTATTGGCCTGATCCTGCTTCTTGTCGCCCTGTTTGCCGTATCATCCGGCAGGGTGACGGCTTCGAGATTCATGCTGCTTGAGAACTCCGGACTTTACTGGCACCTGGTCGATTTGATCTGGATCTTTATTTTCCCCTTGTTTTATCTGGTCATTTAATACCAACCCATTAGTTAAGAAGGAGATATGATTTGGGCCATCAACCATCACAGCACATCATTGAATACAAAACCCTGGGTTTGGTGTTTATTGCCCTGCTGGCAATGACCGGTGTCACCATCGCGGCCTCCACCATCGATCTGGGTAAACTCAACGTTTGGGTCGCCCTGCTGATCGCCTCTGTAAAGGGCAGTCTGGTTCTGCTCTATTTTATGCATATGAAATATGAGAGCCGGGTGCTGTGGCTTTCGTTTTTAACCACCGTATTTTTTCTGGCCATTATGATCAGTTTTACCTTCTGGGATATTGCGTTTAGATGAGGCCTGCTTATGAATGAAATTGTAAATCCGGTCCACCTGGTGGATCAATCGTTTTATTTTATCATCGGATTTTCCTTTTTCTTCCTGTTTGTGATCACCTGTGTCATGATCTGGTTTGTGATCCGTTACCGCAGGAGTCGTCATCCGGTACCTGCAGACATCAGAGGGAACCTGGGACTTGAACTGGTGTGGATCATCATCCCTACAATCATTGCACTGGGGATGTTTGTTTCGGGTTGGAAATCCTATACCGGTCTTCGAACGGTTCCAAAGGGGACCATGGAGATTGAGGCGCTGGCCCAATCATTTTCCTGGATTTTTATATACCCCAATGACAAAGAGTCTGAGAACGAACTGGTGGTTCCGGTCAATACACCGGTGAAACTTAAAATGACCTCTTTGGACGTGCTTCACAGTATATTCATCCCGGCATTCCGGGTAAAGGTGGATGCGGTTCAGGGCCTGAACACCTACGCCTGGTTTCTACCCCAGGAAGAAGGCGAGTATGACCTTTTCTGCACCGAATACTGCGGTACCGGGCATTCGGATATGACCGGCACTGTCCGGGTCGTGAGCCGCGAGGAGTATGATGAGTGGCTGGAGGAAGATGCGTGGTAAAGCAGGCATAAACGGCACAGCAGCTATGATCTGGGAACTGATCAAGGCCCACCTGTCGATATTTATCGGATTGTCTGCCGTCTCGGGCTATTATCTTTCCGGTCCCATTGACAGTGACCGCGCACTTATGGTGGGGCTGCTGGTTTTCTGCCTGGCTTCAGGCGCTGCATGCCTCAACAACATACAGGATCGCCGGTTTGACGCTCATTTCAGGCGGACCTGCAAGCGTGCCCTGCCGTCGGGCCGCATACCTGTGATGCATGCAGGTATCCTGGCGATTGGACTGATTACCACCGGACTCTGGGGGCTTGCACGGTATTTTAACTGGCAAGCCTTTGTTTTGGGGACGCTTTCTTTGATATGCTATAATGCACTGTATACACCCATGAAAAAGAAAACCACCCTGGCCATTATCCCGGGAACCGTCTGTGGTATGCTCGGCCCGGCCATCGGGTGGGCTGCCGGTGGGGAAATAGCCATTACCCGTGAAATCATCTCCCTGATGGTGGTTTTTGGTGTCTGGCAGATGACACATTATCTGCTCCTGGTATTTAACACCCGCACAGATATTCGGCACACACCCTTTCCTTCATTGGCTAAAGCCTTCAGCAATATAGACTTGCGACTTCATATCCTGATCTGGTCCGGTATTTACTGCATGGCCATGATCTACTTTTTATGGATCAGCCCGTTGCGCTTTACTCCTCTCTCAGTAGTCCTGGCAGTGATTATTCTACTTACTATTCCAATCGTGTACCTTGCCCTTTACGGATACGGGAGAATGACGAAGGGAAATTCAGGATTCTATTTCATTAACCTGTCCATGCTGGTCTTCATGACCTCCTACATCACGGATGCCCTGGTGGTTTAATTCTACCAGAATTATTCAAACAGGCCGGTATAGTCTTCATACCCCATTTTTTCAAGCGCTTCTGCAGGTATAAACTTTAATGCTGCCGAGTTGATGCAGTATCTCAAACCGGTAGGGGGCGGTCCGTCGTTAAACACGTGCCCGAGGTGAGAATCCGCTGAGCTGCTCCTGACCTCGGTCCGGGTCATGAAGAATGACGTATCTGTCTTTTCCGCCACAGCATCCGGATGAATTGGTTTTGTAAAGCTTGGCCAGCCTGTGCCGGATTTGAATTTATCAGTGGAGCTGAACAGGGGTTGGCCCGAAACGATGTCCACATAGATCCCTGTCTGCTTGTTGTCCCAGTACGCGTTGTTGAAGGCGGGTTCGGTCCCGTCCTCCTGGGTTACTTTGTATTGAAGGGGGGTCAATGTCGCTTTCAATGTCTCTTGGTCCGGTTTTGAAAATCCGTTGGATGGTAAATCTGATGAATTGTTGTTTCCGACATTTTCCAGGGGTGACCAGGCCTTTTCAATAAACCGGTCTCGTCCGGAACCTGCCCTGTAAAATTTATACCGCAGCGGGTTTTTTTTATAATAATCCTGATGATAGTCCTCTGCAGGAAAAAAATCATGATATGGCAGCACCTCGGTGGCTACAGGTTCTGAAAATCGGCTGGATGCATTGATTTTTCTAATTACCCCCAGGGCTTTTTCTTTTTGTTCTTCATCATGGTAAAACACGGCAGACCGATACTGGGGCCCCCTGTCTGCGAATGATCCGCTATCATCCGTGGGGTCGATCTGCCTGAACAGGATCTCCAGGATGCGGTCATATGAAATGACCCTTGGGTCGAACACCACCTGCACCGCCTCATAGTGGCCGGTGGTACCGGTGGTGACCTGCTCGTAACTCGGGTGGCCTATATGTCCGCCGGTGTAGCCGGAGATTACATCTAAAACACCGTCGATTTTTTCAAATGCGGCTTCGATACACCAGAAGCAGCCCCCGGCAAGTGTAGCAGTGTCGGTTTTGTTATTCTGATCCATACGCTCTCCTTTATGGTTTGCGGTCAACCCCGGCTGCGATCCTTTGGCCTGAAAGGCTGCGGCAATTACAATTACCAGGCATAGGGCAATGGCGGCTGATGTGAATCTGTTCATGGTAAAAACTCCGAAACTAGTTTGTCATACCAAATAAATTAATGCACAAACAGTTTCTGTAAATAAAGCGGTGGTAAATAATGGGGAGGTGTTCAGAAAGAGGGTGTTAGCTTTCGTAGGACGAAGACTGAGAGGAGATCCCCCGGGCCAGCATGGTCTGAAGTTTATCCAAAGTATTGCACTTGGCAAAACATTTAGGAAACCGGCGGCGTTCCTCACATCTTAAACAGGGGCTCTTTGTCAGATACCCGATTTCAAAATCGAATCGATCACGTTTAACCGAGTCTTGCATAATCGGTCATTATCCTCAAATATAATAAATCCATTAATGACACGCCTTTATATCAGCTGCAGCCTGAATCGTCAATATTCAAACATCAATATAAACACCAAGGGGCGATAACACTGTTCGTCACATTTTCTCCCAGGACAAGAGGTGATGCGCGTTACTGTTTGAAGAATATGCTTTTTATCTTGTAAGAATTTTCAACAAGTGATAAGTGTTTTTCCTAATAAACACACTTCGACAAACGAAAGGCAGGAAATATCGTGGCAACATCAAAATTCGCTGAGCTCAAGGAAAAAGAAAAGCAGGCCAGAAAACAGATTGTAGTTGAATCCGCATTGACCCTTTTCGCCAAAAAGCCGTTTTATGAGGTCGGAATGAGAGATGTTGCTGACGAGGCCGGCGTATCTCCGGCCACCCTCTATCGCTATTTTCCCAGCCAGGAAGACCTGTTTAATGAAGCATTCCTTCAGGATATATCTCTGGTCAGCGAAGAGTTCGATCAGATGGTGAACAAGGAAAAGCCGGCCACCATTGAAGAGTTTGCCTCTAAATTTGTCGGGCATCTGATTGAGAATGAGTCCTCATTTCAAATGATGGCCTACCTGATGATGAAAAATGACCTTAAAAAGCCGGTGATCGGTAAATTCGGGTCCATCACTAAAAACTTTTTTGATTCTTTTGCCCACCTGCTCGAACGGTATGGGGTGGAAACCACCATGGCCCGCCTTCATTCCCATTCCTTTATTGCATCCATCACCGGGATACTGATGACATTTAAAAATCATCCCAAAGAGGAGAAGTCTCTTCCCAAAGATCACATCATGAAACTGGTGAAGCTGACGGCATCCCTTTACAATGAGCAATTGATCAAGTCCTGAAAATCCTTGCCCCACCGGGGATGAATCTTTCTTGGTATACATGATCAAACGGTAATCTTGACACCGTTTTCGCCTGCCTCTATATTAGGGTGATTTTATATAGTGATGACCCAAAGCGCAGGAAGAGAAAATGGAGCAGATCAAGCAGGCGATCGAAGAAAAACATCTGGTGATCTCACGGATCAGGAATGAAATCAAAAAAGAACTTGTCGGCCAGGAAAAGCTCGTTGACAGTCTCTTGACCGGGCTGCTTTGCGCCGGTCATGTGCTGATAGAAGGCGTGCCGGGCCTGGCAAAGACCTCAGCCGTTAATGCTCTGGCATCAGCGGTTCAGGCGGATTTTAAACGGATCCAGTTCACCCCGGACCTTCTGCCGGCAGACCTGATGGGTACGGAGATATACCGGCCAAAGACCGGTGATTTTGTCACACGTAAAGGACCGCTGTTCAACAATATTATCCTGGCTGACGAGATTAACCGGGCACCCTCAAAAGTCCAATCCGCCCTTCTGGAAGCCATGCAGGAGAAACAGGTCACCATCGGTGAGACCACATTTTTACTGCCGTCCCCATTTCTCGTCCTGGCCACCCAGAACCCCATCGAGCAGGAGGGAACCTATCAACTCCCTGAAGCCCAGGTTGATCGATTCATGTTAAAGGTCCTCATCGACTATCCGGACAAGGCCCAGGAGCTTGAGATCTTGAAGAAAAACAGTTTTGAGTCACCCGAGCCCATACAGGCGGTGGTGACCCCTGACGAACTTCTGGAGATTGCCGCGCTGGTGGATCAGGTCTATATGGATGAAAAGCTCAAGGAGTACATTGTGGAACTGGTTTTTGCCAGCCGTCAGCCGGAAAAATACGGGATGGATATCGCCGAATATATTGAATACGGCGCGTCTCCCCGTGCCACGATATTCCTTGCCAAGGCCGCCCGTGTGAAGGCGTTTCTATCGGGAAGAGCTTATGTGACGCCGCAGGATATCAAGGTGATTGCGCCGGATGTTCTCCGGCACCGGATCATTCTCTCTTTTGAAGCAGAGGCGGAAGACGTGGTTCCCGATGATATCATCAAGACCATTTTTGACTCGGTCGAGGTGCCTTGATCCGTTATGGTTCCCCCGCATATCATTAAAAAGATCAAACGGATTCACATAAAATCCAGCCGGACGGTGAACACCATCATGGCCGGTCAGTATAAGTCCGTGTTCAGGGGAACGGGCATTGAATTTGAGGAGGTCAGGGATTACAGCCCTGGTGATGATGTCAAAGCCATTGACTGGAAAGTATCGGCCCGCCTGGGGAAGCCGTTTATCAAACTGTATCGTGAGGAGCGGGAGAGCATTGTGGTCCTGCTCATCGATATGAGTGCCTCATTGCAATTTGGCAGCCATTTTGACCAGAAACTTGAAAAAGCCGCTGAAATTGCTTCAGTGCTCGCCTTTAATGCGGTTCGAAATGACGACAAGGTAGGTGCCCTGTTTTTCACGGAACGGGTTGAGAAATACATTCCGCCCAAAAAGGGATCATCCCACGTGTGGCGGGTGATCAAGGAAATCTTTACCTTCTCGCCCGAAGGACAGGGTACGGATGTATCCCTTGCCCTGGAATATCTGTCCAAAGTGTCCAAAAAAAAGACACTGACCTTTATCATTTCCGATTTTATGACGGCCCCGTTTGAGAACAACCTGAAGACATTGCGGCAGAAACACGAGATTATCGGGGTCATGGTGAAAGACCCGGCAGATGACCGCCTTCCTGAAAAGGGCCTGATCACCATAAACGATATGGAGTCCGGCAAGACCGTGCTGCTGGATGCATCGGATACAAAGACCCGGGACTGGTACGCCGATCAGAGTATGGCCTGGAGAAACCGGGCCAGGGAATATTTTTCAAGGGCAAAGTCTGATATGGTCCATATCGGGACCGATGAATCGGTCTCAGATGCGTTAACCCGGTATTTCAAATACAGGGAAAAACGGTTGAGATAGATGCAGGATATCCATGACATACATCCCCCGGTTGACGTCGGAATCGATCCGGTGATTTTCCAGGCAGCCGCTGCTGCGGCAGCACTGATCATTCTGATTGTTCTTGCATTCTTTGCTTATAAAAGATTAACCAGGCGCAGAAAAGAGGGGCCCAAGGATCAATTACTGCTTCCAGAACCCCCTCCGCCCTTCGAACAGGCCATGCAGGCCATGAAAGCACTCGATGAAAGACCGTTCACGGATCTGAGGTTGTTTTATTTTGAATTGACCGCCATTCTCAAGCGATACATCGGAAGGGAATACGAGGCCCGTGTCCCTGAAATGACCTCACAGGAGTTTGGCAGGTTCCTGTCCGGTTTAAATCTGCCCAGACCGGTGGTGGATGACCTTGGACAACTCATGGATGCTTCCGATCATGTGAAATATGCCGGCAGTGTTCCGGTCAGACAGATGATTGAGCAGGACCTGTCAAAAGGTAAGGGGATCATCCGCGGCATTTCAGAGCAGTTGAAATCCCAGATAGAGGAGGCACATGTTTAGATTTGCCTCTCCGGTATTCTTCTGCTGCTTTTTCGCTCTTGCCGGTATTCTGGTCTACAGGTTCAGGACCCGGTATATCCTGTTTCTCCGGGTTGCCGGATTCTCAGAGCAAACCCCTGTTCCACACTCTATTCTGTCCAGGATGGCCCAATGGATAGACGTGCTCAAGATTCTGGCCATCATCTTGCTTATATTTGCCCTGGCCCGGCCTCAATGGGGAAATCAAAAGATCAATGTCATGACTGAAGGGGTGAATATTATCCTGGCCCTGGATCTTTCCAACAGTATGCAGGCCCTGGATTTCAAACGTGACGGCAAGATCGTGGACCGCCTGGAGGCCGTTAAAAGCGTGGTAGCAGATTTTATTCTCAAACGATCCGGCGACCGGATCGGTATGGTGGTGTTCGGGTCCAATGCGTTTACCCAGTTGCCGCTGACCCGCGATTACAATACCATTTCGTTTATTCTTGAGAAGCTTGAAATCGGTTCGGCAGGCCCTTCTACAGCCATCGGTGATGCCATCGGCATTTCACTCAAACGGCTGGAGGATATTCAGAGTAAATCCAATATCATTATTTTGCTCACAGATGGAAAAAGCAATGCCGGTGAGTTGTCATGGGAGGATGCAGCCGACATTGCTGCACAGCGCGGGGTAAAAATCTATACCATTGCAGTGGGCACAAAAGGGGAGGCACCGTTCAGGGTAAAGGGACTTTTTGGTGATCAGTTCGTCTATAAACGGGTGGATGTGGATTTTGATGCCCTTGAAACCATTGCTTCAAAAACGTCGGGCAGTTTTTTTAAAGCCCAGGATACCAAAGGGTTGAAACAGATCTATGATATGATTGACAACCTTGAAAAGACAAAAGTCAAGGTGGATAAATGGGTGGAATACAAAGAGTTGTATCTCTGGTTTGTGATTCCCGGGATTGCCTTGCTGTGCCTGTATATCCTTCTGGCCAACACCCGGTTGATCCGAATACCATAGGTGGGCGGGATGATTAAATTTTCGGATCCTGAATATCTATTTGTATTGTGGATGGTGCTGTTTGCCGCAGGCATCCTGTTTTACGGCCACAGGAAGCGGGAGCAGGTGTTGAAACGGTTCGCTTCAAGCCAGATGCGCGCTGTCCTGGTTCCCCATTGGGACAGCCGGAAACGATGGGTAAAATCGATTCTCGTTATTCTGGCCCTGACCTGCACCATTCTTGCCCTTTCCGGTCCCCTGGCTGGATTCAAGTGGGTTAAGACCCGTCAGAAAGGGGTGGATATCATGGTGGCCTTGGACTGTTCCAGGTCCATGCTGGCCCAGGATATCAAACCCAGCCGGTTGGAGCGGGCCAAGCGGGAGATCGTGGATCTGCTTAACATGCTGGAGTCCGACCGGGCCGGCCTGGTGGCCTTTTCCGGCCAGGCGATCCTGCAATGCCCCCTGACCCTCGACCATGAGGCGTTTCACCTGTTTTTAAAGGTACTTTCTCCTCAGTATCTGCCTGTAGGCGGCACAGACCTGACCGCAGCCATCAGCACCTGCCTGGATGCGTTTGAAAAGGACTCTGACACGGACAAGGCGATCATTCTGATCACCGATGGGGAGGACACGGTATCCGAAGTTGAAGCGGCTGCCAAGCGTGCTGCAGAAAAGGGTGTAAAGCTCTATGGTATCGGGGTCGGGAATGTTGAGGGCGCCCCCATCCCGGACAGCAGCGGCGGGTTTAAAAAAGATGATGAAGGGAATATTGTCATGTCCAAGGTGGATGAAAAGACCCTACAGAAAATCTCAGCCATTGCCGGCGGTGCTTATGTCCGATCGGTGGCCGGGGATATGGATCTGGATGCCATCTATTACACCCATATTAAGAAAAACATGGATGAGAAGACCCTGACCACCTCGAAACGCAAAGTGTGGGAAAATCGTTTTCAATGGATCCTGTTCCCGGCAGTCCTGATGCTGCTGGTTGAGCTGCTGCTTTTTGAGGGAAACGGCAAGCCCGGCCGAAGAATTTTATCCATGATGCTGTTGTTCCTTGTGATACAGTTCTCTCCTGTGCCGGCCCAGGCCTTTGTGTTTAATGCAGTTAAAAAGGGGATTGAGGCATACCAGGCCCAGCAATTCGAACAGGCAAAAAACGACTTCATTAAAGCCCAGCTGGATGATCCGGACAACCCGAAAATTTACTATGACATCGGAACGGCGGCATATAAGAATCAGGAGTATGATCTGGCACTTAAAAGTTTTGAAAAGGCTGCCCAGTCAAATGACCCTGAATTGGCGCACAAAGCCCTTTACAACCAGGCCAACACCCGGTACCGAATGGGAAACCTGGATGAGGCAATCAAGGACTATGAAAAGGTCCTGGAGTCATTTCCCGGGGATCAACTGGCAAAGGAAAATCTTGAATTCGTAAAGCAGCAGAAAGAGAAACAGGAACAGCAACAGCAGGAACAGCAGCAACAGCAGTCGTCATCTGATCAGGATCAGAAGAACCAGGATCAGTCCAGAATGAACCGTCAGGATCAGGGTGAGAGCAAGAAGGATTCTAAAAATTCTGAACAAGATCAACAAACCGGCAAGGAAAACCATTCATCCTCAGAAAACAGGGAACAGAACCACACAAGTCAGAAGAATAAAGACCAACAAAGTAAAGATCAGGATGCATCACCCGGTGCAGCCCCCAAAGAACAAGAGAAGCAAGGATCCGGGGAAAATCAGGATAACACAACTGAGCCTCAACCCCAGAAAGACCGCAATGATCAGTCCATTGAAACAGGCCGGAAACAAGACGGTGAGAACGCCCAGGCTGCCCGGATGAATGAAAACATGCTGAACCGGCTCCAGGACAAGCCGGGTCAGGCATTGATGCCCCGAACCCGTCCTCAACACATAAAAAATGACTGGTGATGCCGATATGACAACACGTGTGTTTTTTATCATGATCCTGATCCTGGTTTTTCCGGCTGCCGCATTTGCGCTGAGCGCCACTGTTCAGGTGGACCAGAATTCAATCACCCTTGAGGACGTGATCCTGATGCAGGTGACCGTGGATGAGGATGATGTGACGGTCGATACTTCCGGTATTGATGATTTCAAGGTCAGGGGCGCCGGGAGCAGTACCAATATCAGTATTATCAACGGCAGTTACCAGAAAAAAATCATCTACCAGTATCAGTTGACGCCCAAAAAGACGGGTGATCTCTTGATACCGTCTCTTCGTGTGAGTTCGGACAAAACCGCTGTTGTGACTGAAGCGGTTACCATTACGGTAACCAAAGCCGACGAGGTTCAGGCAGATAAAAAAGATATTTTTGCCACGGCCGAGATCAGTGCCGATCGACTGGTCATGGGGCAGCAGGCCGTGTATACATTCAGGCTGTATTCTGCGGTTCGATTTCAACGGGCGTCTCTTAGCGAACCCTCTTTCAGGGGATTCCACGCCAAAGCCGCCGGGGACAGAAAAGATTATACCCGGCGGATCAACGGGCGGGTGTACAATGTTTCGGAGTTGAATTTTTTAATTATTCCCCAGCAGACGGGCCGTGTTGAGATCGAGCCGGCTGCGGTAGATGCCGCTGTAATTGTAAAAAGTAAACGTGATCCCTTTGGGTCTCCCTTTTTCAATGACAGCTTTTTTTCTTCTCACAGGACCAGACCGGTCCGGGTACTGACCGATCCGTTAACGGTTCATGTGGATCCCCTGCCTCCCTACAATGGTGTACACTCGCCATCAGGCCTGGTGGGTGATTTTTCACTATCGGCCAGCATGGATCAGACCGATCTCAGGGTGGGCGACTCGGCAACGCTGACGGTCAGAATCACCGGTACCGGTAATGTCATGGATGCGCCTGTTCTGTCACCTGTGTTGGATGTAGACCGGTTCAAGGCGTATGATGATACACCTGTCGAAGAGATCCAGATCTCGGCCGAGGGGTATACCGGATTCAAGGAGTTTAAAAAAGCCATCGTACCGGTGACTTCCGGTGATTTTTCCATTGCGCCCGTCACCTTGACCTATTTTGATATCCACACCTTTTCCTATAAAACGATACAGACCCAGGGGTTCCAGCTCAGGGTGGAACCGTCCCAGACTGAAGTGACGGTTGAACCGGTCATTAGTCAGAATACACTGCCCGCACTGAAGAAAAAAAGTGTGACCTTTGAGCAGAAGGACATCCTAACGATCAAGCAAAGCCTCAAGACGATTGAGCATCAGCAAAAGCTTGGTTTTGCATGGTTCTGTTTCTGGATCCTGCTCCCTGCGGTGATATTTGCAGGTTTCCGGGCAGCACGTGCATTCATTTCCAGAACACCGGATACGGCCCAGGTCATGGAGAATCGATCAAAAGACAGGTTGAAGAAGGCCGAGGCTTTCAAAGCGTATGATCTTGAATTTCTGGCCTGCCTCTATAGTGCCCTGATCAGTAAAATATATGCAAAAGCGAAGTCCACGGGTGAAAGCCTGACCTGCGAGGAGGCAGCCGGGATCCTGACCCGTGAAGGCACACCTTCTGAGACCGTGAACCGGGTGACCGAATTGATCGATTCCATTGAAGCGGCAAAGTTCGGAGGTAAATCGGTGGACCAGTCCCTGGGAAAAACGCTGCTGGACAGGACCAAAGACACCATCAAACTGCTGGGCGTTGCGATTCTGGCCTGTGTTTTGATCGGTTTTTCTCCCGGGCAGGGACTGGCAGACGAGAAGGCCGCCCAATTCCTTGACGGGGTCAAGCACTATCAGAACCATGAGTATGATCAGGCGATTCAGGCATTTGAGGCACTTGTTGATCAAGGGGTCGTCAATGGTGATCTGTACTATAACCTGGGTAACGCTTACCTGAGAACGGATCAAACCGGCCGGGCCATTCTGTGGTATGAACGTGCCAGGCGATGGATACCCAATGACCCGGATCTGATTTTTAACCTGAACCATGCCAATACCCTGATCATAGACAAGGTGGATGACACACAGGTGACGCTGTCCGATATTTTCCTGTTCTGGATGAAATACCTTCCCCTCAACGCCATTCAGGTGATTGCCATTGGTCTGTCCATCATTTTTTTCGGACTTTGCATTGTCCTGACGCTGCTTGGGAAAAACCCGCTGAAAACCACGGGAACCCTGCTGTTGTCCCTACTGATTCTCTGCCTGTGCCTGGCCTGTTATGATTACTGGAACGGGGCTTCTCTAAACGAAGCGGTCGTGGTCGCTGAAAAAGTAACGGTCCGGTCCGGATTGTCTGAAGACGCCGCAGTCCTTTTTGAGCTTCATGCCGGAACAAAAGTCACGATCCGGCAGTCCCACCCGACCCATCTGAAAATCATGTTTTCAAAGGATAAGATCGGATGGGTCAAGCTCTCAGAAGTTATTCCGATTTAGCAAAGAAGCAGGCCGCGAACTGCCCGGGTTGATGTTCCATCAGTTTGGGCTCCTCTTTGCTGCAGACGTCCCGTTTTATGGGGCACCGCGTATGAAACCGGCAGCCCGGGGGTGGATTGATGGGGCTGGGGACATCCCCTGAAATTGGAAGCGATTGCCGTTTATACGTCGGATCCGGCATGGGGGATGATGACAGCAGCGCTTTGGTATAGGGGTGAAGCGGATTCTGATAAAGTTTTTCAGAAGCGGCGGATTCCACGATTTTTCCTAAATACATGACAGCCACCCTGTCGGAGATGTACTCTACCACATGAAGATCGTGGGAGATAAACAGATAGGTCAGGTTAAACTGCTCCTGAAGATCTTTTAGCAGGTTGATGACCTGTGCCTGTATCGATACATCCAGGGCAGATACTGCCTCATCACAGACAATAAACTCCGGCTTGAGTGCAATGGCCCGGGCAATGCCGATGCGCTGTCGCTGGCCGCCCGAGAACTGGTGGGGGTAGCGGCGCATATGCTCCTTGCCCAGCCCCACGGTTTCAAGGATCTGTTCTACCGCGTCATTTCGTTGGGAGCGGCTTTTCATACCGTGCACCAAAAGGGGTTCGCCAATGATCTGGGAGATCGATTTTCTCGGGTTCAGAGAGGAGAACGGATCCTGAAAAATGATCTGCATTTTTTTCCGCAGCTGACGCATGGTTTCCGGGTCCGTGTTCTGGATTTCCTGGCCCTGGAAGCTGACCGTACCCGAGGTGGGACGCTCAAGTTGAAGAATGGTCCGGCCCAGTGTAGATTTCCCACAGCCGGATTCTCCCACAAGGCCCAGGGTTTCTCCTTGCCTGATGGTCAGATTGACATCATCCACCGCTTTTACAGAAGCGATCTCCTTTAACAGAACACCTCCCTTGATGGGATAATACTTGACCAGGTTATCGACAGTTACCAGGGGATTTGTATGTTGTGCATCATGCATATTTCAGGCACCGTGTTAAATGGTTATCTCCAAGATTGTAAATATCCGGGGCAATGGTTTTACAGTCCTCAAACACATCCGGGCAGCGGTTGGAAAAGCTGCATCCCCGGGGGAGATTGAACAGGGAGGGTACAGATCCTTTAATCGTCTGCAGCCGTTCGTTTTCCATATTTTTACCCAGAACCGGGATCGATTCCATCAACCCGATGGTGTAGGGGTGTCTGGGTTTGGCGAAAAGGGTGTGGACATCTGCAAATTCCACGATTTTGCCTGCATACATGACTGCCACCATTTGGGCCATTTCTGCAATCACACCGAGATCATGGGTAATAAACAAAATGGCAGCACCGGTTTCCGACTTGAGCCGGTTCATCAGGTCCAGGATCTGGGCCTGTATGGTGACATCAAGGGCGGTGGTTGGCTCATCAGCGATCATGAGCCGGGGATTGCAGGCAAGTGCCATGGCAATCATGACCCGCTGCCGCATGCCGCCGCTCATCTGGTGGGGATACTCCCTGAGTCGTGTGACCGGATCAGGAATCCCGACCAATTGAAACATTTCCACGACCCGGTCCTTGAGTTCCTGTTTGGTTATGCGTTTATGCAGCTGGATGACCTCGGCGACCTGATCCCCTACCGTAAATACCGGGTTCAGTGATGTCATGGGTTCCTGAAAAATCATGGAGATCCGGTTGCCTCGGATATCCCTCATCTTTGACTCACTGGCCCTGACCAGATCAATGTCATCAAACAGGATCTGGCCGCCCACAATTTTTCCGGGCGGTTCAGGAATCAGGCGCATGATGGAATGGGCGGTAACACTTTTTCCGCAGCCGGATTCCCCTACCAGACCCAGTGTCTGCCCGGGTTCTATGGTAAGGCTTACGTTATCCACGGCCTTGGCAATCCGGTCCCGGACATGAAAATGGGTTCTTAATTCGTTGATTTCAATCAGATGGTTACTCATGGTTAATCCCTCAGACGAGGATCAAGTGCATCCCTTAATCCGTCCCCAAGTAAGTTGAATCCTAAAACAGCGAACAAGATAGCAAGGCCGGGCAGCGTCATGACCCATGAGGCTCTCAGGATCAGGGACCGGCTCTGGGCGATCATGGCCCCCCATTCGGGCGTGGGTGGCTGTGCGCCTAGTCCAAGGAAACTCAAAGCAGCCGCATCCAGGATGGCGCTGGCAAAGCTCAGGGTGGTCTGTACGATCAAGGGGCCCAGACAGTTGGGCAGGATGGCCAGGAAGATAATCCTGAACTCCTTGGCACCAATGGCCTTGGCCGCAGTGACATAGTCCTTCTCACACTCCTCAAGGACACTGCCCCGGACAATCCGGGCAAACCGGGGGATATAGGTGATACCAATGGCCACCATGGCGTTTCTCAGGCTGGGGCCAAGATAGGCAACAATGACAATGGCCAGGAGGATGTACGGAAAGGACAGGATGATATCCATGATCCGCATGGTGATATTGTCCAGCCGTCCCTTCTTGTATCCTGAAATGCAACCGATCAATGTGCCGAAAACAAAGGCCAGACTGACCGATATGACCGATACGATCAATGAGATCCGGGCACCGTAAATCAGCCGGGACAGGATATCACGGCCCAGGTCGTCCGTACCCAGGAGATATTGGGTTGTGCCCCCCTCATGCCAAATCGGCGGTTTGAGCTGGTCATACAAAGAGGTTTCCAAAGGATCATGGGGGGAGATATAGGGCGCGAACAGGGCGGCCAGGATAAAAACAGCAATGATGATCAGGCCGGCGATGGCGGTTTTATTCCGCCACAACTGACTGAGCTGTTCCAGCATGGGATGCCGGTCCATGGGGTCTTTATTTTTAGTTTTCTCGTCCATAGTTGAATAGAAATGCTTTCATTTGGGGTTGCTACCGGATACTGATTTTTGGGTTGATCACGGCGTAGAGCAGGTCGACAAAGAGATTGATCACAATAAATATGGTGGCAATGATCAGTGTGCCGCCTTGAATCACCATGTAATCTCTCTGCATGACCGCGTCATACATCCATTTTCCCACCCCGGGCCAGGCAAAGATGGTTTCGGTCAGGATGGCGCCGCACAGCAGCACGCCAAATTGCAGACCGATGGTGGTAACAACAGGGATCAGGGCATTTCTCAAGGCATGTTTGTAAACCACCTTGAACTTGGAGAGCCCTTTGGCCTTCGCTGTCTTGATATAATCCTGGCGAAGAACCTCCAGCATGCTGGACCGGGTCATACGGGCAATGATTGCCGTGGGGATCGTGCTCAGGGTCACCGAGGGCATGATCAGATGCCACAGTGCATCCTTAAGTGCCAACCAGTTTTTGGTCAGGATGGCATCAATCACATAAAAGTTGGTGATGACCTCCAGGGTGGTGGCCACACTCAGTCTTCCTGAAATAGGCAGCCATCCCAGGTTGACCGAGAAAAACAGCATGAGCACCAACCCCAGCCAGAATATGGGCATGGAGACCCCGGCCAGGGCCCCGAGCATACTCAGGTAATCAAAGATAGAATACTGCTTTGTGGCGGATATGATACCCAGTACCACACCGAACACACAGGAGAGAAACAGGGCACATACAGCCAGCTCCATGGTGGCCGGAAACCGCTGTTTAATTTCAATCCAGACCTTCTGGCGGGTGAAAATCGTTTCTCCCAAATCCCCCTTCATCAGCCGTTTCATGAACATGCCGTACTGTACATGCAGCGGCTCGTTCAGACCGAGGTGCTCACGGACCTCCTGCAATGATTTTTCCGTGGCCCGTTCACCCAGGAGCAGTTCTGCCGGATCCCCGGGTGTCAGGCGAAGCATGAGAAAAACGATCAGGGATACCCCTAAAAGTGTGGGGACAAGAATAAAGAGACGTCGGATAATGTATGCAAACATAATTTTTTACATTGCTGGGTAGAGAAAGGGGAGCTTTAAAAGCTCCCCTTTCTCTATGGGTTGTTATTTAAATGATACGTTTTTCAGTCTTACGCTTCCGGTGGGATGCAGTTTGAAGTTTTCCACATTCTTAGTGGCCGGCCAGATCACGGTTGAGTGTGCAATGGGGATGGCGCCGACTTCATCAAAAATAACCTGCAGGGCTTTTTCATAAATCTTGGTTCTTTCGCCCTGGTCAATGGTGGTTTTACCCTTGATCATCAGGTTGTGGTACTCATCGTTGTGCCACTGGGTCCGGATGGAAGGGGAGGCCAGTCCGTCAAACAGAACCGCCAGGAAGTTGTCCGGATCACCATTGTCACCGGTCCATCCCAGCTGGAACAGATCCATGTCTTCAGGCTGTTCTCTTTGTTTTTTCAGGTAGGTTCCCCAGTCATAGGAAACAATTCTGGCTTTGATGCCGATTTTAGACAGGTCAGATACCATGGCCACACCGACTTTAAGCCCTTCGGGGTTGTAAGGACGGGGAACCGGCATGGACCACAGGGTGATCTCTCCAAGGCCTTCACCATCTTTGAACCCGGCTTTTTCAAGTTCTTTTTTGGCCAGTTCTACATCATAGGCAAATCCCGGGATGCTGGTGTTGTAACCCCACATGGTCGGCGGGATCGGGTTTTTGGCAACCTGGCCCATACCCTGATAAATGTTGTCCACAATGGCTTTCCTGTTCAGTGCGTGGGCAACGGCCTTTCTCAGGTGAACGTTGCTTTTCCAGGGTTCCTTGGTGTGGTTGAAAGAAAGGTAACCCACGTTCATTCCCGGCTGGGAGATGAGCTGAAGGTTGGGATCCTTTTTGGCCAGGGGGATATCTGCCGGGTTGGGGAACTGACAGATATTGATATTGCCGGTTTTCAGTTCCAGGAAACGTACCGAGTTTTCCGGAATGGCCCTGAATATGACTTTATCAAAATAGGGGCCGCCTGCTTTGTCCCAGTATTTTGCAAATTTTTCGAGGATTATTTTATCATCTTTTACCCAGGAGACGAACTTGAACGGACCGGTTCCCACCGGTTTTCTTAAGAACTCTTTGGGATTGGCAAGGAACGCCGTCGGGCTGATGATATCGGCAAAGTCCATACCCATGTTGGCCAGGAACGGTGCTTCAACCCGTTTGAGCTTGAAAACAACTGTGTACTCATCAACGGCCTCAATGGAGCCGATGGTGTCGTCCATTTCCATGGATACCCAGTATTCCGGAGTTCTTTCCTGCTCAGGAATATCAAACCCTTTGCCCATGAACTTTACATTTCTTGATTTCATCATCCTGCCGATGGAGAATACAACGGCATTGGCATTGAATGGTGTACCGTCATGGAATACAACCCCTTTTCTCAGATGGAATGTATAGGTCAGGCCATCAGAGGAGATATCCCAGGATTCGGCAAGTCCCGGTTCAAGAGCGGTGGATTCGTCCTTGTAAAATACCAGGGCTTCAAAAATGTTGTCACAGACCATGAATGAGTTACCATCGGTTTCATATGCAGGGTCCAGCCCCACAGAGTCACCACCACGGCCGAAAACGAATGTGCCGCCGCTTTTTTGAGCCGCAAACACGGTACCGGTAAATAATACACACAACAGTGTAAATAAAATACCTAACTTTTTCATCCTCCCTCCTTTTGAATCGGAATAAAAATAATGTGGTTTTTCATCAAACCATTTCTTTAGCCTTTGTTGCCTAATAACAATGATTTTAAGCAAAGTCAAAGCAATTTGACGGTTTATTAGGTCAATATGGCGATATGGTTATAATTCTGATTTTCATTTGGTTTCAGATGTAATAATATAAAATTTTTAATTCCCAAATTATTAGAAGATTAAGTAGTAAAATGACCTCTCAAAATAAATCGTTTCGACCTCAATCCAAAGTTCCTGACCTCCCCGATCTGATTGACCTGACCCAAACTTTGATCCGGTTCAAAACCATGCACAGCCGTCTGGATCAGATTCATGACTGCATCAACCATATCGCTTCCATTCTCGAGGCCCATGATATTGAATTCCGGCATATGGTGAACAGCGGTTCTCCATCCATACTGGTCACTCCGGGTACTCACGAGTTTCCGCTTCTCTTGATGTCCCACATCGATGTGGTGGATGCGCCCGACGCTTTGTTTGAACCCAGAATGGTCAATGGACGGCTTTACGGCCGCGGCAGCTACGATGACAAGTATGCTGCCGCGCTTTCTATCGTACTTCTCCTGAAGAGAATGATTCAACTGCGGCAAGCGGGCAAGCACCAGACCGATCTTAAAATGGGCATACTGATTACCTCGGATGAGGAGATCGGCGGTATCAACGGCGCACAGGAAGTCCTCAGATCGATCCGGCCGGAGTTTTCCATTATCCTGGACGGGGGAAGCATCAATGAAGTGATCACCAAGGAGAAAGGGATTGCACGGGTCAGGCTGATCGCGGCCGGACAATCCTGCCATGCCTCGCGCCCCTGGCTGGGGAAAAACGCCATCGAGATGGTGATGTCCGATTATGCAAAGCTTCGCCGGCATTTTAAGACACAACAGGATACCCACTGGCATCCGACCGTGAATCCCGGCCTGATCACGGGCGGAAAAATCATTAATCAGGTGCCGGATCACTGTGAGCTTTGCCTGGATATCCGGTACACGGAACATGATGATATTCAGGCACTTCTGGATCGAATCGAAAAAGAGACAGACAGTGAATTAAAAGTGGATCTGGTAGAACCGGTATTTATCAGCCCGCCGTCAGATTATCTTTCGCAGATCAAAGCCCTGTCCAAAGATATTAAATTGGGGTATGAGCATGGGGCCAGTGATGCCAGACACCTGATGCCCCATCATCTGGCCGGCGTGGTCTGGGGACCCAATGGCAATTTGACCCAGCACTCGCTGGACGAGCATGTGGAAATCGACTCGCTTTATCTCCTGCATGAGCGACTATCAAGATTTATTGATCAATTATAGATGTACCGGTGGATTGCTGCTCAACCGTCGGCGCGATCCTGCAGGGATGTGAATACCTGCTGGTAGACATTCAGATCCTCCTTGGAAAACAGGGTGAACACCACTTTTTCCAACGGAGTATCTGTTTCAAGATGCTTTAACGAGGTCTGGAGGGCAATCCGGGCCGCCTGCTCAACCGGATAGCCGTAAACACCACAGCTGATGGCCGGGAATGCAATGGATGTGACCTGGTTTTGGACCGCCAGGTCCAGGCTGTTGGTGTAACATGCGGTAAGCAGCTCGGCATCCTGGGGCCGGCCTGAATAAATCGGTCCCACGGTATGGATAACAAGCCGGGCCGGTAACCGGTAGCCCCGGGTAATTCTGGCGTCACCCGTGGGGCACCCCCCGAGTGTTCTGCATTCTTCCAGGAGCTCAGGGCCTGCAGCCCGGTGGATGGCGCCATCCACACCGCCGCCCCCAAGCAGGGAGGTATTGGCGGCGTTGACAATGGCATCCACATTCAATGTGGTAATGTCTTCCTGGATCATTTCAACCCGTTGCCATGCGTGGTGTTTCATTTGTTCACCTCAAAATTCATACAGGGTGTCATCTTTTTTAGGCGGCAGGGCGGTTTCCGGTTTTATCGTCCCCTTTTTTTCCTGAAAAGAGAAAGGGTCTTCCGACTCAAGCATATCCCCCATTTCCGCCTCAATCTGGTCCGGATCCTCTCCCTTTTCCATCCGGGCAAGGGCCTCCTCCATGTTGTCTCCCAATTTCATACCGGTCATATCGGACAGTTTACGCATCAGGTTGGCTGCCTGTCTGGGATCATCCTCATTGATCCGGTCCGCCTCTTTGGCCAGCATGTTCATGGCCTGCTCCATTTTACTTTCATCCAGATCCGGCATATCCCCCTCTTCCCTGGCCCGGCCGGTGACGGCAAACATGGAGACCTGGCGGCTCAGGGTAGCGGTTTCACACGTCGGGCATTGCGGGGTGTCCGTGGTATTGATGCGCTTGGAGAAAAAATTATAAATGGTGTGGCACTGGCTGCAGTAAAATTCATAAATGGGCATGGGGATTTGCTCCTTGTCCTGTGTGTTAACCTGTGGGGTCCATAATTATCCGGTGACCACCGGTGTACACGTTGAACCGGTTGTCACGGGCAAACCCGATCACCGTAAGGTCATGGGCCTGGGCAAGATGAACCGCGCTCAGCGTGGGTGCGGCATTGGAGATGACCACCCGTATTCCGGTCCGGATAAGTTTACCAATGATCTCAAGAGACATACGGCAGCTCAGGGTGGCAATTTTGTCCGATACATCCCGGCGGTTGAGCACCACATCCCCGGCCAGTTTGTCCACGGCATTGTGGCGGCCGATATCCTCGAAATAGTGCAGGATCTGTTCGGCGGAACACAGCCCGGCACTGTGCACTGCACCGGTACGGTGAAACAGGACCGACGCATCCCAGTGCTGCTGGATCAGCGACAGCACCTGGCCCGGACCCAGTCGCAAGGTGTCTGTACCCGTGCCTGAAACCGGCCTCTCCTGGTTGACCACAAAACTGCCGCCGGATGATCCCCGGGTCTGCCGTTCTTTTCTGAACCGTTCAAACCGCTGGGTGGCGGTTTCATCCAGCACCACATGGCATACCTGACTCTCCTTGTCCAACTCGATGGATCGGATCTCGGACCGGTCCTCGACCACTCCCTGTGTATACAGCATGCCTGCGGCCAGTTCCCGGGTATGCACCATGGAAAACACCAGGTTAAAGCACTCTTTATCATTGATGAAGATTTTGAGGATATCTTCGTCAATGATCAGGTCCTGGAAATCCTTGAAAATTCCATGTTTAAACTGCTGGAGATCAATCTTCCGGACAACGTCCTCAGTCATGACACCCATCCCTTGATACGCGTTTATCCATATCCCATGTATAAGGATGATTTTGGACAAAATCAATGCCAAAACCGCCATATGTCATCCGTGTGACACTTACCACAAAAAATATTTTGATGTATAGGATGGGGCAAACAGGGTGTATTTCCAGAACTTTCTTGCAAGCAGGCATTTCGGCCTTGCTGCCACCACATCCGGAATGATGTGAAACCATTTATATCCCAGTTCTTCATAGGCATCATTCAGGGCCTGTGACAGATCGAGGTCCCGGGCTGCAACGCTGAGCGCATCCCGCTGGCAGCGGGATGCGGTGAATAGCCTAACGATCCGGATCTTAAGCCCGTTTTCATAAAACAGGTCCTTTGCGGCTTTATAGTTTTGAAACCGGCTGCGGGTATCCAGCTGGGCAAAGACCACCAGACCGATCCCGCACACGGATAGACAAACGGACAAGAGCCCCTCCGTCCCAACCCTGAAGAACAGGGCAAGACCGGCAATGGATATCAGGTGGAGCAGGAATCCCACCCGGAAATATCTTATGCAGCGTTTGGTATAAACATGGCACAAGACCATTGGGTTTTTTATGGGAGCTATGTGATTTTCAATCAAGATACCTCTACCAGGCTCCTTATACTGAATATTTATGTCAGAACACCCCGGCCGGGAAAATTTTGGAAAGGATTATGAATGAAAACCATGTGCTTTTCAATCTCAATTTTTTCAATTAATCACCGCATCATCCCTGGCAGCTTGACAAGAGGGGGGATGGCATTTATTGTTTTGTATATCTAACCATCACGCTTAAGGAGCAAACACGTGGATTTTCCCTCATCTGACTATCTGGCCGGTATGGAAAAAGTCATCACGACCCTTACCCTTAAAGGTATGGCTGCAGGAAATGACGGGGATTTCAAGATGGCATTTTCAGACATGGAGGCCGCTTTGTGGCTGAGCCAAAGCCTGGAGAAAAGGTGTCTTGAAGCGGTACTGCTCAACAACCTGGGACTTCTTCATACCATGAACGGTGCCTGGGACAGGGCCTTGTTTTTTTATGAGTGTTCCATGGAGATTGCAGCAGACGCCTGTCCATCCGACGATACGTTTTTGAGTACGCTTAAAAAAAATATTTCCTGTCTTTTTGATCCCAAGGTCGTCACACCCAAAAATCAAAATCAGAATTTAAATTGATCTTCAAATACAGATTCTCTTACCTGTTTCATGTGGATGGCATCCTGGGGGCACCCGGTGCTGCACACCCCGCATCCACGGCAGTGGTCCATATCAATGACCGGCGGCAAGCGGTTTTCCTTGCCTGAATCAACGGATCTCATGGTGTCATTGATCGTGGGGGCGGTGATAATACCAAACGGGCATCGCCCAATGCATCGCCCGCATCCGTTGCAGTTTTTATCCGGTGTCTGGGCCACGTAACGGCGTAACGGCCAGTAGTGTTCCACCCCTAATTTCTGTGAAAGCTGGTGGGGAAAACAGCAGTCACTGCAGCAATTGCACAGGGCACCGGTGATTTTGCCGTCCCCGTCTATCCCGATTTCTGAACTCTGCATCAACCCTCTTTTATTGGCCTGGTTGACAATAAAGAGGGCTTTTTCCCTTGAAATCTCCCATCCGATGCCCCGGGAGTTAGAGAACCGGATGCAGGTGTATTCCGATTGCCGGCACAAACCCATCATGGCCCGGCAGTTACACGGCCAGAGGAAAAACTGCTCGATTTTGGTGAACAAGGCTTCAACCTCATGCAGCAGCACATACTCCGGATAAATATGGTTGGGGGAGCGCGTGTCTTTATGTTTCAATTCCAGTGCCTTACCGGCATGGGAGTTGATGTAATGGTCGAGTTCCCATTGGTTGAGTTGATCCCGGGTCTTTTGGGGTAAGTCTTTCCATCCTTCAAACAATGCCCAGTAATCAAACCGGACATGGAAATCGGTCAGCATCACACGTCCATCCTCAAGGTGATTGATCACGCCTCTTTTCCAGCATGCCTGCAGGAAATCGTCAAGGGCGGTGCCCATGATCAGTTTGTTTTCTGCTGCCAGGTGTTTTACAAGGCTTGCTTTTTTCATTGGGCCGGATTGGAGGATATTGATCAGCAACATCTCTTCAGGGGTAAAGAAGCGGTCGATCCAGGGGGTCAAAAATTTAGGGATCTTCATGGTTATCATTTGCATTCACTGCAGTATCGTATAATCTGATCGTGTGTGAATGTTGATATCATGGTTTGGAGACGACAGCAACAGGGGGGAGGGAGAATGCTATGACACAGGTAAATATTGGATTACTTCATCCGGGGGCCATGGGCATATCACTGGGTGCTACAGCGGTGAATTCAGGGCAAAAGGTATGGTGGGTGTCTGAAAATAGAAGCAGCGACACCCGGGACCGCGCAGAAAGGCGTGGGCTTGCTGATGCAGGCAACCTGGCAAAATTATGCGGGATCTGCGATGTGATCATATCCTGCTGCCCGCCCCATGCGGCCAGAACAGTGGCTGAATCAGTTGTATCCTGCAATTTTAAAGGGGTTTATGCAGATCTCAATGCCATCTCACCCCAGCAGTCTATTCAGATCGGTGAACGGGTGAACCTTGCCGGGGTTGAATTTGTGGACGGCGGTATCATCGGCGGTCCGGCATGGGAGAAGGGCACCACATGGCTGTATCTTTCCGGGGAAAAGGCTGACACCATTGCCCGGTGTTTTAATGCAGGTCCCCTTGAGACACAAACAATGGGGGTGGCCATCGGTAAGGCATCTGCCCTTAAAATGTGCTATGCGGCAGGGACCAAGGGCTTGACCGCCCTGTATTGCGCCATAATGGCAGCCGCTGAAAATTTAGGGGTGAGAACAGAGTTAGAAGCCCAGTGGGAACGGGATGAAAAGGGATCTGCCGATCAGGTCCGCACCCGGGTCAGGCGGGTGACGGCCAAGGCATGGCGGTTTTCAGGGGAGATGAAGGAGATCGCTTCAACCTTTGAATCCGCAGGCGTTCCGGGCGGATTTCATCTGGCGGCACATGAAATCTATGATCGGGTCGCACGGTTCAGGGGATGTGAAGACCTGCCGGATCTTGAGGAGGTCCTGAAAGCGTTGGCAGGGGGAGAAAATAAATGATCGGCCAGGACCGTGTTCAAAAAAAACAGTACTTGAACACGGTCCTGTGGACAGGTTAGTTGCCTAAGGGAACCACTGCCACCTTTTTGATCTCTTTTTTTAGTTTGTCAACTCCGACTTCGTTTGAATACCACCGGTTATTATTGTCATTGGTCCGTATGTTAAGACCGACGCTGGCGGAGTCGGCATTAAACAGGGATAGAACCGATTGAGGTATAAACATGTTGGAGACCTGAGTCGGGAATTTGATGGAAATATCCCCTACCCAATTTCCGGCATTGTACATGGCCACCCATGCCGAAACGGATGTATCCGTTGCGCCCCCTGTATAAAGCGCGGTGTCATAGGGTGCCTTCCATCCCCACATGACATTGCCTGATGCGTCTTCATACCCGTAAAAGTTCTTTGAAGAGATTTCGGGCAGTGCCTGGAGACCGTTGAATGTTCTGGTGGCTTCAAAGTCGGCTGACCCATCATTGAATTTGACCACCATGCGGTATGTAACGCCTGCGGCCAGTTGCGGGGTATTGTAATTCACACCGGTGTAAGATTCGGTCACAAGGGGATCATAGCTGTACTCATCTGTAACACCGTCATAATTTCCGTATACCGCATCGTATGTAACAAAGAAATGACCGCCAAGCGTAATGGCATCACCGGTTGGATTGCCTGTAGTCACATTTTCGTACAACTCAATTGAAGAGACCACATCGCTCTGGACCGGCTGGCTGGTCCCAGAATCCACTATGCCCATTCCAAGGCGGTTTCTTATTCTTCCGTCCTCATAGATCCTGTTCTGAAGATGCCACCAGTTCACTGTGCTGTCGGCAAAGGTGTAAGTCGAACCAAGGGTAAAAGCAATCAGGGTCATTGACATCCACAACAACGCTTTTCTCATCACAATCCTCCCATACGAATCAAGTGTCCCGTTTAAATACCAACTCATCTGCAACTGTCTATAATTTAAATTTTTTAACTGCTATACTAAAAATTTAATGAAGTCAAGAACTCCATATCAAAAAGAGAACCGTAAGATAGAATTAAGCAATGCGGTTTGACATTCAGGGCAGGGGATCTTATGGTAGTGAACAATATGGATACGGATCTTATTTCACAGCCCTTAAGATCAGGAAGGCGGATCGGGTGACATCAACCAAAGACAAGAAGCAGACCGCTTTGAGGATTACCTTTGGTATGGGCGTTATCATCCTGGTATTCCTGATCGAAATTTTCGGGCTTCATCCCACGGGTATCTACTCCTATGCCACCACCGGGTATAAATCCTACACCATCGGACTGAAGAAAGACGAGGTGTTGCGCCTGATCAACCAAAACCGGTCCATCAGGACCATGAGAGCCTGTGATCCGACCAAGGTGTACCGGCTGACCAGCAGAAAAGGGTTTGAGTTCACAGATGATTTGGCACAATCTGATCACTGGATCTGCTATGACAAACGGGGCAGTGACTTTCTGTTTATATTCAAACAGAACAGGCTTTCCAGGATATTGATCCAGAGGATCAGGCTCGGCAGAAAAGACCCCTCCCTGATTTTTACCCGGTGCAATCCCATTGTGGTTGAAAATGTGGACACCCTTTTAAAAAATCAATACCACTACAAAGTGTTTTATAAGAACTGAATACAGGATTTTTACAATGGCCTATCAAAGTATCAACTTTACTGAGAAACTGTCGCTGATCAAAGAACACTGGTCTCCCCGGATCATTGCCCAAATGAATGATTACCATTTCAAACTGGCGAAGATCAAAGGGGAATTTGTCTGGCACGCCCATGATGACACCGATGAGGTGTTTGTATGTATCGACGGTGATCTGACCATTGAGTTCAAAGACGGATCAGTGGGTTTGGGGCCGGGCGAGATGGTCGTGATCCCAAAAGGAAAAGAGCACCGGCCGGTGGCCCAGGAGGAATGCCGTATTCTTTTAATTGAGCCGGCAGGGACGGTAAATACCGGTGATAATCCGGGTGAGATGACCCAGGCCCGCACCGAATGGATCTAAATCAGGGAGAATAGAATCCGGAAAAACGAAAAGGACAGGCAATGAACGAACAGATTGATATTCAGAATACAAAAATCGGCGTGGTCGGTGCCGGAAGCTGGGGAACTGCCCTGGCCAAACTCCTGGCGGACAAAGGGTTTAAGCTGGATCTGTGGGCATATGAGCAGGAGGTCAAAGAACAGATTGATCAGACCCGGATTAACCAGGTGTTCCTGCCCAACGCCGTACTTCCGGACAATCTGACAGCTTCAAATGATATCCAGACCGTGGTATCTGATAAAGATATGATCCTGGTCGTGGTGCCCTCACACTGCATGAGGGATGTCTCCCTGCAGATGCAGCCCTTTGTATCTGATTCTTCCATTGTAGTGAGCGCATCCAAGGGAATAGAAAACAAAACCCACCTGACCATGACCGGGATACTGTCAGAGACGCTGCCCCGGGTTTCACAGGATCAGTTCTGCGTCCTATCCGGCCCGAGCTTTGCAAAAGAGGTGGCTGAACAGGTGCCCACGGTGGTGGCTGTTGCATCTACATCCGCGAAAAATGCCACCTGGGTACAGCATATTTTTGCATGCCCGACGTTCAGGGTGTATGTCAATGATGATCCCGTGGGGACCCAGGTCGGCGGGGCCGTAAAAAATGTCATCGCTGTTGCGGCAGGCATTTGCGACGGCATGGATATGGGGCTCAATCCACGGGCGGCACTGATTACCCGGGGATTGACTGAAATGAACCGTCTGGGTATCCGGATGGGGGCTGACCCCTTGACGTTTCAAGGTCTTGCCGGGGTAGGAGACCTTTTTTTAACCTGCACGGGCGCATTGAGCCGTAACTACACCCTTGGCATCCAGATCGGCCAGGGAAAGAAGCTTGAAGAGATAATCTCCGAGATGAGAATGGTGGCCGAAGGGGTGAAAACAACCCGATCCGTGTATAACCTGTCAAGAAAGCTCGGTGTGGATCTGCCCATCTGCCATGAAGTGTATCATGTCCTGTTTGACGGTCTGCCGGTACAGGAAACCATTGAGCGGTTAATGAACCGCAGCCTCAAACATGAACTGGACGGGATCACCTGCTAAAAAAGAGCATCTATGATTTTTGTACAGGCATACCGGGTACCGCCCCGGTTTTTTTCGATGTAGGCGACGGCCCGTTCCCTTATCCGGGATCTGGGGGAACGCTCCTGGAGGATGTCGAGCATCCGGTCAACGGCCTGCTCCTTGTTTTCGGCTTTGTGTACCGTTCCCAGTTGAAAGATGTCGGGTTTAACCCACTTGAAATCTTCCAAGAAGGGCCCGGTAACAGTGGGGACGCCTTTAATTATCGGTTCAATGAAATTCTGTCCGCCCAGCGGTGACAGACTCCCTCCGACAAATGCACAATCAGCCATTTCATAGGCCCGGTTCAGTTCGCCAAAGGTATCCCAGAGGATGATCTTGAACGATACCTGATGGGTTTTGATTTCAGATTTAAGCTGCCAGGGTAGACTGGTACCTGACAGGTGCTCCTGCCATGCGGCCAGCCGGTGCATATGGCGCGGGAACAGGGCAACGGTCTGGGTCGGAAACTCCTTTAGCAGGTGCTCAAGCATCCAAAGGACCTGCGGCTCCTCCTCTTTTCGGATGGATGCGAAAATGGTGAGCGGGGCCTTGGTATCGATAAACATGTCCAAGTCCCTGCCGTGATATTGTTTGGAATTGGTCGTGTTGGTAGAAAGGGTGTCAAATTTGATATTGGGCATCACATCCACCCGGGCGTTGGGAAACAGTTTCCTGTAGCGGGCGGCATCCAATTCACTGGTGGCCAGGATGGTATCACAGGTCAGGGCATGCCAGATCCAGCGGGTCCGGTAATACCCTTTAAAGCTTTTTCGGGTCAACCGGGCGTTCACGATCAGCGTCTTAATTCCATTTTTTTTCAGATAATACAGAAATGCCGGCCATATCTCTGTTTCAAGCAGCACAACGACCCGGGGTGATACCTTTTTAATATAAGCGTCTATGATATCCGGCTGATCAAACGGAAACCATGACAATTGAAAATGAATGTGTGCCAGAGGGGGCACATCACCCAGTTCCTGGGTAAGAAGATCATATCCCTGGCGGGTGGTGGTGGTAATCAGAACACGGATGGGATGAGGCGGATCAAGGCTCTGAATGATCTTGACCGCCAGCAGGGCTTCCCCTGCCGAGGCCGCCTGGATCCACAGGTCGGCGGAGGAAAGATGCGAGCAGCTCACGCGTTGTTTAAATCCCTGTGCCAGCCGTTTGCTTTTTTTCAGGAATGGCAGGGCACCACGCCACAGGATATTGTAAAGTTTCAAAAAATTGAGTATAAAGGCATTCTTTGTCATGGGGACATTTCTCTCATGTTTTTAATATATTGACAATACCCGGTATTTAATAAATATAAGTTTATGAAAACAAAACCTGCCGTCATTTCAAAAGAACGCCAGAAAAAGATACTCAGCATTGTTCAAAGGTACTGGAAACATTTGCTGGTGGCCGGATTCTGTATGGTTCTGTTCGGGGCCTCCACCGGTCTGAGTGCCTACCTGATCAAGCCGGTCATCGACGAGATCTTTATGAACCGGGATCAGCAGATGCTGATGCTCCTGCCGCTGCTCGCCATTGCCGTATTCTTTGTCAAGGGTATCGGGGACGGCGGCCAGGAATACCTGATGAATTATGTGGGCGAGAAGATCATCAAAGAATTCAGGGATGCCCTGTATGAAAAGATCACCGATCTGCCCATATCCTTTCTGCATCGTGAAAAAACCGGTGTGCTCATGGCCCGGATCACCAATGATGTGAACATTGTCAAGGCCATGGTGTCCACTGCAGTGACCAACGTGATCCGGGATGCCGGATCGGTGGTGGCGCTGACCTGCGTGATCTTTTACCAGAACTGGAAACTGGCATTCGGTGCAATAGTTATACTGCCGTTTGCCTTTTATCCCATCGTCATATTCGGCCGCAAGGTCAGGAAGTTTTCCACCGGCTCCCAGGAAACCATGGCTGGATTGAACGCATTCTTACATGAAACCTTTACCGGCAGCAAGATTATCAAGATATTCAACCTTCAGGATTTTGAGAAAGGCCGGTTCAGGGAAAAAACCCGGGCCCTGTTTGTCTATGAAATGAAGAAGATGATTGTCAAGGCCATCTCTTCGCCGGTGATGGAATTTCTGGGCGGTCTGGCCATTGCCATCGTCATTTACATCGGGGGGATGCAGGTGATCAAAGGGACCAATACGCC
>QZLA01000160.1 GCA_004796375.1 Desulfobacteraceae bacterium
ATGGTATTATCTGTCGCTTTTGAAAAAGCTCTCCTACCACAATATATGGTATTCGGGACGACTTGGAGCAATGGCCAAAGGAAAACTTACAAGGCCATTCACCTGATTTTCAATTTTGATGTTAATCCGCCCTGGAATACCAAAGCAAGGTCATGCTGAAAACCTATTGACTATCATTTCTGTAGAACTTGAGTGGATTTGAGATGACACCTATGCCACGCGACTGGGGGCTATTTTTCAGTTTCTTGATAATCTGTATATACTTTGTTATATCTTTTTAACAAGCAGGCGGTTCCTGTTCTTCGCGCGGCTATAACACGTTTACGCGATCTGAATCCTGGGCGGTATTTTTCAAACCCCATTTTTTAATAAAAAGGAGAAAACCAGCATGTCAGGCGATCAAAAACAGGTGACCAGGAGGGACTTTCTCAGAAAAACGGCTGCAGCAGGATTCGGTTCAGCCCTTTTACCGCTAAACGATTTGACAAGGGCGGAGGCAAGCGCATCGTCAAGCGAACTTGAGCCCATGATTGTACCGACCCGACCATTTGGTAAAACAGGCGTGGACGTCTCTATCCTCTCATTGGGAGGCGTATTGAAAAGCACAGACCTGTTGATATTCAGGCAGGCGTTCAAACGGGGTGTCACCTATTGGGACACGGCTGATTCATATGGCAGAGGAAAAAACGAAAAGGCCATTGGTAAATATTTTGCCAAGTTCCAGGATGATCGTAAAAAGGTGTTTTTAGTCACTAAGGCATCGACGTCAGACCCGAAGAAACTCACTGAGAAATTAAATCAATCCCTTCAAAGAATGAACACGTCCTATGTTGATCTGTTCTTTATTCACTATGTTAAGAATGTGAAAAAGGAATTAACAAATGAAGTTAAAGCCTGGGCTGAAAACGCCAAATCCCAGGGGAAAATAAATTTTTTCGGGTTCAGTTCCCATAAAAACATGGAAAATTGTATGCTGGATGCAGCTAAGCTGGGCTGGGTGGACGGCATCATGATGAGTTATAATTACCGGCTCATGGTAAAAGACGAAATGAAAAAAGCCGTAGATGCATGCGTGAGTGCTGGCATCGGCTTGACAGCAATGAAAACCCAGGCGGCGTTTACAGCTAATTTTTACGCATCAATCGGGTCTGAAACTGATGACGCCCTGGAAATGACTGAAAATTTCTTAAGAAAAGGCTATACCACCGAACAAGCCAAACTCAGGGTCGTGTGGGAGAATCCGCGGATCGCCAGCATCTGTTCGGCAATGCCCAACATGACCATCCTGCAGGCCAATATTGCTGCAGCCCTGAACAAAAACAACCTATCTGAGAATGATAAAAAGCGCCTGGAACAATATGCACACCAAACGGCTTCCGGATATTGTGCCGGTTGCGCCGGCATCTGTGAAAAAGCCGTTGATCATGACATACCGATCAGTGACATATTGCGCTATTCAATGTATCATCATGGGTATGGGGATCGGGAGACAGCCGTAAGATTATTCAATAACCTGCCGGCGGATGTGACGACAAATATTTTTAAAGCAGACTTTTCCAAGGCTGAGAGATCCTGTCCGCAAAAAATTCAAATCGGTAATTTGATAAAAAGGACATGTACTGAGCTGGCTTTGACATAATGGCTAACCGTTTAAGCACGACCTGTACCAAAGTTAAATTTGGAAGTATTGTCTCCTGGTTTGTCTCTCAAAATATACAAAAAGTGGGATTCCTCGAGCAACTGCTGCGAGATTCACAAGGATTTTATTGGATAATGGGCTTCTTTCAACTGTGGAAGAGGCGTCCGGGAGAAGGCCGGCGTTATATACTTTTGAACCCTTGATGGAACTTGTAAGGGTTTGATCACCTGCGGTAGTGCAGCGGTAGCTGGATGACGAACTTGGTGCCCTGCCCCTCTTCCGATTCCACCTTGATGGTGCCGTTGTGGTTATCGGCAATGATGAAGTAGGATACGTAGAGGCCGAGGCCGGTGCCCACACCCACGGGTTTGGTGGTGAAAAAGGGTTCAAACACATGGGTCTTCATATGCTCGTTCATGCCCGGGCCGTTATCCTCGACCTCGATCACCACATGCCGGGCCTGCCGAAACACGGATATGGAGAACGTGGGTTTTCTCTCTTCCTGGGATTCCATCATGGCCTGGGCCCCATTTTTCAGGATATTGAAGAACACCTGCTGGATCTTTCCGGAATCACACTCCACGGTTGAATCGCAGAAGCGGTAATCCCGCCGGATCTCGATATTTTTAAAATCCACCCGTTTTTTAAAGTCGTAATCATTTTCAATAATCTCAATGGTCCTGTCCATGAGATCGCAGATGTTGTGATTGGAGTAGGAACTTTCACTTTTGCGGCTGAACGACAGCATATTGGCCACGATATCTGCCGCGCGCCGGCCCGACGCCATGATGGCATCGATCATGTTAAAGACTTCCCGCTTGGACATGTAGGCCTGGACCTTTTCCAGGCTCACCCCGGTTTCCTGTGCCACCTCAAGATTCTTGGGCAGGTTTTCCTGGATCCGGTTCCGCATCACCTGAGCGTTCTGCATGATCCCGGCCAGGGGATTGTTGATCTCGTGGGCCATGCCGGCTGCCAGGCTTCCGATGGACTGCATCTTTTCGGTCTGGATCATCATCTCTTCCATGTATACCCGCTGGGTAATATTATCGATCCGGATCACCGCCCCTTCAATGGGCAGGTCGATGTCAATCTGGGCCGCCATCAGCGGATACACCGTAAGCTCAAAAAAGATACGCTCCTCGTCACGCACCATTTCAAGCTTCTGCTCCTTCTGGATCACCCCCTCCTGAATGGCTTTGAACACAATGGACTGCTCTTTTTCCATGAACGGCAGGACATCAAACAGGGAACGGTCATTGGCATTCTCTTCGTTAATGCCGGTCAGGAACTGCGCCTCCTGGTTCCACAGGATGATCCGTGCACGGGTGTCCACGACCACGATAATGGAGGGCATGGAATCGATGATCCGGGACAGCATGTTTTTCAGCCCCTGGAGTGCGGTTTCCTTTTCCTTGCGTTCAACGATCTCCCGCTCAAGTTCCACGGTCCGCTCTTTAACGATCCCTTCAAGCTTATCCCTGTTCCGCTGGAGCTGTTTCTGAACCTTTATCCGCCCCTTGATCTGGTTTTTAAGGGATTCATTGGACACCTCTATCTTCTGCTTGGACAACTGCAATGCGTTGAAGCTTTTCTGCATGCTGTCGGCCATGGAGTTGATCGCCTTGGACAGCTCGCCCATTTCGTCCCGGGTGTCGATCTCCAGCCGGTAGTCCATCTCTCCTTTGCGGAACCGGGCAACCCCGTCGATGACCCTTGTGATCCGGCCGGTCAGGGCCGCAGCCATGAAGATGGCGATGATGATGACCACCAGGACCATGATCCCCGTATAATAGGTCATCCGTCTGGCCGTGTCCTGCAGGGAGGTCATCATGGTTTCCTGGTTTTTCTGCTTCTGCGTGTTGATGGACGCACTGTATCGTTTTTCCACCGACTTGATCTTTTCGGCGGTGGTATCTGCGGCTTTATGGAATTCATGGACATTGGCCCCGATGGTGACAAAGCCGAAGCCCTGGGGATCACGGCCGTACTGGCCGGTATAATAGGGGATGGCCCCGGCCGTGGTCAGTTTCAGCAACCCGCTCCAGAAAATAACAAAGGAGCCGGATCCGCCGTCCTCGGTCACATTTTCCCAGCCGTCACACTGGGGGGCAAAATTGAGATACCGGCAGTCCAGTGCCACATACCCCTGTTTCACCAGTTCTGTGGAAGGTTTGATGCTCAGCGCCTGATCCTTGCGCTCGGGAAGGGTGGGTAAAAATGCCTGTACATCCATGCCGGACTGGATATACTCGGCATAGGTCTTGGCATCCAGCCAGGGGATGGCGGGTTGGCCAGTCTCGGGATCGTACCCCACAATAAAGTAGTCCCGGGGGTGGGAGATATTCCGGCCCTTGAAATCCCACATAAAGGCATAGTTGCCCGAGGCAGCATCTGATATGTCGGTGTAGCGCTCGGCCGTGGGCATGATATGGTCGGTAAACTCCATGATATGGGTGTGATCCAGAGCCAGGGTGACATACCCGATGATTCCGCCATCCCTGACCACGGGCGTGGCCCAGCGGATCAAGCCCTGGAACCGTTTTCCGACTGGGTTTTCCTTGCCGGCATACCCGGATTGCTCAGGCTGGAATGCCACATTCTTCTCTTGTGCCGTCACCCGGGTATAGGGGCCGATCATGTGGGTGCGTACATAGGCGCCGATCACTTCCGATACATAGATCTCGCCCGGGGCAAGCGCTTTGAGTTCATCAAAATAGGTTTCCGCACGGCAATAGGTGTTTTCCTTTTTGGATACATCCCGCAGGTCATCCGGGAGAAGGTCTGATGTGGTAATTTTAAGGGTTTCCTGGCCCGAAAGCTCCACAAAGGTGATCTCTAAAAACAGGGGAATCTTCTCTTTGATCATGCCGGAATCGGGCGGACGGTAGTGAAAATCCAGTTCATTATCGGGATTGCGCGCATATTTGGTTTCATGACCCCTGTCGACCGCAGGGTCATGGCCAGGCTGCCAGGCATCACCCGCCTCATTGAGCACCCATGGTTCATGGATGGTGATCTCCCGCTCATGGATTTCCATAAATCGTGTGTATGCGGTTTCATCCACCGGGAGCATGGCCGCCAGGGTAATGTCGTCATCCCGGTCATACAGAAAGGATGCCACGGCCCTGGCCGTGTCCGTGGTCAGGCGTTCAATGGCTTCCCTGGCTTTCAGGTCCAGGGCCCGGATGGAGCTGCTGGTGGCCAGAGCAGATACCTGGGTCGTGGTTTCAAGGCTGGTCCGGGCCATCTCATTAACCTGGTCCTCGATGGTATGGGACAGGTTGGAGATCTCGGTCCAGGCAAACCAGGCCAGGGCAATCAGCGGGATCACCTTGATGAGTATAAAGATTCCGATCAGCTTATCCCTGATCCCGGGTCTGTATGAAGGCATTTACCGGCTCCTGTTGAGATCCAATTCCCAGTTCCCAGGTAATACGGCCCGGATCCATGGTATCCATATCCAGGCAATTCCTGATAAACGCTTAATGCTAAAGGAATATTCGATGAAAATCAATTGCAATTTATGCGGTCATTTTTGATCTTTAATGAACGCAATGAATGTGATAAATATGAAGTTTTAATTTATCTTAATTTTTGAGGACCTTATGCAGGAAGAGAAAAAAGGGCATTTCATAGAAACCATCATCACTGAAGATGTTGAAAATAATAAAAATGACGGCCAGGTATGTACG
>QZLA01000315.1 GCA_004796375.1 Desulfobacteraceae bacterium
GAATATGGCAGAAACGCAGCCGACCACCCACAACCAATATATTTCTATAGTCCTGGATAAATATCCGGAATACAAGGCCATCCTTGGGGCTGGTCTTAAACATAATTAACCCCAAAACCAGAGATCTTTCTCAAGAATAAGCTGAAGGAGGCTTTAATGGCCAAAGAAAAAGATGCATTGGATATCATCAATGATCCGGCAAATTACAAAAAAAGAGACGGCGTATCTGAATTTGATGCAGACGGGTTGTCTCAACCCCAAAAAGCCGGGAAAAGTGCCGGCCTCTCCCGAAGGAATTTTTTGAAGTTCGGCGGTGTTGCCGCTGCTGCGACCACTCTTGCCGGTTCAGGAGCCGCCGGATTTGCCATTGGACGTTCTGACGATGCCTACACAGGGTACGGCAGAACCTATCAAGGCGGCGATATGTTTTTCAACCGGGAGCCGTTTCGGGTAGACACCGCGGTAATGATGGAGCCTGTGGGTAAAGTGGAACGTCCGGACCGGTACGATTTTATCTTTGACCGCCTGTTTGAAATCATTGAACATATCAAATCCGGAAAGTGGAATCCGGGCATGGGGCTTGAAAAGCTCCCCGGCGGTGTGGGTGAATATTATAGAAAGCACCCGGAAAAGTACAAGATCATGATGGATTCTCTTGGGAAACGCGCCAAGAGCCGTGAGGACTGGAACAGCGGCAAGGCTGAGCGGTACACCATCTCTGCAGCCTACACAGAGGCCCTTTCCCATGGGGGGATGTATAACCGCCACGGCGCAACCGTACCTGAAGAACCGGATGATGTGTTCAAGGAAACCGGGAAACCCGTCCCACCCGAGGAATGGGATTTCCGCCATGTCAAACGTAAAACCCCCATGGCGTTTAAATCGCCCGGCCATGCAAGCAGATTGATCAAGCGAATGGCCCATCTGTTCGGTACCTCGATCGTAACTATAGGAAAGTTTGATCCCCGGTTCATGTTTACAAACAAGATGCGAGGGATGCCCAATGGCGGCGCGGACTGGGGGGACAAGGTTCCCGAACATTGGAAAAGCATCATCGTGTTCGGTGTACCCATGTACTGGGACCAGACCTACTCTGCCATCGGATACTGCACATCCTATGACGCCTACTTCAGGTCAAGGATTACTGCAGGATTGCTGGAGCGGTTCATCAATGAACTCGGATACCCTGCAAGGGCCCAATTTCCAGGGTATCATTACGAGATCATGATGGAGCCCTACATGCTGACCACCGGCATGGGGGAATACAGCCGTTCAGGCATGGTGATGGTGCCGGAATTGGGATGTAATATCCGGCCGGCGGCCGTGGTGACCAATATTGAATTTGAGTATGATCAGCCCATCAGTGTTAAGATGGCTGAATTCTGCCTGAAGTGCAAAATCTGCGCTGAGACCTGTCCTTCCGGTGCCATCTCGTTTGATGATGAACCCAATACTGAGGTCCGCGGGTTCAAGCGATGGAAGCTGGATGATGAAAAATGTTACAACCAGTGGGCAGCAGGACAAACCGTGGACGCCCTTGGGTGCAGGGTTTGCATCGGGACATGCCCCTACTCCAGGAAAAATACCTGGATTCATACGATCTCCAGGGAGCTTGAACCGCGGGATCCAACCGGATTGGTCTCTACAGGTCTTCTGGCCATGCAGAAGAACTTTTTTAAAATCCCCAAAGGGCAGGATTTTCAGTCGGACTGGCTTGGCGGTAAAGAGGCCACCTATCATAATCCACCCTGGTATTTCAAAGCTGAAGAGGTTTTCAAAGATATTGAACAGACCTGGGAATACCATGGCATGAACTAACCCGGATCGATCATGTCAAATCAATGATTCAAACAAATAAAAGAGATAGGAGTTATCATATGTTTCCCGGAACAACGATTCTAAACTATGTATTCTGGATGGCCATGGGGTTGATCCAGGCCCTGGTGGTGGCCGGCGTCTATGAATGGTTAAAGTCCTTTCAAAAAACAGTTACCTGGTGGCAGATGGGTTTGATCTATGGATGTTTTCTCTCCTTTTGTGCTGTGGTGGCCGGCGGATTCACCCTGGTGGGAGAGTTCGAGAGTCATGGCGGATGGTATTTTATAGGATACCTGGGTGTCCCCCATGTCATTGCCATGGCAATCCTGGTCAAACTGTTCGTGTTCAAAAAGGCTCAAGCGTAGGAATTGATATATGTCCCGTGTTTCCAGAATAATCATTGCCCTGATGATCCCCCTTGCCCTGGCCCTGGCCTGGGCAGGGGGTGAATACAGAAAAAAAGAGGCCATTACCCAGCAGCTTTCAAACATCTCTGAAGAGATCAGTGACGTGGTGCAGGTCGAAGAGAATCTTTTTAAAGGATACCTGGATGACAGTCCTGACAATATTGTTTTTCTTGCCCGTGCCGGCACACCCAGCTATGGCGGTCTTTTAAATATCGCCGTTGCAGTGGATTTGGAAAAGAAAATTCAATACGTGGCCATCCTGGACAGCAAGGACACGCACTCCTACCTGGAAAAGGTGGTGAACCTTGGGGTACTGGAAGAATTTACGGGCAGACCCATTGACGATATGCCCCATGTCGATGCTGTCAGCGGAGCAACCCTGACATCCAGTGCCATTATCCGGGGTGTTGAGCAGGCAACACAGCATATCGGGGTTACTCAATTTGCCATGCCAAAGGCCCACCCCAAGGAAAAGCCCGGTACTTCGGAATATCTTAAAATATCCCTGATCTGCCTTTTCTTCCTATCTGCATTTATTATCACACGTAAATGGTTTAAGCATAAATCAAGAGCACGATCGGTCCTTCTGATTCTATCCGTTATTACACTGGGCTTCTGGCTGGGTGCCCAGTTCTCCATTGCCACCGTGGTTACCCTGTTGAGCGGGGACTGGCTTCAAGGGATGGCAACCTGGGCCGCATTACTCTGCCTGGTTCTTTCCATAGCGGCATATCTGATCACCAAAAAGAACCTCTTCTGTACATATATCTGTCCGTTTGGTGCACTCCAGGAGGGCTTGAGTAAAATCACGGGGTGTGCGCCTCCGCCGAAAACGGCCTGGATGACCTATATCACCAGGGTCTGGGTTTTTATGGTTTTGCTTGCTGCATTATATTTTCAAACCCCGTCCGATGCCATGTACGAACCCTTCAGCAAAGCATTCAACTTCATCGGGTCCGGCATCATCTACAGCCTGACCATCCTGATCGTTGTGGCATCGCTCATGTTTAAACGACCCTGGTGCAGCCTTTTCTGTCCGGGAAGGCCCCTGTTTTTTTACCTGCAGTTTACACGGAAAATATTTGGAAAAAAGACGCCCCAACAGGCATTTACCATGGATCCGTCAAATTCATTAAGGACAAAATAAAATGAAGCAGTATGTGTCAATTCTTCTGTTTATCGGGTTTGTGATCCTCTGCGGTGCAGAGATTTTCCCGAAATTCATTGCGTTGGCTAAACAACGGGATAATTCAGTTTTATATGTAAAAAGTGCAAAAGAACCTGCGTTGGAAAGCAAACCCGAGTCCATAGACTATAAAGAACTCATCAAGGGGATGAACGGCAAAGGGGCATAAACTCAAACTACCTGTAATTTTCAACCAGGGCACGTGTGTGATCGAGCAGGCTGCAGCCGCCAAAGTCGCCATGGCCCGGGATTACAATCGATACCAATGGATATGCCTGCTGAACTTTCAGAATGGTACTACCCCACTGGTCAATATCAGCTTCCCGGGTATTGCCCAGCC
>QZLA01000313.1 GCA_004796375.1 Desulfobacteraceae bacterium
GATACACCCATGGGTCCTGACCCCGAGGCAAACAAGGTTTCAGTCCGTAAGAGCGTCCCCCAGACCGTATATGTCAGGGGAGAACATGACCGGTTTACCCTGTCGCTTGATACCAGTGGCGTGCACCTTTATCAGAGGGGATTAAAACAGGCGGCTGTGGCTGCCCCTATCCGGGAGACCATTGCCGCGGCTATGCTGGACTGGGCCGGATTCACACCGGATGATGTGCTGCTGGATCCCATGTGCGGATCCGGTACCTTTTCCCTTGAAGCCGGGATGATCAAATCCCGTGTCCCGGCAGGCTTTCTTCGCGGGTTTTCCTTTGAATCCTGGCCGGCATTCAAACCCGCACAGTTCAACCACCTGAAGAAAAAAGCGGCCGAACATTTTGTTTCTGCAGAACACCCTTCCATTTTTGCTTCAGACATAGACCGTGACGCTGTTCAGCGTCTCAAGAAAAACATCACCGGAGCGCATGCATTGGCCAAAATTTCGTTTGCCCGGCATTTTTCAGTCATACAGAATGACTTTTTTTCCCTGGTGCCGGAACATTTCACGGCCACACCCGGCGTAATCACCCTGAACCCGCCCTATGACAAACGGATTAAAGCCGGGACGTCACCCCGGAAATTTTATGAACACTTAGGGAAAAAATTAAAATCCGATTTCAGGCACTGGCGGGTGGCAACCGTCATCCCCTCAAAATCCCTGGCAAAAAGCCTGGGGATTCCTTTAACCCTGAAGCCCATTGTCCATGGCGGCCTGGACCTGTACGTCGGTCACGGCACCATCCGGTAGGTTTTCTTGTCAAGACATTTACCTGTATCAGTGCCATCAGTCTAATACGCCGACAGTGCGGTTTCATATACCGTCTCAATGCGCTTGTAAACGCTGTCCCATGAGTAGCCCCGGGTCAAACGGGTGATGATACCAGGCTCAACCTCCGGGTGTGTTCGAATGGACTCGAGCATCTTCTTTATGGCGGTGCTCAGCCTTTCTTCCAACACCGGCAAATCCCTGTCATAAGGTGTATCAATGGTTTCAAGCTCCGGGAGTTCGACAAGATCAATGAGATGGGTTTCTTTACCCGATAGAAGCTCTTTTATCCCGGGAAGGGCTGTAGAGATTACCCGGCAACCACAGGCCAGCGCCTCCATGATCACCAGGGGCATGCCTTCATAAAAAGAGGGAAGGACAAACAGATGTGCTTGCTGCATCAACCGGGCCAGCTTGTCGTGGGGCAGGGCACCATGAAATATTACCCGATCCCCCAGGGCTTTTCCAAGGGCAAGACATTCTTCTTTTTCCATGCCGGCACCGTCACCGGCCACATGAAGGATAACGTCCTGATCCTGGACCTGCTCTAATGCACGAAGCAGCCAAGGAACCCCTTTGGCCCGGCTCAATTTTCCTGCGTAAACGATCTCGATTTTTGAAAAAAGGGGTTTGGGCATCATACTAAACAGATCGTTGTTGTAGCCGATGCCCACTGTGTGGATCCGGGACGGATCAATTCCGTGGGCCTGCTGGATCTCGGTTTCCTGGTGACTGCTCAGTGCCATGACCTGATCGATTTTGCGCAGTGTGGGACTTAACTCAGCGCCGATTGTTCCGCACAGGGTGTGCTGCCTCAGACAGGTGCCATGGCATGAAGTGACCACGGGCAGGTGAGGTGCTGCCTGCCGGGTAACAGCTGTTACAATCCACAGGTGATGCGTATGTACAATATCCGGTTTAAATCGATCCAGTGCCGCCTTGATTCTGGAATCGAAAACGTTTTTATACTGCTCAAGCAGCGGCTGGGGCATCCGTGAAAAGATGGTGCTCTTGTATGGCATGGCATCACTCATGCCGGGTACGGCGCAGGCAATATCCTCTCCGTCAAACCGGACAAACCGGGTATGGGCCTTGGGAATCAACGCATGATCCATCACAAAATCAGCCTGCGCGCCGGCTACAAGGAAATTGTCATGACCGTTTTGGCTCGATTGCCGGATGATCTCCTGGATATACTTTCCGCTGCCCGTGTAATCCGGTGCCTGACTGATGACATGGAGAATCTTCATGGGCAGATCTACATTACGGACTTAGAGCCAGGCAGCCGAACCGCTCAAGCACCAGGGCGGCATAAGGGGTGGGTGCAACCTTTTCCAGCAGATCAGATTCAACCGGTTCGATCTCTTTATAGTGCCTGGCCGTCTGGGTGATGTAAGCTTTCATGATGGATTCACTGTATTCGGGATGAAACTGGACCCCCCAGGCTGAATCCTGGATGCGAAAGGCATGATGGCGCTCAAATCCATTGCCGGCCAGCAGCATGGCACCGGGCGGCAGTTCAGCCACGGATTGGGAGTGGGATACATGCACATCAAAATCTCCAGGCAAATCCTTGAACAAGGGATCGGTGCCTGCGTTGGGATTCATCTGAACCTGCACCGTACCAAGCTCCATTCCTTTCGGGTGGTAATCCACTTTGCCGCCCAGGGCTTTGGCAATGAGCTGATGCCCGTAGCAGATACCCAGCAGGGGTTGTCCAGCATCAATCATTTTCAAGACCCAGGACTCAATATTCAGGCTCCAGTCCAGGTTTTCCGTGACCATGGCATGGGACCCGGCAATGACTCCACCGGCAATGTTTTCAGGGTCTGGCAGGTCAAACTGCTTTGTTGCATCCAAAACAATAGTTTTCTCGTGGCTTACCCGGAGCCCTTTAGAAATCCAGTGCTCAAAATCCTTATACACCTCATATATTTCCGGGAGGGTATCACCGGTTTTAATGATCACAATCGGCTTCATATTCAATCAGTACTTTTTCACTTCGTTCAAGATGATGTTTTCAATATCCTCGAGCCGCCCCAAATGGATGGTCATGACAATCTCCACATCGGGATGCCTCTTTTTCGCATTATCGATCAGGTTCGGAATATCCGTGGTGATATGACTGCCCGACCCGATAAAAAATGGAAAAACAACCATCTTTTTCACTCCCTGCCCGGCAAGCAGGTCGATCTGGTGATCCAGATCCGGAGTTGCCAGCTGCATATAGGCACAAACCACAAAATCAAATCCGTGTTGGGTTTCCCGGTCAAACTTTTTCACCAGGGATATCACCTCATCATTTGATGACTGCTTCCTGCTGCCATGAGCAGTAATAATCAACGCTTTCAATGGCACTGTCCTCCAGAGTGATTTGAGTAATTTTCCAGACAAATAAAAAAAGAGTATGTCAATATTTCAGCAAAAACACAAGGGAAGATGAAAACACCGGGTGTCTTGAATTCCTGAATGAAAAATAGTATGTTCAAGGTACTAAATCACAGCCATCACACATTGTTCACCGTCCTTTTGATGCAGCACGTCATTTGACTGATAATTCACCCGGATTTTCCGGATTGCTTTTCTTTTTTAAAAACCGGTCATCAACGACCCCGTCACAAGGAGAGATTATGAAAGCCAGATTCATTATACCGGTTGCCATTCTCATACTGATTCTCTTTTGCCCGGGGCTTTCTGCCCGGGAAATCAAACTGGTCTATGTCAACTTTCCTCCCTATGAAGACCGGGTGGATGGAAAGCCGAAGGGTATCCTGGTTCAAATTGTTGAAACGGCATTCAACCGGGCCGGCATTCCATTCTCCATGACATACCTTCCCTTTCAAAGAGGATACAGCATGGTTAAGGAGGGCAGATACGACGGTTTGTTTAATTTTTATAAAATTGACAAGCGACTTCCCCATTTTGACTATTCCACGCCCATTATTGAAAATCCACTGGTTTTTTTCATCCGAAAAGATTCTCAAATGACATTCCAGGCCCTTGATGACCTGACAGAAAAGAAAATCGGCATCATGATCGGATACACCTATGGCAGTGACTTTGATCAGGCCGGACACTTCTATAAAGAAGAGGCATCCGCACATGAACACCATTTCAGGAAACTGTTATTCGGGCGGATTGATGCATACCCGTGTGATAAGATGGTCGGTATCTATACGGCACGGAAAGAAGGATTAATCGGTGAATTTAAAATCCTGCCGCATCCCTTGAAAATCATGAACGGCCATATCGGTTTTACCAAGGGAAAACACATGGATGTGATTGGAAAAATCAACCGGGAAATCGAGCAGATGAAACAAAACCGGGAGATCCATTTGATCATTGACGATTACATCATGAATAATAAGATATAATACGATCCGTAACCGTACCCTGTCCATGAAAACTTCCTGTCTTCTTATGGTGGGCGTAATAATTTTACATTAATTGATCAGATAGAACCCCAGGGCTTTATCATAGGGCGGCGGGTTATAGAATTCACCCTCGTAGTACCTGCCGTCTATATTCTTGATAATCACCTGCCGTTTGATGGGAGACCGCTTCTTATCGTCCAGGACAAATGAGAGATACAACAGGTCTTCCTTGGCGATCAAGTGCCTGGAACCGGTTTCAAACCCCACGCCGACCGAAGAGATGGATTTGATGGTCAAATGCCCGCTGTCCTTGGTGTTAAAATGGACAAACGTACCGGAAAGGGATACCTGTTTGCCCTTGAGAATGACATTTTTCTCATCTTCAGGCATCTCCTCTTTTTCCTCATCCAGCATGGTCTGGAGGTTGTCCTCCATCCGCTCTGAATACATGTGGACTTTTCCCACATCCGTCTTGAACACGGTGCTGTGAACAACATCCATCAATTCTTTGGGGCCTTCTCCCTCAATGGTATGGGTATCGGTGGAGATCTGGAAATTCATCCGGTCATCCAGGCTGTTCTGGTAGTCCACCTGCTCCAGAATTCGCTGTTCAAGGGCCTTGGCTTCCTGGGTCAATGTGTGGGGCATCAGTACAATAAACTTGTCTGCTTCATACCGGAACACCTCATCCACCCGCCTGGCAGCGCCTTTCAAAATTTTACCCATGCGGACCAGGAGTTTGTCACCGGTTTCATACCCATGTTGATCATTGATCTCCCTGAACTGGACGATACTGATAAACAGCAGGGTAGACGGCACCTCATACCTCTCAAACAGGTCCCGGCGGTTGGACAGGGTGTGATTGAAGCTGGCTTTGTTTTTCAGCCCGGTCAGGGAATCGATCAAAGCAATCCGTTTCAGGGACTGGTAGTAATAGGATCGTTCAATGGCAATGGCGGCATACTCGGCTATGGTGGAAAGGACCTTGAGTTCAACTGCATTGAATTGATCCCCGGAGACTTTATTGATCAGTTCAATCACACCGAACACCGAATCCTCTGTTTTGAGCGGCACACCAATAATAGACTGGGTCGTGAACCCTGTATGCTTGTCAATACGCCGGCTGAACCGTGCATCCGAACTGACATCTTCGACAATCAAGGGCTCACCCGTTGTATAGATATGCCCTGCAATCCCTTCTGTTTTGGGGAGCTTCAACCCCTGGATCTTATCTTTATTGGGGCCGACCACCGCTGCAAATACGAGATCCTTGTTACCGGAATCCTTGAGCAGCAGCGACCAGTTTACCGGCTCAAAAATCAAGCCCACCTGGTACATCACCGCATCCAGGGTTTCACGGATGGTTTTCGCTTTGGACAGCGGTTTACCCAATTCAATAAAGAAGGATATCTTATCTTGCCATGTAGTGTATTGATCCATAATTTATCTCTCTTATAAAAAAGATTCAACAACGATACGACGTGACGAGCGTAATCAGATATGCGAATCTGTCTTTAATTTATAAGAGATATGGCTGTATCCTGTCAAGAGTTAGGATGCAACTTGATTTCCAACGGGGTTCCCGGTATGATGCCAGCATGAAAATTGCGGTCTTATCTGACATCCACGGGAACCTTGAAGCATTTCAAAGCGTCCTGGCCAAATTGGACACCCGTTCCTTTGATTGTATCATCTCCCTTGGCGACAATATTGGATACGGACCCGACCCCCAGGCGGTCATGGAACTTCTTTCGAAACATGATATCCGCTCCGTGCTGGGAAATCACGAAATGGTGATCAAGGACCGACGATTCATGAAATGGTTCAATCCCAAGGTCCAAAAATCCATTTCATTTACCTGCGGCCAGTTGTCCGAAGACTCAATCAAAACCATCCTGGGATTTCCGAAATCTATAATCCTGGAAAATACTCGCTTTGTCCATGGATGCCCGGACCACTCTCCTTTTCTTTACCTGTTTCAACTCACCGAATCCGGATTAAAAAAGAAAATGGCCCGAATGCCTCAATCCTTATGCTTTATCGGACATACCCATGAACTGGGGATCACCACCTATGATCCCATCCAGGACGCAGTCACTGAATCCCCCCTTGACCCAGGGGTCACCATGCTTGATCCGGAAAAAAAATATATTGTCAATGCCGGCAGTGTGGGCCAGCCAAGAGACCCCAATAAAGACGCCAAGGTGGTCATCGTTGACACCGGATCACTGGCCCTTGAGGTGCTTTTTATCTCCTACGACCGCCATGCCA